>CAZCFZ010000032.1:0-24445 GCA_964498065.1 uncultured Ignavibacteriaceae bacterium
TTTGAGGCCCGAAAAATTTGTACCGCAAACGGCTTTCCATTATTGCGGCCATAATTCTCATGAAGAACCTTCCCGTTCCGGTTCTTCCTAAAGCTTCCGTATTCATAATAACCCCTTTTAATATTCGTTGTAAAATTTATTTTGACGAATTAAATTAATACTTTCCGGAAAAAGATCATTAAATATTTAGCAAATAGTATGTGTGCGGCAGCTGCTAAGGAAGGTTTAAAAATAATTTATCTTTTTTTAAATTCTTCAAACGAAACAAACTTTTCGGGCCATTCATAACCATTATTTACTTTTAACAATACCCCGATTCCGACAACAGCAAAATTGTCAATAGGTCCGTATACGTGAGGGAAAACGGGTGATGAATTTAAATGCTGCGTTCCAACACCTTTATCGGGTACGGCCGCTTCATAACGTGTTTCCGATTTTAATTTCAAAGGGTCAATTTCCAAAAGAATTAGTTTATCTTCAGCGTTGGAATAATAATCATTGGCAACAGGTATAACCGATTCTTCAAGCGCACAATGTACAAAACCTAAATCGCCCATATTAACCGGCATGTAGCTGTCTTCTCTAACTTGTGATAGATAATCTTTTTCTTTTACAATATGGTATATCATTTCGGTTACTTATAACTTATTTTAGGCAGGCAGTATTATGTGCCATATTCCTGATTACTGCCCGCCCCCGAATTAATTTGTAAAATATGAAATTTGAATTTCTTAAAAAAACTTATTACTGCATTTTGCATCAATACCTGCCTTTGTAAATATAGTCCTTAACCCGGAATGTGAAAACATAATCATACACTATCTTTTCAATATTCAGCGGAAGAAGTATTTGGAAAGTTTTGTCGACATTGCTTTGAAGCAGGCGTATTGCGGAATCTTCATTGCCTCCGATCCGGCAGTATTCAAATAAAGGTTTCTCTATCCACCGGCCGGCTTTGAAATCATTTTCCCCGTAATATCCTTCTTCAAAATAAACCAAATTAGTCGGGATAATTGCATCTTCAATTTTACCGTTAGGTGCAATTTTAGTTGGCAACTGGGGTTTATCTTTTTCGCTGTATTTTATACCGCTGTGAATTATTCTGTGACTCACACCGTTTTCATCAATATAAGCGGCGTCATCCCAAATAATTTTTATGGGACTTGAGGTTTTATTTACAAAAAGAGCGGAAAGGTCGTCTGCTTCGGCATCCCAGGTTATTCCAACCATTTCATCTTCAAATACATATTTGTTTCTGCCGTTTTCGGTGAGCGGCGATATATTTACATTACCGTATTTTGCATCGGCAACGGCGGGTCTGTCAGCTTGCTGCAAACTAATATTGTACGTTCCGTAATACGTCGGCTGAAACGCAGCGCAGCCGGCAAGCAAAATATAAAAAATTGAAAAACAGCCGAATGAAATTAACTTTTTCATATCTCCTCCTTTTATTTATTTGCGGTATTCAGTGATATGTTTGTCTTTAGTATACTCCGTTTTAATCCTGGTTACTGCTGTTATCAGCTGCATTGATTTTGTCGCGGATAAATTTGCAAACTTTACTTTTTTACATAACAGGATTTAGCTCTTAATTTGATTTTAATAGTTAATATTATTTTTAAAATTTTTTTATAAAAATATCTTTCGCATTCTCCAAAGATAGATTACTACAATTGCTGCCCATATTGTAATTACTATAAATAAAACTGCATCTGTCCATTCCCCAACGGGTGATTGATAATTTAATTGTTTATGAACTATTAAGTCATAGAGTACCATATTTATTCCTCCGATACAGCCATACATCCAAAAACCGGAAACAAGAATTCCGGTTGCAAAAGCCCATTTCCGCATTTTAAAAAGACCAATCCCGGTTATCAATGCAAGTATTGCAGCAACACCTTCGGATGCAATCGGGATGGTTTTAAGCGGCATACCATCAATTATGTACTTTGTCCAATAACCAAACATCATTACTCCTAAAAAGAAAATAATGATTGAGAAAACTATTATACTTTTTGGTTTTGTATACTTCATTTCTAATCTCATTTAATTATTTATTAACTTTATTTATAAAGCATACAATTAAAAAGAAAATCGGTTTATCCGTCCGGAATTCTCCCCAAAGTTATTTCTTTAGTAATATTCTTCCCGCTTTTAACATCATATCTGCTTATTTGTAATTAAATGTAAAAATATTTTTGTTTAAATGCGATAAACATTTTTATCTTTCCCGGCCGGGCAAAGTTTTTCTATATTCTGTTGACAAATAAAAGCATTATGCAGCGCCTCGTTATTTCGCTTCGACCAATTATCACTTAATTCTTGTTTTAATTGAAAAAAAGCTTTATTGTTAAATGTGGTCTTAATGTAATATTGGATTGAGGAGCATTTATGAAACGTCCTGTAAAATTAGCGGTATTTTTCGGGGTGCTTATCATGGGTTTAAACCTTTCATGTTCGTCATCTTCGTATAATACTCAACATCCTGCGGAAGGCAACGGAAAATATGATAGTGAATTTCCTTATAAAAACAGTTCGAAAGAACTGGATGAAATAAGCCATACAATTTATCGAATAAACTGCATTGCATTTTACAAAGCTTATATTTTTGGCGATGACAGCAAAATTAAGTTAAAAGATTTAAATGATTCTGTAATTAATCTCAGGTCGATAAAAACAATATATCAGGACAAATCTACTTCCGGTACAGCAACATTAATTTATTCTTCAAATGGAATCCTGGGGCTATTAACATGCGAGCATGTTATTGATTTCCCGGATACGGTTGTCTCTTATTATGGCGAAATAAGCGGCAGCCCGACCGATAATGTTCAGAGCATAGCATTCAAAACAAAAGAACTCATTTATACTGCCGGTTTTCCGGACGGAAGCGAGGTTAAAGAAATATTGTCGGATAAGAAAGAGGACATAACGATATTAGGAAATCGTTACAGCCTGAGCGATGCAATTCGTTTTCCGGTATTCAATTATCCGTTCGGTAAAGCGAAGGAGCTTGAATGGGGAGACTTTGTTTATATTTTCGGTTATCCTTTAAGCTATAAAATGATTTCCCGAGCAATAGTAAGCAGCCCTAATTTTGATAAAAGCGGTTCTTTTTTTATTGATGCCGTTGTTAACAACGGTTACAGCGGAGGATTGGTTTTGGCTTCAAGGGATGGCGTTCCTAACTTTGAACTTGTGGGAATAATTGAATGGGTTGCCGAGGAAGGCGAAAACATACTGGAGCCTGCACCTTTAGAAGGCAACCTGAAATACAACCCGGTGATTCCTTACAAGGGAGATGTTTTTGCAAAGCGGCAAAAATTTTTGAAATATGGTATTACTAAAGTTATATCGATAGAATCGATTGAAGATTTTCTTGAAAAGAATAAGGATTATTTTATCAATAAAGGTTATGATTTTAGTATTTACAATAAGTGAATTGTTAAACCGCCTTTTGCATAATAATGGAAAATTCAGTCATCCCTTCATGATTTGATTCAACAAATATTTCCGCATTATGCCAGTTAACAATAGCTTTAACGACCGACAGCCCAAGGCCCACGCCGCCGGTATTTCTGTTCCTAGACGATTCGACTCTGTAAAAGCGGTCAAATATTTTAGGTAATGCTTCGTCGGGAATACCATCACCGGAATTTATAACACTAATCTTCACTCTATCCGGTTCCAGGTTTTCACCTTTTAAAATTACGGTATTGTTTTCATCGCCGTATTTAATTGCATTATCAATGAGATTTGAAAACGCCTGCAGCATCAATTCTTTGTCGACTTCAATAAATGAATTTGTTTCGGATTCTACCCTGAGTTTGATATTTTTATCGGCACCTAAAATTTCCAAATTGTCTGCCGTATTAATTAAGAATTCGTCGAGATTTATTCTTGTCTTTGTAATATCAATCATTGAATGATCGATTTTAGATATAAAGAAAAGGTTGTCGATTATTTTGGTTAATCTGATTGTTTCTTCATAGTTGCTTTTCAGAACTTCAATATATTCTTTGGGAGTTTTAGGCGACTTTAAGGCAACTTCCGTTTCACCGCGTAAAATAGTTAAAGGTGTTTTAAGCTCATGAGCAGCGGATATTGAAAACTGATTCATATAATCAATAGAAGTCTTTATTCTGCTTATCATTTCATTCATTTTCTTTACCAGTCTTCCGTACTCGTCACTATACTTTTCACCCCCGATTTTTTCATCGAGGTTGAGCGCGGTAATCTCCTCCGTTTTTTTGATAATTGCGTCTATTCTTGAAAGTGACTTTGCGGAAATTATAGATCCGCCGATTATGGAAACTATAAAAAATATAGGCGCTAATATGATAAATATATGTGCCAGGCTGTTTAATGTCTGAGAAATAGTTTGAATTGGAAAGGCCACTATAACATTATAATTTCCTGAAATCAATTTTACGCAGCGTATAGGTTTTGCCGATAACGAGGTATCTGAAAAGTTGAATAGATTTATCGGCAGCTTCCTCGCAGGAAAGGATAAAGTATCTTCATTTAAATTTGCCGTACGAAAGTAAATTTTATTCTTAATGCCTATCTGGATAAAATTATTTCTTAAATTAAAAGCAATTTCATTATAAATTATGTCCCATACAAAGTCTTCGGGATCGGAATAAACCGAATCCGGAACAAAGTGTTCGATGTCCACATGTTTATCTGCAACAGCGTGCAGTATGGCTTTAGCCTGAGATTTTAAACCTATATCAAGATTGTCCATTAAGGTTTGGTAGAGGTTTATATAAATAAAAACACCTAACAGGACTTCCAAAACTAAAAATAGTATTGAGTACCATAGTGTGGTTTTAAACCGGGTGGAGGAAACAAAATTTTTTAATTTGCGAAACATAAAATAAATATTTTAAAAGAAATTTCTATAATCCTATTGGTAGTGCCCTGATGTACAGAAATTATGAACAAATAAATCATCCCTCGACTCCGCTCGGGATGACGAGTTAAATATATTTATCATGGTGAGCGAAGTCGAACCATGACTTAGGTGAGCAAATTAGGACACTGCTATCTTATTCATTATCCTTTATAATATAACCGATTCCGCGTATTGTAAAAATTAATTGCTTGTCGGAGCCGGTATCAACTTTTGTTCTTACTTTATTTATATACACATCAATTATATTTGTTTCAGTATCGAAATGATAGTCATAAACATGTTCGATAAGTTTAGTCCGGGAAACAACTTTATTTGCATTCCTCATCAGGTATTCCAGGATAGAGTATTCTTTCGGAGTCAAAATAATTTCTTTATCTTTTCTAAATACTCTATGCGACTGAAGATCAAGAATTAAATCGCCGACCGTTAACTTTGTGGTTTTTATATTTTCATTTCTTCTGAGCAATGCTCTTATTCTTGCCAGCAGTTCTTCAAATGCAAAAGGTTTTGTAAGATAATCGTCGGCGCCTGCATCTAGTCCTTCAACTTTATCTTTTATGCTGTCTTTTATAGTCAACATTAAAACTGGCGTAATTATTTTTCTTTTACGGATTTCTTTTACCAGGGTAATACCATCTATAAACGGCAGCATTATATCCATTATTATCAAGTCATACTCTTCGGAATCAATCAGCTTTAATCCTTCTTTGCCGTCTCCGGCAATATCTACACTAAAATATTCTTCCTCCAGGCCTTTTTTAATAAAGGATGCTACCTTCTTTTCGTCTTCAACTGTTAAAATTCTCATAGAAGAAAATTAAACAAAAAAGGAGAGTAATAAAACTCTCCTTTAATATGTATAAATCAGTGAAAAGAAATTATTTCTGTTCGACTTTTTTTACTTCCTTCTTCTCAACTTTAGCGTGTTTAACGGCTTTCTTAACTTCTTTCTTTTCTACCTTAGCATGCTTAACAGCTTTTTTGGCTTCTTTCTTTTCTACCTTAGCATGCCTAACAGCTTTTTTGGCTTCTTTCTTTTCTACCTTAGCATGCCTAACAGCTTTTTTAGCGCTTTTCTTTTCAACTTTTGCATGTTTAACAACTTTTTTTTCTGCTTTCATTACATGCTCTTTCTTTTCAACTTTTTTCACTTTGGATTGCGGAGTTTCTTGAGAAAAGGCAGTACCGGCACCGATTGTTAATAAAAATGCTGCAACAACAAACAAGTTTAATAAATGAGATTTCATTGAAATATTTCTCCTCAAATTATTTTTAATAATTAGTTTTTTTAATTGTAAATTTGACCTGAATTTACCTTGTTAAACTTATTTACATATTATTAATTCGACCTTAATAAAAGATTAAAAAAAATTAATGTTTGTTACTTAAGAAGCGGTTTTAATGTTTAGTAGTTTTTAATGATGGGGGGGTATTATATAAATGATTTACATCACTATTGAAAGAAAAATTATATTTCAATTATCTCCTCATGAGGTAATTGAATTTCTAATTTATTATCCGGCTAGTAATTTTTAATTAAAAAGAAGTTTGAAAATTAAAAGTTAGCCGGGAAGGCAAGGTTGTACTGTTTAAAATTCCAACCGAAACATTCCAGCTCATTTGTTCGGAAACTCTTTTATTATATGCTGCAACTAACCTAGCCGCATTTATAGCACTTGCAATTCTGTTTAAAATTAAAGCGCCTACCACAAACCGCAGATCATTATGTGCCTGCTCGCTTGAAACCCACATATTCTTATAAGCCTTTCTGTCGCTAACATATTGCCAGTTCCAATAATATTCTGAAGGATTATACATTTCTTTAAAATTTTGAGATAAGGCCTGAGCAGTATTATATTGATCAACATTTAGATAATTTCCTATTGTAGCATAGTAATTTGCATCCTTACCCTGGCTGTTAACTCCGCCGGAAGAAACAGCAAAAGATTTATATTGGGCTTTTAGCCAGTTTCCGTAACTATTCATCCCGATATAGACACCCCATAATAATCCTTCGGCCACAGTAAAGTATTTTCCGCTTGAATAGTTATCTGCATAAAGTTCTCCCATTCCGGGAAGTAACATAGAAAGTAATATTGCTAGTCCGCCGCTTTTTTTAGAATCATCCTGGGTGAAATATGAAATATTTTGATACGGTATCTGCTGGTTAACGGTCGTTTTAAGTGAATTTACCAGTTCGAGGGTTTTAACACTGTTTAACTTCTGCGGGAAGGTACAGGCAGTAAATAGAATAAATATTATTAGGATTTTTTTCATATTTTTTAACTACAAGTTTAGAATTAACAAGCAATTAAGTCAACTGATTTTTTAATCTCTTTTAGTTCGCAGAGACATTTATCTCCATCAACTTCATTAATAATTACGTTCGACATTTCATTTATAAGTTCCGAATTAAACGAATGGCTTACTCTTATATAATTTGAAGTGAATCCTTTTATCAGCCCATCATGATTTTCCGTTTCGAATAAGACTTCAACTTCTTTATTTATCATTTCGGTATAAAAGAAGTTTCTCTTTTTTTCACTCAAAATTCTAAGCATATTATTGCGTTTCTTCCGTTCAAAAATATCGACCGGACCGGGTAAATTAATAGCTTTTGTATCCGGCCTTTCGGAATATGTAAAAACATGGAGATAAGATACAGGCAGATCGCACAGAAAATTGTATGTTTTAAGGAAATCCTCTTCTGTTTCTCCCGGGAAACCAACGATTACATCCACACCGATTCCGGCATCGGGAATTCTTTTTTTAAGTTTGAAAATTAATTTTTCATAATCCTTAACCTTATATCTTCGCTGCATTAATTTAAGGATTTTCGGGCTTCCGCTCTGCAGCGGTATATGAAAATGTTTACACAACTTATTACTCTGGGCGGTAAGTTCGATAATATTGTCAGACAATAAATTCGGTTCAATTGAACTGATTCTGATTCTAAAATCTCCGGGTATTTCGCTCATCTTTAAAAGAAGATGATATAAATCCGTATTAAAAGACTTCCCGTAATCTCCAACATTAACACCGGTTAATATTATCTCTTTATAGCCGGCCTCAATTAATTTTTTAAATTCTAAAATAACTTCATCGGGATTCATACTTCTGCTTGTCCCTCTGGCAAGAGGAATTGTACAGAAGGAACATTTATAATCACAACCGTCCTGGATTTTAAAATATGCCCTTGTCCTGGTGTCGGCACCTGTTGAATGAGCCGGTCCGAATTCATTTAATTGCTTTGTCGGAGAGACATAAGTACGGGCTAATTCTTTTTTGTTAAAATCATTTATGTAGGAAAACAATTTTAATTTTTCATCACTTCCGAGAACAACGTCAACGCCTTCAATTCGTGCTATTTCTACCGGGCGAAGCTGGGCATAGCAGCCTGTAACAATTATAAATGCGTTAGGATTTTGCCTTAATGCTCTCCGGACAAGCTGCCTGCATTCTCTCTCTGCATTTTCCGTAACACTGCAAGTGTTAAAAACATAAATATCCGCTTTTTCTTTAATATCAATTATATCGAATCCTTTATTCAAAAATTGATTTCCAATAGTTGATGTTTCGGAAAAATTTAGCTTACAGCCTAAAGTATGTAATGCAACTTTATTATTCATTAAGGCAAATTTAAAAATTTAAGAGCGGGGAAGTCCCCGCTCTTTATAAATAAATTAACTTGAAATTTATTTGTTTTTGTTTTCCGTTGATGCATGATGATTATCATCGGTAACTTCAAAAATCGGAAAATCGGTAGTATCAATTGCACCTGTATCGGCATTTTGAATTTCCTGAACGGAAACTCTGTCCAATTTATGCTTATCGAGATATGCTCTGATTTCATCTTCCGATTTTTCTTTAAGCACTAAAGTAACGCTTAATACGATCTTCTTATTTTCCTTATCGAATTCAATTACCTTTAACGGAACAACATCATCGATAGGGAAGTGATTAGCTATATTTTTAATTTTCGTTGTAGCTAATTGAGTAGCCGGAACAAAACCATCTACGTGTTCGGGAAGTTCGGCTATTAATCCTTTTTCGATTATTCTTACAACCTTGCCCTGTGTTTCCGTACCCACAGCATAAAGTTTTTCAAATTGATTCCAAGGATTTTCTTCTACCTGTTTATGTCCTAAAGAAATTTTCCTCTGTTCAACATCCACGCCTAATACAATAACATCTAATTTTTCGCCTTTTTTAACAACTTCACCGGGATGGCGTATTTTCTTTGTCCAGGAAAGATCGGAAATATGAACTAATCCGTCAACCCCGGGTTCCAACTCAACAAAAACACCGAAGTTTGTTAAGTTCCTGGCAATTCCCGTATGCCTTGAACCTACAGGATATTTCTGCATCAAAGATTCCCATGGATCCGGTTCGAGTTGTTTGATACCCAAAGAAATTTTCTTTTCATCTTTATCAAGGCTTAAAATAATAGCTTCAATTACCTGGCCCATAGCAACTACCTGGGATGGATGTTTAATGTGCTGTGTCCAGCTCATTTCCGAATTATGAATTAATCCTTCAATGCCTTTTTCAATTTCGATAAAAGCGCCGTAATCGGTAAGAGATACAACTCTTCCAGATACTTTGTCTCCGATTTTGTATTTTGTATCTATATCTTCCCAAGGATGAGGCAGAAGCTTTTTCAAGCTTAAGGATATTCTCTTCTTTTCTTCATCAAAATCCGTTACGACAACTTTAATAGTCTGATCAAGTTTAACTACTTCATTCGGATGATTTATCCTTCCCCAGCTTAAATCGGTAATATGAATTAAGCCGTCAACGCCACCAAGATCAACGAACACTCCGAAATCGGTAATAGCTTTTACAGTGCCTTCAAGTATTTGTCCTTTTTCCAAACTGTTCAGTATTGCATATCTCTGATCTGCAATTTCCTCTTCAACCAGAACCTTATGAGAGACAACAACGTTCTCGGTCGGAATATTAACTTTAACAACTTTGAAATCCATTGTCTGCCCGACAAATGCATCAAAATCCCGGATAGGACGTATATCTATTTGAGAACCAGGTAAAAAGGCTTCCATACCCAATAAATCAACTACCATTCCGCCCTTAATTCTCTTTAAAATTTTTCCTTGAATTATCTCGCCTGTTTCATGAGCTTTAACAACTTTTTCCCAGATTCTTAAGAAGTCGGCTCTTTGTTTGCTAAGTACAAGATTACCTTCCTGATCTTCCACGCTTTCCAGCACAACTTCGACTTCTTTGCCGACTTTTATTTCCTCCGACTCATGAAATTCATTTTTCGGGATTGAACCTTCGGATTTGAATCCCACATCCAAGATTATATTATCACCCTGAATGCGAACTATTTTTCCTTTTATTAATTCACCTTCTTTTACATCTTTAAAAGATTCGGTGTAAAGCTTTGCTAAGGTTAAGAATTCTTCTTGAGTGTACTCTTCATCATTAAAATGCTTCTTTGCCTTTTCATAGTCATCGGCTGTCAATATACTTTTCTTCGTATCTTTGATCTCTTCGGACATTAATCCTCCAATAAAAATAATTAATCTGCTGTTATCGCTTCGCCATCTTTAAGCAGTAACGCAGAAAGATTTATTTAACATATTTTAATTATTGATGGCCTAATTAAACTTTTCCGAAATTTTTTAATTGCTGATTTTTATTCCTTTTTTCTCGGCAATAATTCTGATTTTATCCAGAATTATATCTACTTGTTCCTGTATTGTAACTTTTGAAGTATCGACAACTATTGCATCATCTGCTTTTGATAAAGGACTAATTTCTCTTGTAGAGTCTATTTGATCGCGTTTTACAAGATTATTTTTAACATCATCAACCGAAACTTCAACTCCTTTTTCTTCGTATTCCTTTGCTCTTCTTTTGGCTCTCTGTTCTATTGTGGCAGTAAGAAAAATCTTAACGTCTGCATCTGGAAAAACAACTGTTCCGATGTCTCTGCCTTCCATTACAACTCCGCCGTCTTTCATTGCCATTTCTCTCTGCTGAGCTACTAAGGCTTCTCTAACTTCCTTGATTTTGCTTACTTCGCTTACTTTTGAATTTACCTCGGCAGTGCGGATGTTATCTGTAATGTTTACTCCGTCGACACTAACCTGTGTAATACCGTTAAGGAATTTCAAATTAATTTTTGAAGTTTCGGCAATTTTAATTACGGCGTCAAAATTATTAAGAACATTATTTTGTATTGCTAAAAATGTAACAGCTCTATACATAGCTCCGGTGTCAATATATAAATAGCCCAACTTTTGAGCGACAAGCTTAGCAGAGGTACTTTTACCGGAACCTGCCGGACCGTCTATGGCGACTATTAATCTTTTTGACATAGACTATAAAAATATGTAATATTTATCGAATTTTCAAAAAATTAGATGAGAATTTATCACATAAAGATTTGAATAAAAATAAGGTAAATAATGCTTAAATGAATGTTTATTTAACTTCTTCGCCGCCTAAATCATTTATAATAGCATTAATATAAGGATCTCCGTCTGATTTCTGTTCCGGTATGTTATTATTGAGTTTAGTATCAATAATTTCTTGAGGATCAATTTTTGCCCTGTCTTTAATATGAAAAGTTAATTTTTTGCCGAAAAATTCAAGGCTTTTTTTTGCCAGATAATCCCGGTTACGGTTGATTATATCCTTTCCGTGTGAATCTTCACTGTAAATATTGATTTCATTCCCTTCAATATTTAAAAGTTTTGCACTTCTTATAAACGGACCGAACATTAATCCTTTTTCCGCATTAACCGATTCCACAAAACCTGCCCATTTTTTAACAACATTATCTAATGAAAATTGAGGATTTTCAATATTTGATGTGTTTTTTAGAGTATTTAATGCTGAAGAATTATTAAATGAAGGATGTTGAGAATTTTGTCTTGACGAATCATTTTCCGTATCTTTTTTTAAGGAATAATATGATTGGTTTTTATTGGCTGCCTGCATTACGTTTGGGTTTGTTGAACCTGAATTATTAGATCCGGTTTCTCCGATCTTATTTATCAGCTCGCTGATTGTGGATGATTGTTCTAAGCCGATGAGATGACTTAAAGAAATTTCAATTTTTAATTTTTGATTTTGAGAGTAGCGCAATTCTTGCTGCGTCTTATTTAAAAAGTTTAGAAGCCTTAAAAGATCTCCTTCGGAAAATTTATCGATGTATTCCAGATAACGGGATTTGTAAATATCAGCCGATTCAACAAGATTGGAATTCTTAGTAAGGACAACCGTCATTATATTTCTGAAATGTTCAATCAAGCCGTCCATAAAGTCAATAAAGTTCCACCCGTTATCGTAAATTGAGTTGGAAACATCGAAAACAGCTTTGTAATTTTTATCTAAAATTGCATCGGAAATTGTAAAATATATTTCATCATCTACAAGGTTTAACATTTTGGATACGGTTGAAGCTTCTATTTCGTTTCCGCAAAATGCAACTACCTGGTCGAAAAAGCTCTCGGCATCGCGCAGAGCCCCATCCGATTTTTTTGCGATTATAGTTAACGTTTTATCATCAATTTTTATTTTTTCACTTTCCGCAATTTTATTGAGTAAAGCTTTAATTGTATCAAGCTGAATCCTTCTGAAATCGAATCTCTGACATCTGGAAATTATGGTTAAAGGAACTTTATGTACGTCCGTTGTTGCAAAAATAAAAACCGTATGTGAAGGCGGTTCTTCAAGTGTTTTTAGGAATGCATTAAACGATTCCTTTGTAAGCATATGAACTTCATCGATGATGTAAATTTTATATTTACCTTTTGTCGGAGCATATTTAACTGATTCGCGAAGAGTTCTTATTTCGTCTATTCCTCTGTTTGATGCGCCGTCAATTTCAATGATATCAAGGGATTGTGTGGATTGAATGGATTTACACATTTCGCATTCGTTACACGGTTCGTTATCCTGAGGATTTAAGCAATTTAATGCCTTTGCAAGAATTCTTGCCGTAGTTGTTTTCCCGACACCGCGGGGACCGGTAAACAGATAAGCGTGTGCAATGCGATTATTCTTTAATGCGTTTTTTAAGGTAGCGGTTATATGTTCCTGACCGACAACTTCGCTGAATCTTTGAGGCCGCCATTTTCTTGCTGTTACTACAAATGCCATTTAAACCTTTATTTTTATTTTGATGATTACAAGAAAATAATTATAAAATTTCTTTCATCAAATATGTGCAAATTTCTTCTAAATATTTTTTGTCTATTTTACCAAAAGAATCATATGAAACACTGTCTAAATCCAATACTCCGAATAATCTGTTGCTTTTGATTAATGGAATAACTATTTCGGACTTTGAATCAGCGTCGCAGAAAATATGCCCCGGAAATTTATTTACATCCGGTACAATAATCGTTTCAAGTTTTTCAGCGGAAGTTCCGCAGACGCCTTTTCCTAAATCAATTCTTGTACAGGCCAACTTTCCTTGAAACGGCCCCAGGTATAATGTTTCACCGTCATATAAATAAAAACCTACCCAGCTGATTTTTTCGAATGTTTGTTTTAAGGCAGCCGTAAAATTCGAAAGATTCGAAAGCCAGTTTTCACTCTTATCTAATAAAGATTTTAATTGTTTGTTTAATAAGACGTATTGATTTTCAAGAGAAAGATTTTTGTCTATGGAAATAGTTTCAGCCAATTATTTTGCTTTCTTTTTTGTTTTCTTCACCGGTTTATTCTTAGTACTGTTTAAAATTTTCAGATCTTTAAATAAATAAGGAATCGCATCCTCTATCTTTTCAATCGGAAAAATCTTTAATCCTTCTTTAACCGTATCCTGAATTTCTTTCAGATCAATCTCATTTTCTGCAGGAATCAAAATTGTCTTAATATCGTTACGTTTTGCCGCCAGAAGTTTTTCATTTAAACCTCCTATCGGCAGTACATTTCCTCTTAAAGTTATTTCCCCGGTCATTGCTACATCATTAGCAGCCGGTTTACCGCTGATTGCCGAAAGCAGCGCCATTGCCATTGTAATGCCTGCCGAAGGTCCGTCTTTCGGTATAGCTCCTTCGGGTAAATGAATATGTATTTCCTTGCCTTTGTAAAAATTCGGATCCAAACATAACTCTTTTGCCCTGGAACGAATATAACTTAAAGCAGCTTGCGCCGATTCTTTCATTACATTACCCAACTGACCGGTTAGAGTTAATTTTTCAGAACCGTTCATTATCGTAACGTCAACATCAAGGATATCGCCGCCTACACTTGTCCATGCCAAACCTGTTACGCTTCCCACTCTATATCCCTGGTTATGTTTATGAGTTCGGTATCGCGGAACTTTAAGATACTCTTCTACTTTTTCTTCATTTACTATAAATTTTCGTATGGATTTTTTCTTTCCATTAGAGGATTCTTTCAATACAATATCGCGTGCTAATTTTCTGCATACTGAAGCGAGTTCACGTTCAAGGTTCCTAACACCAGCTTCCCGGGTATACTCTGTAATTATTTTCTTTATTGCTTCATCGGTTATTGTAATATTTTTATTATTTAATCCGTGATTTGCCAGTTGTTTCGGTAGAATGTGCCTCTTAGCAATTTCAATTTTATCATATTCCAGGTAACCCGGCAATTCTATTATTTCCATTCTATCTTGAAGCGGCAGCGGAATATTATACCGAACATTTGCTGTAGTAATAAACATTACCTGAGAAAGATCGTAATCAACTTCCAAATAATGATCGTTAAAAGTATGGTTTTGTTCGGGATCTAAAACTTCAAGCATTGCCGAAGAAGGATCACCTCTGAAATCGGTGCTCATTTTATCTATTTCATCCAAAAGCATAACCGGATTTATTGTGCCGGCTTTTTTCATAGATTGAACTATTTTACCCGGCATCGAGCCGATGTAAGTTCTTCGATGTCCTCTGATTTCGGCCTCGTCACGCACGCCGCCTAAACTGATTCTAACAAAATTTCTTCCAAGTGCCCTTGCAATTGATTTTCCCAATGATGTTTTACCGACTCCGGGAGGTCCGACAAAACATAGTATTTGACCTTTCATCTGCTTTACCAGATTGAGCACTGCAATATGTTCTATTATTCTTTCTTTCGGCTTTTCCAATCCGAAATGGTCTTCATCCAAAGTTCTTTGAACATGCGAGATATCGAGGTTATCTTTTGTCCTTTTTGACCAGGGAACATCAATCAGCCAATCCAGGTAATTCCTAATTACAGTTGATTCGGGAGACATCGGAGGAGTCTTTTTAAGCTTATTTAATTCTTCAAGAGCTTTTTCTTCGGCCTCCTTTGACATTTTAGCCTTCTTAATCTGCTCTCTCATTTTCATAAACTCAGGTGTCGCATCATCTTCTTCTCCAAGTTCATCCTGAAGAATTTTTATTTGTTCCTGAATTATGAATTTTCTCTGAGTTTTGGCGATGTTCTCTTGAACTTTATTGTCAATTTCTTTTTCAATCTTTAGAATGTCGATTTCTGAATTTAAGATTTTGATAACTTCATAATATTGTTCTTTAATGGTGAATTTTTGTAAGATGCCTTGCTTCACTTCAATAAGCTGATTGATATTTGCCGCTACGTAAAATAGTTTTCTATCCGGCTCTTCAATATTTTCAAAAGCCGTAACAGCTTCATTCGGTATGTTCCGGCTGATCTTAACATAGTCTTTGAACAGCTGAGTCATCTGCCGTGTTAATGCATTCATTTCATGATCATGTGTAACTTCAGGCACTATAACTTCGATTTTACCTTCAAAGAAATTCTTGTTATCGGTAAACTCCATAATCCTGCCCTGAAGAAGACCGTCAACCAGAATTTTCATTAAACCGTTGGGCAGCTTAAGAATTTGTACAATCTTTGCTATTGTTCCTTCTGCGTAAATATCTTCTTTTTTTGGATCTTCAATATTTGATCTTTTCTGGGTAGATAGAAAAATATATTTTGTTTCATCCGATGCATAATTTGCAGCTCTAATTGACTGTTCACGTCCCACTAAAACCGGAAAAATCATGTACGGAAAAATTACTATATCGCGTAATGGTAATATCGGAAGTTTTTCCGGAATATTGTCAACTATCGATGTTTCATCTTTATCCTTAGTACTTAATTCGCTAAATTCTTTCAAGCGGAATCTCCTTTAATTTTCCAACGTAAATTGATTGTTAAATATACCAAAATTCGTTCCTGCTATCAAGGAATGAAAAAGTCAGTAGTGTCCTAGTTTGTTTCATCATTTTCGCTAAAGTATATCATGGCTAAGGGAGTCGAACCATAACATCCTTCAATTTCATTAAATCCCTCGACTTCGCTCGGGAAGACAAGAAATAATTTTTAAGATTTAAGCAAATTAAGACAACAACAAAAAGTCCGATGGCGGCGCTTATACAATCATTTTGATCGATAACAAATAAAAATATTTTATAATTATCCTCTATGAATAATTTTTTATATTTGTACTCAAAATTAAGGAATATAATGATCGAAGATATTATTAAAATTGCAAAAGAAGCGGGAAGTATTGTTAAAAAAGGATTCGGAACAAGTTTTAACATTGAGTATAAATCAAACGAGTCGAATTTAGTAACCACAGTAGATAAAGCCAGTGAAAAATTAATTACGGATTTTATAAAGAAAAATTTTCCTACTCACGGAATCTTAGCTGAAGAAGGCGGGGAAACTAAAAATACTTCTGAATATGTCTGGGTTGTAGATCCGCTTGACGGCACTACAAATTTTGCACACGGGCTGCCTATTTTTTCCGTATCTATCGGGGTTCAAAAAGAAGGCAGTACAATTGCCGGCGTTGTTTATGATGTAATGAATGACATTGTCTATTCAGCCGAAGCAGGCAAAGGATCATATGCTAACGGTCGGAAACTTAATGTAAATAAAAATGATAAGCTGAGTCATGCGGTTCTTGTTACGGGATTTCCCTACAATATCGCCGAAAATCCGGAAAATGCTTTGGAAAAATTTACGGCATTAACTAAAGCTTCTAGAGCAGTAAGAAGATTGGGCTCTGCCGCAATAGATCTTTGCTACGTTGCCAGGGGTGTGTTTGACGGATTCTGGGAAGTATATCTGCATCCTTGGGACATATGTGCAGGTAAATTAATAGTTGAAGAAGCCGGCGGGATGGTTACTGATTTTAACGGGAAACAAATAGATATATTTTCTAAAAAGATTTTAGCTACGAACGGAAAAATACACGATACAATGATTGAATATTTAGAGAAATATTAATTACATGTAATTGTGTTGTATATTACTTACTGTACATTTCCTCAATTAGATGGCCGTATCTTTCTTCAACAAATTTTCGTCTGATTTTTAGACTTGGTGTAACTTCTCCGTTTTCAAGGCTGAACGGTTTATCAAGTAATGCAAATCTTCGAACCCTTTCGTAATTGGCAAGTTTCTTTTGTACGCCTGCCATATCTTTTTCTATAAGGTCGTAAATTTCTTTTGTCTTAATAAGTTCTTCCAGGCTGTCGTACACTATTTTATTGGAGTCCGCATATTCTTTAACTGCTTCAAAATCGGGAACAATCAGAGCGCTGAGGAACATTCTTCTATCTCCAATCAGAACAAATTGATCGATAAATTTACTTGTTAAAAATAAATTTTCAATAGGAGTAGGAGCAATATATTTACCAGCGGAAGTTTTAAATAAATGTTTTTTCCTATCCGTTATCATTAAAAATCCTTGAGAGTCAAAAACGCCTATATCTCCTGTATGCAGCCATCCGTCTTTTATAACTTCTTCGGTTTCTTTTTTATTTTTAAAATAACCCTGCATAATATTTGGTCCCCTGGCAAGTATCTCTCCATCGCTTGCAATTTTTACTTCAACACCCGGGAATGGCTTTCCGACTGTTCCGAATTTATAATCGTCGATTTTATTAGCTGCTATTACAGGAGAGGATTCGGTTAAGCCGTAGCCTTCTACAATCAGCAGACCGATTGCTTCAAAAAATTCGCCTAAATCTCTGGATAGAGGTGCACCGCCGGAAATAAAGAATCGAAGTTTTCCTCCTGTTCTTTCTTTTAACTTCTGAAATACCAGTTTGTCCGCAATTTTATTTTTGATTGAAAGTCCTAAAGATACTGTTCCCGTCTTTTTTTCTTTTGCGTATTCTTTCCCGATCTCAATGGCCCAATAAAATATTTTTTGTTTGGACGCAGGTTGACTTTCAACATTCTTCATTATTTTCGAGTATATCCTTTCAAAAAGCCGGGGGACTGTTGTAATTATAGTCGGTTTTGCTTCGATCATATTTTGTGCAACCGATTCTATACTTTCGGCATAATAAATTGTTCCGCCGGAAGAAAAAGCAGTATAATAGCCTGCCATTCTTTCAAAGATATGGCAAAGCGGAAGGAAAGAAAGAAATACGTCGTCGCTGCCTATAGGAAATGTATTCAATGCTGATGTTACATTAGATAATATATTTTTATGAGTCAGTAACACTCCTTTTGGCTCACCGGTGGTGCCGGAAGTGTAAATAATCGTGCATAAATCTGTTTCCTTAATTTTCTTAATTGAATTGCTGAGAAAATCAGGGTAGTTGGCTTTAAAAATTATTCCGGAATCTTGGATCTGCTGAAATGTATGAAGCTGCTTATTTCCTTCTATAAAATCTTTATCGTTTAGTAAAATAATGGATTTTAAATATCTGCATTTAGAAGCAATCTTTAATATTTTATTTAATTGAAATTTATTTGAAACAATTATTGCTTTTGATTCCGAATTGTTCAAAATAAATTCCACAGAATCTGCCGTAAGA
This sequence comes from uncultured Ignavibacteriaceae bacterium, assembly GCA_964498065.1. Lineage (GTDB taxonomy): Bacteria > Bacteroidota > Ignavibacteria > Ignavibacteriales > Ignavibacteriaceae > FEN-1297. Next base: position 18,694 of record CAZCFZ010000032.1, read on the forward strand.
GAAGGATAAATCGGAACATCAATAGCGCCTAAGCTAAGAATAGCCATATCGGAAAAAACCCATTCCGGTCTATTCTCGGAAATAATGGCAACTTTATCGCCTGATTTTATCCCTAACGACGCAAGTCCGTTTGCAAAATTTTCAGTTTGATCTTTAAATTCCTGATAAGAAATTCCTTCGTACTTTCCTTCAACCTTTCGTACAATTAAATAATTTTTTGCCGTTTTTGCATATTCATCTGAAAGATAGACAAACATATCCGGAATAGTTTTGAAGGCTTTTAAAATTGCCATTTATTGCTCCAAAGAATTACAATTGTGAAAATAACTTTGATGTTTTAGAAAAACAAGAAAATTAAGTTTAGATGAAATCTAAATATTAAATCCATCCGGAGTAAAAATTATTAACGATAATTCATTTGCATACTTTTATAAATCATGACTAAACAAAATACTTATAGCCGTCAAATGATTTTTAATACGGGTTTTGCTATAGATTGAACAAGATTATAATATAATAATGTAAATTTGTTTAAATTGATTATATATCCTAAAAGATGTAATTTTTAAATAAGTTTATGAATTATTGTTAGAACCTGCCGGTCGAAAGGTCTAACTTTTAAACATACCGAAAAAAAATTAAAAAGGATTTTAAATGAAAATTCACGAATATCAGGCAAAGGAAATTTTAAGAAAATTTAATGTTTCTGTTCCTAATGGAAAAGTTGCTTTCTCTTCTGAAGAAGCCGTACAAGTAGCTCAAAATGAAATTGGCGGGGAATTATGGGTAGTTAAAGCTCAAATACATGCCGGGGGCAGAGGTAAAGGAGGCGGTGTTAAAGTAGCAAAAAGTTTGGATGAAGTAAGAGATTTATCCAATCAAATGCTCGGGATGAATCTTGTAACTCACCAAACGGGACCGGAAGGGAAAATTGTAAAACGTCTTCTTATAGAACAGGGTGTAAATATAGAAAAAGAATTTTATGTAGGTATTACTTTGGATAGAGCAATATCCAAAAATGTAGTGATGGTTTCCACAGAAGGCGGTGTTGAAATTGAAAAAGTTGCGGCAGAATCGCCTGAAAAAATTGTTAAAGAAACAGTTGAACCTGAATTGGGGCTTCAGCAATATCAAGCAAGAAAGTTAGCCTTTGGATTAGGTCTTGAAGGGACACAGCATAAAAATGCCGTTAAATTTTTAATCGGTTTATATAACGCTTATGTAAAAAGCGACTGCTCTTTGGCGGAAATAAATCCTTTGGTTTTAACTAAAGAAGGTAATGTTATCGCGCTTGATGCTAAAATGAATTTTGACGATAACGCACTTTATCGTCATCAGGATATTGTTGCATACCGTGATCTTGCTGAAGAAGCTCCGCTTGAAATTGAAGCATCCAAATACAATTTGAATTATATAAAACTCGACGGCAATGTCGGATGCATGGTTAACGGCGCAGGGCTGGCAATGGCAACAATGGATATTATTAAGCTTGCCGGCGGTGAACCTGCAAACTTTTTGGACGTTGGCGGTGCTGCAAATAAAGATACCGTTTCCAACGGGTTTAAAATTATTCTTTCCGATCCTAATGTAAAAGCTATTTTAATTAACATCTTCGGCGGAATTGTAAGGTGTGATCGTGTAGCTCAAGGTGTTATAGATGCAACTAAGGAAATAAATGTAAATATTCCGATAGTTGTTCGCTTGGAAGGAACGAATGCTACGGAAGCAGGCGTGCTTTTACAAGAATCGGGTTTAAATTTTGAAGTTGCTACCAGCCTTAAGGATGCTGCTGAAAAAGTTACCGCAGTTTTGAAAAATTAAACTATATGAACAATTTTAAGCATTTAATTAACCCTGTGTAAATATCACAGGGTTTTTTATAAAATAAATTTTTTGAAGTTATATTATTAAATAAAATTGAGTTAAAATCAACTTGATTTTATAGAATAATAGTAATACATTTTTTCGCAAACTTTACAACCCTTGGGAGATTTGAATGTCTTTTTTAGATTCTGAATATAACGGTGAAGAGTATTTTTTCGATCAGCAAAAAAACCTTGATGAGGAAATTAAAAAATGTAAGGAATCGATCGAATCTTCAGGTGTTTATGAGTGTACGGAATCTATTGAAGATATTATCCAGGAATGTATTGATAACGATAAATTCGACGACGGCTTTTACTTTATTAATATTCTTCTAGAGACATTTCCTTATAACTCGGAATACTGGCTTAAAAAAGGCATCCTTCTAAATTCGGTAGGCAGCTATGAAGAAGCAATCCGGTGTTTTAACAAATCTTTATCTTTGAATCCCGGTGACTCGGAAACATTGATTGACAAGGCGACTGCCGAAGAAAATATCGGTCTTTTGGATGAAGCAAGGGAATCGCTGGAATCCGTAATATTAATTGATCCGAATAATGAAGATGCTATGTACAGTTTGGGATTGCTGCATCAGAGGCAGAAGGAATATAAAAAAGCAATCGGCTTTTTAAAGAAAGCTGTAGCGATAGATAGTGAGTTTTCCGAAGCTTATTACGAAATAGGTTATTGTTACGAAAATTTAAATGACTTTACCAATGCAGTAGATGCATATGATAAGTTTTTGGATTTTGAACCTTATAATGCGAACGGCTGGTACAACCGCGGAATCGTACTTGTTAAAATGAACAGGTTTGAAAAGGCTATTGAAAGTTATGATCTGGCATTAGCAATAAAAGAAGATTTCGCCAGCGCCTGGTTTAATAAAGGCAATGCCCTTGCCGATTTAGGCAGGTTCCAAGGTGCAATTGAGTGTTTTAAAAGATCACTGGAAATAGACAGATTTGATGAAGCTTCTTCATATAATATCGGAAATATTTATGAAGAACTCGGCGATTTACCGAACGCAATTAGGTATTATTCCGAAGCAATTAAAATTAACGACCAATATTATGAGGCATACCTGGCGCGAGGTTTCTGTTATGATTCATCGGGAAAATTTCATCTCGCTTTAAAAGATTTTAACAAAGCAATTTCTTTATCTCAGGATAATGCGGATGCCTGGTACGCTAAAGCTGACCTGGAATATTCGCTTGGTAAATTACAGGAAGCCGTAAAAAGTTATCAGTCTGCATTAAACATTGAACCGGATAACTATGAGATCTGGAATAATATGGCGGAAACTCTAATGGAAATGGGTAATTGGCTCGATGCCATGAATGCATATGATGAGTGCATAAGAATAAATCCGTCCGATGCCGGATCATATTACGGAAAAGCAAAAATTAATTTTATTCTCAGCAGAACTAAAGAAGCGGTTGTTTGTTTAAAATCGGCTTTTTCTATTGATCCTACAATTAGTGTGGAATTTGCAAAAGAATATCCGGAAATAAAATCCTCTAAACTCTTCAAAAAATTACTTGGAGAAATTTAATTTTTAAATGATGATATTGTATTTATAGTTATCATCGCGCTGAATGGCATTTCGCTTCTTAAAAAAGATGAATATTAAACATGGGAAAAGATTCATATCATTTAAATACTAAACTATTAGGTTTAATAGGTCACCCGATAAAACATACCTATTCGCCTTTTATTCATAATGTAACTTTTGAATTGAAAAAACTGGATTATATTTATCTTCCTTTTGATATTCCTCCTTCTACATTAAAAACTGCTGTAAAAGGTATGGTTGCTTTGGGAATAAAGGGATTTAATGTGACGATTCCTCATAAGGAAAATATTCTGCAGCTTATGCATAATGTCTCGGAAGAAGCCTCCATAGTAGGTGCTATAAATACGGTAGTAAATGATCTGGGAAAACTAAGCGGTTTTAATACCGATGTACATGGAGTTTATGAAACTCTTTTACCTTATAAAGATGAAATAACCGGGAATGAAATGTGCGTAGTAGGCGCCGGGGGAGCGGCAAGAGCTGTTATTTATACTCTGATCCGGTATTTTAAACCAAATATAATTTTTCTTATAAACAGAACGGAACAAAAAGCGGAATCGTTAAAAAATTATTTTATTGAAAAAATGAAATTCGATAATTTTAAGACAAGAGAACTTTTTCCTCCTGATCTTGTTGATGTTTTTCAGAATTCTAAATTAATTATAAATGCTACATCGGTCGGTATGTTTCCGGATTCGGATGATATAATTACAAACCTTGAAAGTTCATTTAATAAAGATCAAATAGTTTTGGATTTGGTGTACAACCCGCCTCAGACACAATTGCTGAAACTTGCTGCATCAAAGGGAGCAACAATATTGGACGGAATAAAAATGCTTGTTTACCAAGCGGCCAAATCTTTTGAACTATGGACAGGCGAGCAGATGCCTGTCGAGCAGCTTCATAAATCTTTGCAGTTGTTTATAAAAAATTAAAAAAATTTAAAAGAATTCCGACATTAAAATTTTACAAATCCTACTTCAATTTATGAAGAGCATTTGTAATTCTTTCCACTCCGTCTCTTAATTCTTCCAATGAACATGCATAGGACATCCTTACGCAATTATCATTACCGAATGCTATGCCGGGAACAAGTCCCACATTTTGTTCCGTTAATAAATAATTACAAAATGAAGAAGAATCTTTAATATCGTAACCGTTCATATGTTTGCCGTAGTAGCTGCTCACATTATAAAAAACATAAAAAGCTCCTTTGGGCAGCGGACATTTAATTCCTTCAATTTTATTTAATGCATCGTAAATATAATCCCGTCTTATTTTAAATTTTTTAACCATATCCTCTATTTCATTTGACTCTTCCGTTAAGGCTGCTAAAGTTGCAGCTTGCGAAATAGAAGATGCATTTGAAGTTGAATGGCTTTGAAGATTTCTGGCAAGCTTTATTATTTCGGCGTTTCCGCCCGCGTAACCGACCCGCCATCCGGTCATTGCATAGGCTTTGCTTACACCGTTAACGGTAATTGTTTTATCTTTAAGATAGTCAATACTTCCTATGCTAAAATGTTTTTCATCGTCGAAGACTATTTTTTCATAAATCTCATCGGAGATAATAAAAATATTTTTCTCTTTTAAAACTTCTGCAAGCGCCTTAATTTCATCTTCACTATATACCGAACCGGTAGGATTAGAAGGCGTATTGAATAAAAATACTTTTGTTTTGGAAGTGATTGAATTTTTAAGCTGTCCCGGGGTAATCTTATAGTTCTGTTCTACTCCGGCATTAATAATTACGGATTTCGCTTGAGCCAGCTTTACCATTTGGGGATAGCTCACCCAGTACGGCGCTTGAAAAATTACTTCGTCGCCCGGATTACAAATTGACATCAATAAATTATAAAGTGAATGTTTGGCACCGTCGGATACTAAAATATTCTGTGGTTTAAATTCCAGATTATTATCTATTGAAAATTTTTCTATAATTGCATTTATTAATGGGGGATATCCTTCATTAGGTGTATACTTTGTAAAATTATTATTTATTGCTTTTATAGCAGCTTGCTTAATAAATTCCGGGGTAGGAAAATCAGGTTCTCCGGCACTAAAGCTTAAAACATTTTTTCCTTCGGCTTTTAATTTCTTAACTAAGGAAGAAATTGCCATTGTTTTACTTTCTTCAATCGATGATATAATTTCCGAATATTTATTCAATTGATAGCCTCTCTTTATTTATATTTATAATTTAGATTTTCTTATCCGGGTCGTCATAGTTGTAAGAAAAAAATCTGTAATAAATGTCTTTTATCCGTTTAGATTTGATTTTGGAAAGCTTGCCGCATTAACGGAAGTAAAAAATCC
>CAZCFZ010000032.1:24545-40496 GCA_964498065.1 uncultured Ignavibacteriaceae bacterium
TGCTCTAAGTCCTCTTATGATTCCTACGGCTCCGACCTGCTTGGCATGATCGACTACAAGTCCGTCGAAAGAATCGACATCAATATTATTAAAATTCTTAACGCTTTCCTTAATCATTTTAACACGTTCATCCACGGAGAATAACGGGGATTTTGAAGGATTAATTGCAACTGTTACCACAACTCCGTCAAATAATTCTCTGGCTCTTCTTATTATATCGATATGGCCGTTTGTTATAGGATCAAAGGTTCCCGGGTAAAGTACCTTTCTCATGCTTCTCTTTCTAAGATGTTGATTCAAATTTATTAATTAAAAGTAAGGAAAAAACTTTTTTAAGTCAGATTTTTTAAAATAATATTTTTAATTGCGACTAATATCTCTTTTAGTTAAGTTTTAACAGATACTTCAATTTAAATTCTGTTAAAAGTTTTTATTTTATAGGGGATACTTTGCAGGACAGAAATAAAAAGATATTACTTTATCTCCTCACTGACTTTGTTGTCTTGATATTTTGTATTTTCGGAATATACCATATTTATCTGAAAGCCGACCTTCCAATAAAATTTAATTCTGAAAATTCCAACTTAATGGTAAAAAAAATTAAAAAGCCGGCCATCAATATTTCAGTTGGCGATACGCTTATTTCAATAAACGGAAACCGTTTTACATCTCAAGAACAAATCGAAGTTTATCTCGATGGTACAAAACCTGGTTCATCAGTTGATATCGTTTATTTTAAAAAGGGCCTCACTCATGAAATTAATGTAAAATTAATTAGATTTTACGACATATCATATTTAATCATTGCTTTCTTAGTTGGAATAATTTTTTTAGCGATTGGAATTTTTGTATTTCTTAAAAAGCCGGAGAATAAATCCTCGCAGTTATTTCATTGGGTTACGGTAACTACGGCAGCAATAATTATGATGACATGGGGGAATTACAATTTTCATCCTAAAATTATCGGTTATCTAATCTGGATACTTTTTTTATTCTCCGGACAGTTGGCCCCCGTTTTATTCGTACACTTCACATTTATCTTTCCCCGTGAAAAAAGAATACCAAAATCGGTTTTGGTGTCTTTATATTCTCTTGCTTTAATTCTCGGATTTTTTAGCTCCTATACATTTACAAAAGTATGGTTTAGCAATAGCTTAGAAAATATTAAAGAATTCTTAATTGTATATAATATTTGCCGTGCATTTTTAGTCGGGTCTGTGTTAGTTGGGATAATCAATTTCATCCATTCTTATAAAACATCCAAAAGCTTGGCGGATAAGAAGAAATTAAGATGGATTATGTTCGGTTTTTTCGTCGGACCATTTTGTTATGCTGCTTTCTGGGTAATTCCTCAGGCAATTATGTATTACGGTTTACTTCCGGAGGAAGTTATTGTAATCTTTATGCTGTCAATACCGGTTTCTTTTGCAATTGCAATTTTAAAATATCATATTCTTGACATCGATCTTATTATAAGACGCAGTGTAGTTTATTTAATAGCCATCACTTTATTAGGAATACTTTATGTACTTGTAATATTAATAATTTCTTTTTCTATTAAAAATGTTACCGAATATTTCTCAACCACTGTTGCTGCCGTTATACTGCTATTCCTATTTCAACCTGCAAAATCAAGAGTTCAAAGATTCGTTGATAAAAAATTTTTTAGAGTCCGCTATAACTTTAGAATTGCATCGAGGAAATTTTTGGATGAAATAAATGCCTGCAACGATATAAATTCACTTGCAAATAAAATAGTTGAACAGAATTACACAATTATGCCGGTTGATAAAATGGGATTCTTTTTATTTAATCCTTTTACATGCAGACTGCAATTAGCAGCGCACCGGAATTTCGATTTTCTAGAGAACAAAGGAGTTTTTCTGGACAGGAAAAAACTTAAAACTACTTTACAGCAGCCGGTTGCTCTACAAGACAAAGTTGAGCCTGGAATTTCAATTGAAGTAGGGGATAACAAAGTATTCAGGCGCTGGGGAATGGCAGTGGTTTTTCCTATTCATTCAACTAATAAGGAATTACTGGGCTTTTTTGTTTTAGGTGAAAAAAAATCGGATACAAGATTTAATGTTGAAGATATAGATCTGTTGATTGAAATTACATCTCAGGCCGGGTTAACTCTTGAGAGAATTAAGCTTCAAGAAAATCTTATACGCGAACAATTGCTGAAAGAAAAACTTGAGGAAATGAACGAGCTAAAATCATTTTTTATTTCCAGCGTTTCTCATGAATTGAAAACTCCTTTAACTTCAATAAGAATGTTTGCTGAAATGCTCCATCTTAAAGAAAACTTAGAAACGGAAAAAGCTGAAGAATATATTGAGATAATTGAAGGTGAATGCGACAGATTAAGCCGCTTAATAGAAAATGTTTTGGACCTTTCTAAGATTGAAAGAGGAGTAAAGGAATATCATTTCACTGAAATAGATCTAAAATCATTGCTTAATTATGCTGTCCATTTAATGTCCTACCAATTAAAAATTGAAAATTGCAACGTTGAGCTCAATATTTGCAACGGGGAATGTATTATAAACGGGGATTCTGATTCTATCCTAGGTGCAGTAATCAATCTTCTTTCAAATGGTATTAAATATTCCTCCATACCCAAAAAGATCATTATTGCATTAGAGAAAAACAATAACGAATTAAATATGAATTTTGAAAACAGATCAACATGTCTTTGTGAAGATGAATTAAATAATTTAATAGAGCCTTATTTTAGAGCTGATAATTCTAAAAACAGAAATATATCCGGAAGCGGCATCGGGTTAACTTTAGTGAACCAAATTATGTCTGCTCATAAGGGTAAATTTATTGTAAAAAATATTCCGGACGTTGGGTACAGATTTATTCTATCATTTCCAATGGAGGTTAAAATTGAAAAAGATCTTGGTTATTGAAGACGATCCTGCAATTCTCAAAGGTCTAACAACTAGTCTTGAAGGAGAAGGTTATAAAGTTTCTTCTTCTATGGATGGATATGAAGGCTATAATCTTGCTAAGGCTGAAAATATTGACCTAATTATTTTAGACTTAATTCTGCCGAATAAAGACGGATTAGAAATTTGTCGTGATCTAAGAAAGGAAGGATTAAATATTCCGATTTTAATGCTGACAAGCAAAAAAGAAGAAATTGATAAGGTGCTTGGCCTGGAAATCGGAGCTGACGATTATGTTACCAAACCTTTCAGCTTAAGGGAACTCTTAGCAAGAATAAAAGCTATACTGAGGAGAAAAAGCGATCTTGTAAAAGAAATTGAGGATTATTCATTTGATAATATAAAAATAGACTTTAAAAAGCTGGAAGCGTTTAAAAACAATGTGCTTTTGAAATTATCTGCTCTGGAGTTTAAGGTTTTAAAATATTTAATCGCAAGGGAAGGCGAAGTGGTTACAAGGGAACAGCTGCTGGATGATGTTTGGGGATACGAATCATTTCCTACGACGCGTACAGTTGATAATTATATTCTGATACTGCGAAAAAAAATAGAGAAAAATTCTGCGGAACCTGTTCATTTATTAACCATGCACAAAAGCGGATATAAATTTGTAAAATAATTTTAAATTGAACGGGATAATAAAGGGCCAAGGGAATTGATAATTTTATGTCGGATGAATATATATTAAGCGGGGGAATCGGAATTTCCTAACTGCGGGCATATCAATTTTTCCACAAGAAAATAATGAGGATTTAGTCAAATTTGAATATTTCTTTGATAGCAGGATGTAAAAATTTTTGTAAAATAGCAGCGAATTTTTATAGTGATTAGGAAATTTATATGATGCTTTTATATTAACAATATTTTACAACTATTTTCTTATTAAATACTTCCTCAAACAAACCTTTTCTTCTATCGAGGTTCCACAATTCAATATCAGGCTTTTTGCTGCTGCAGAACAACTGAATTTCCACTGTTTTGTCTTTTACTGTTGACTGCAAATTTTCTATTAGTTTTCTATGAGTTCTATCAAAAGAATCCGCTAAACGGAGAATTGCCGCTAATTTTTTTATTATCATCTGAATTTCGGGTGACAAAGAATTAAATTCCTGGTGACTGGATTTCGGATGACTTTTCCTGTGATATCTTGCAGTGTGAGCTATTATATTTATCTCGTTTTCATTAAATCCAAGCAATTCACTATTCCTAATTATATAAAGACTGTGATGGTGATGGTTTGCATGCGAAATATGATAGCCGACATCGTGGAGAATGGAAGCCGCTTCCAGGCATTCCCTGCTGTTTTCATCAAGCATATGTAATTCTTTCAGCTGGTCGAATAATTGGAGAGAAAGTTTGGCAACATGTTTACTGTGTGAAACATCATTTCGGTATGATTTAGCAAGATTAATAACGCTTTGCTTTCTTATATCTTCGAATCCGGGTTTGGATAAATCGGCATGTGCCTTTTGCATAGTATCTATAATAATACCTTCGCGAAGCGCATACCCGGAGATGATCATTTTGTTAATCTTAAAAAGATTAAAGATTGTTTTTAAAATGATTATTCCGGCAGGAATAATCTCAGCCCGTTTTTCATCGATACCCGGAATTTTTTTTCGCTTATCCGTTGTCTTTTTGCTCAGAACCATCTCTTCAATTTCATTCAATTCTTCTTTTGTGAATACAAAATTATTTAGTATGCCGCTGCCGGTTGAAGAATTATTTCTTAAAGCATTTATCATTAATCCTGCAGACATAATTGTTCCGGAAGATCCCACGCACAACTGATAGTTCTCTTTTTTTAGTAAACTGGCAGCCTGGTATAATTCGCCTTCAACCCATTCCCTGCAATTTTGTATGCGGATTTTATTAATCATGAAATCAGGGAAAAATTTTTGAGTTAAGCGTACAGCACCGATCTTCATACTCAGAGATTCAATTGGATTACTTTTTTTCCCAACCAAAAACTCTGTGCTGCCTCCGCCAATGTCTATCATTAAAATTTTTTTGTCAAAAACAGGAACGGCTTTAAGAATGCCCAAATAAATCAATCTAGCTTCTTCAATTCCGCTAATTATTTCAACATTTATCCCGCTCTCTTGAAAAACCTTTTCAATAAAATCATTTCTATTATGAGCTTCTCTAACTGCACTTGTAGCTATAGCTCGTAGACTTGAATTGTGAGAGTCGGCTATTCCTTTAAATCTTTTTAAAGCATCCACACCTCTTTTCAATGCATCCGGTTTTATTAATTTTATGTCACCTGAACTTCCCTCGCCGAGACGAATTACTTCTTTCTCCCTGTCTATTATATCAAAGTTCCCATCTTTCTTTACACGTACAACAATCAAATGAAATGAATTAGTCCCTATATCAATTGCTGCTAAATTTTTTGGTGCGGCCATAATTTTTACATTTCCTCACAAAATAATTACAAACATTGAAAAATCTCTTTCAAAAAATAAAGTTATGGAATATAATTCAAATAAATATAATTTGTTTTGAACAAAAACAAGAAAAGATTTTGTATTCCTAACAACGGCATTATTCTTTTAATTGATTCGTTAAATAATTATAGGGTAAGGAAAACTTTTGTAAAAATAAACTTCAATTGGTTGTGGATAATAATCTATTTAGGAATACCATCAAACTTATCGGCTAGACTAATAAATAATGTACAAACTCGCTGAGTTTCGAATATTTCACTTATGAATTTATTAAAGCAATTGCAATTTTTTAAAATATTTATATCAAAATTTAAGATAGTTATGATAATTCTATATAAGCATTTCTGTAAAATAGTATTGAAATTAATTATTCGACAAATACTTTATCTTCCAGAGATTCTGCATTAACAAAATCATCTTTACATTTATTAAACTTACCCTTTCTATTAAATACTCGTTTTTGAGCATGATGCCTTTGAAAAATTGAGAGTTTAAAGTAAACAAAAGTTATTACCAAAATTTTTAATATAAACTGCGGTATAGATTCTTTAACTGACTGCAATCGAATTATTTTAATCCATCGATAAATTATTTTATTCCATGAATAAAATATTTTATTTACTCTTTGATATTCATAATAAATTTCTTCTTCGGTTAAATGGGGATGTTTAAAGACAACATGGTCGCCTTCATAATGGGAAATGTCGAAATCCGTTATTCTGTTTTCATCTGACATTTTTTGATAAAGAGGAGTACCGTAAATTGGAATCGAAATAGAAGGAAGAATAACTGCAACACCGACTTCATCGAGCATTTTCGGAAGTGATTGATAATATTCTTTTGTATCATCCTCAAGTGCAAACATAAATCCTGTAAAAGTTAAGATTCCATTTCTATGTAATTTATCGAAAGCCTCTTTATATTCTTCAACTTTGTTCTGTTTTTTCTGAACACTTTCCAGGCTTTTTTCATTTAATGATTCCATTCCGATAAAGGACATTCTGCAGTTTGCTTTTGAAAGAAGCTCAATAAATTCGTTATCTCTTAAACATTCAATTCCATACTGCACCCCGATTGCCCAGAAATTTAATTTGGCAATTTCTCTCAATAAGTTTTTTGCATTCTTTAAATCGCCTCCGAAATGATTATCGTGAATCATCGCCATTTTTCTTTTGGTATATGGTAATTTATTTAAATCTTTTAAATCATTAATTACATCTTTTACAGGTCTGGTTCTATAAGGAAGTTTCCGGATATTTAACTGGCAGTATGTGCATGAATGCGGACATCCCCGTGAAGCTTCAATTACAACCGGGACGGTATACTTTTTCTCAACCAGGTCAAATCTTGGCGGAGGAATATTTTCCAAACAAGGCACCGCCTCAGATTCATATCTCCTTTTTAATTTACCATCGACTAAATCATATACCATTTGCGGCCAAACGTTTTGAGCTTCACCAACAAGAATAGAATCAAAATGAGGTTCAACTTCTTCAGGAAAAGTTGAAGCAAACTTGCCGCCGCCAATTACGATTTTCCCCTTAGCTCGAAATATTGCAGCAACTTCGTACGCATGTGGAGAAAGGTAATCCATGAAACTTATTGCAATGTAATCTGCATCAGTGTCATAATTAATTGGTCTTACCATTTCATGAAGAACTTCAATATCAACAACCGGCGGAGTCATCCCGGCTAACAAAATTCCGGGAAGGGGAGGAGCCGGTGTTCTTGCATAATATGGATCTTCATCCTTTAAATTTTGAAATAAGACTATAATTAAAAGTTTTGGCTTTTTCATCTTAACACCTATTTAATTTTTCATGCAGCTGCATTATTTATTTTTTGGTATTCTTTATAGGAACTATTAGTATATTCCGACCAAATTTCATCAACTGCTTCAATCAGCCTGTCAATATCTTCTTTCTTATGTGTTGCCATAATGCTTACTCTAAATCTCTGTTGTGAAACCGGAACTGCGGGATATTCTACTGAATTAACAAAAATTCCTTTTTCATGAAATTTTCCTGCTGCTTTGCGTAAATCCATACCTACCGGAACGCGTAAAGGAATTATTGCAGACATAGGTTCGATATCAATTCCAATTTCTCTTAAACCGGAGGATGCATATTTTACATTGCTCCATAACCGTTCAAGTAATTCCGGTTCATTCTCAATAACGTCAAGGCAGGCAAGTACCATTGCAATTGAAACCGGAGAAAGAGATGCGGAAAACATATAAGATCGAGCAAAAAATCTTAAGTAGTTAATTATTGGTTTTGATGCTGCAATAAATCCGCCTGTAGCTGCAAAAGTTTTACTGAATGTTCCCATGCAAATATCAATCTGACCTTCGACATCAAAATGCTCGGCTGTGCCTCTTCCGGTTTTTCCCATTACCCCGGTTCCATGTGCATCATCAACTATTAAGATAGCTCCTTTAGATTTGCAAAGTGGAACAATTTCATTAAGAGGAGCTAAATCTCCATCCATAGAATAAACGCCTTCGACTCCAACATAAACGTCTTTTTCTGGATTTGATGTATTTTGTTCTAATCTTAGTTTAAGCTGTGAAGTATTATTATGCGTAAATCGGAACGATTGTACATCGGCCATCTTAATTCCATCGCAAAAAGAAGCATGGCTGTACGCATCGTATATTACAACATCATTTGAATTTAATAATCCGGTTACTAATCCAACGTTTGTTCCATATCCGCTTGAAAAGATCAATGAATCTTCAGTTCCTTTAAGATGTGCCAATCGTTCTTCCAATTGTCTATGAAGAGTTGTATAACCGTTTAATAACGGCGGACCTCCGATTCCTGCACCATATTTTGAAATAGCTTCAATAGCTTTATTTTTAACATAAGGATGGTTTGCCAATCCCAGGTAATTGTTTGAGCCGAACATTAACATTTTTCTTTCTTTACCTGTGTATCTGTCAACTACGGAAACTTCTCTATCCGCAGCAGAAGTTATGCATCTCATATGATGCATTTGTTTATTTTCAATTAAATCATCAACAAATTGGGTGAAATATTGGGCCTTTTCCGTTAATCTTAATTTTCTTCCTTTTAAAAGCATTTCTCGTAAATCAAAATTTTCACCGCCTTGATATTCCATTGTCGCTTTCATTTTAATTTCTCCTTGCTTTGTATTTCATCATTTTTTCTATTCTTTCGATGGTTAAACTAAATGATAATTAACATTGAATTGTCACTGCTGCGTAAGAGAAATGTCAAAAATATGTCTGAAATAAGAACAGTATTATTTTTTTAATATTTAAGATTATGATTGTTTTAAGCGACAGAATCTATTTTTTTGTTTAACTTTATAAAGAAATTTTTACATCCAGAAGTAATTACAAATAAATGGAAGGAAATTATGAACCAAATAGCATTATTTGCATCGACTGTTTTTATGGGATTTTTTGCGATTATGAATCCAATTGGCAATATGCCGATTTTTCTTGGGCTGGTTGAAGGGATTGATAAATCCGAACAAAAGAAAATAGCACGAAAATCAGTACTTCTTGCCTTTATAATAATTGCTGTCTTTTCTATATGCGGAAGTATCATATTCGAAGCATTTGGAATAACTCTTCCGGCATTCCAGATAGGCGGAGGACTGCTGATATTTATTGTCGGTTATCAGCTGCTTCATGGGAAAGAATCAAATATGCACCATCCTTCGGAAGGTGAAAATGATAATGATAATTCCGTAGAAGATATTGCAATTTCGCCTTTAGCAATTCCAATTTTAGCCGGACCCGGAACAATCTCCACAGCGATGAATTTTGTAGGTGAGAGTTCTTCGATTTTAAATATAACCGTAGTAATTGTTGTATTTGCAATAATTTGTATAATCACTTATTTCTGTTTTGTATTCGGAGAAAAAATACTTTCTCATTTTAAAAAAGGAGTTGTTAAAGTTATAACGCGTTTGATGGGATTGATTATCACTATAATTTCCGTGCAAATGGTAATAGCAGGTGTTCATAACGCAATTAAATTATTTAAATAATTGTCCGTAAAGTTATGATTCCCAGTTATCTCTAATTTCATTATCAATAGCCAAAAGAGATTTTAAATATAAATTGATTCCATTTTCCAATTGAGAAGAGAGATTCCTAATCCTTGTACTATCAATTTCCGTTATATTTCCATATAAAGGGATTTTTATTTTCGGTTCATTTATAACAATACCGAGTTTTACAGGAGTCCATTTTATTTCATTTGCTTTCATTAAAAATTCACTTTCTATTTTTTGCGTTATTGTAAAGAGAAGTTCAAACTCGCCATGATAACCTGCAAGTAAGAGCCATGGCGGTATTGCATACGAATTAGCTAATTTCAACGAATCTTTATCTAACTTACTTTCCCAATCTTTGTTTAATAAAAAACCTTTATTATTTAATCTCATTAATTGATCCAAAGTTGATATTACTCCGTCACTTGTATCCATGCATGCTGAAGCATAGTCTTTTAGAATTCCAGCTTCCTTAATTTTAGCAGCAGGCAAATATTTAAATTTTAGGCTTGTTTTATTAAACAACCGGGAGATTGCAAATGCATTACCCCTTCCTATAAATCCGGTGGAATAAAGAATGTCGTTATTTTGTAATCCGATCCTTGACACATATTTTTTATTAGTTAGATATCCTAAAGCAGTTCCAGTAATTATTAAATTGTCTCCGGTATTAGTATCTCCGCCTAATATGAAAGTATTACACATTTTACATGCATCACTTATCCCGGATTGTAATCTTTCAACATCGTTAAGAGAATAATTTGAAGGCAAAATTTCTGATACAAGAACACCTAAAGGTTTTGATCCGACTGCAGCGAGATCACTTAAATTTACCATTACGGACATCCAACCTATTAAATAAGGATTATCATATAGTCCGATTTTAATTTCTTCAACAATGCTATCCGTAGTTATTGCTAAATAATCATTAGAATTCTCGTATAATCTAATAATTTCCGCATCACTTTCATGAACCTTGTTAATTTGTAACGACGACCTCTTTAAATTTTTTACAAGTGAATTTATAAAATTATTTTCGGTAATTTGGTTTATCATTTACACACCTTTAAAAATTTGGGTAATACAGAAAACTCTACTGAATTTGAAATAATTATTTCGCCGTCAAATTCTATAAAAAAAGGTTTAAACGAATTTATAATCAATTTATCTGTAGTCCATGATTTAGTTTTTTCCACATCATTGAATTTGCCGTTATTCAATGCCCAGAATAATTTTAATCTATTTTTCAAATTCATATCATAACAAAGATGAATATTGAATAATCCGTTTTCATAATCTGCGCTGCAGCCGTAATTCATACTGCCCGAAAAATTAGGATTTTTTACTATTCCTAAATTGGTAATTTTTGTATTTATTTTTCCGGTCTCTTTAGAATTAATTTCCGCTTCGAAATTTTTATATTTTAATAATTCTCTTACTGCCGCATAAATAATAGCCAGGTTAGTATTTTTTCTTTTTAATGATTTAAGAACTTTATCTGGATTATTGAAAAAGTAATTAGCTTCGGCAGTTATACCTATACTGGAATTAATTAAAAAATATTTTGTTCTAATTATACCCTCATTATTAATGGTAATTTTCCCAACATCTCTCATTTCGTAAACATTAGGATTTATTTTAATAGGAATATTATTAATAGCTTCACATTGATTAACCGGTTTATAAAAATCATTACTTGAACCGATTCCGATTGCCCCTATTTTTATATTATTTAATTGAAGCGGTGAAGAATCGTTAATAATAGTATTAACTAAATAATTTAAAGTTCCGTCGCCGCCGGCAGAAATAAATTGCGTCTCTCCATTTTGAAGAGCCGTATTAATTTTCATCTGGAAGGGATGATCCCCGTTAAGAATTATGGTATTCAAGTTGTTAAATTTATTGAATAATTCCGGCTCTAAGATTTTCCATTTATTCAATGCAGTACCGCCGCATGCTTTTGGATTAATAATTATTAACATTTTAAACCCCTAAATTTGATTTTTTGACGGCCTAAGTTTTAAAATGAACAAATAGCATAAGTAATAAGCAATTAAAATTAAGCTCCAGCCTGGTTTATTTGCTGAAGCAATAGCAGAAAGAATTAAAATATATGCATGTACAACGAATGAAATTGACCGATATGCTTCATCATCAGTATTAACAAAATGCAAACGGATTTGTGCAATTAATAGAATCACTATACCAATAAATAAAAATATAATTGGAATGAAGGAAGTACCTGTACGATTTGGTTGCAGTGTAATAAAAACTACAACAGATGATGATATAATTGTTAAAAGAGCAAATATATCGCTAACTATTGCAGATATTTTTCTACCGAATACAACCGGAAGTGTATTGTAACCGGTTGCACGGTCTACAGAAATGTCTTTAAAGTAGCCGCTCAATACGAAATTAGCATATCCGAAAAATACTGCACTTAGCGATAAAATAAATATTGTTGAAATATGAAATGAGTAACCGTTTGAAGTTGATACAAATGCCATTGAAAATAAGACCCCGACAATCCAAGCATTATAAAACGGACCGCCCCACCATCTCCTTTTAAAAGGTGTATAAGTTGCTAAACCTATTCCTGAAATTATTCCTAGGATAAGATTTAAAGGATTAAAAATTGAAAAAACAAGTATACAATAAGTCAAGCCGGTAAGGCTGATTATTAAAATTTGGTTTTTTGATACTAATCCTTTTGTTAAAGGTCTGTAAGGAGACGATATTGAATCCGTATCAACCTGAAAGCAATCAGTAAGTGCCTGGCCGAAACCATAAGAAAGAAATGAAGCTGAAAATAACAACAAATAAGAAGAAGCATGAACCATTGTTCCGAAAGACATGCCTGCTACTCCTGTAATTCCTGAAACAAACATTAAATAAGGACGCATTGTAACCAAGTAAGCTTTAACAAATCCAATACTTAATAAAGGAAGTTTATTATTTAATACATTAGAACTCATACACACTGTCCCTTCTACATGCATTATATTGATATGTTTTGCTTTTTTTAGTTTTTCCAATCCAATTTAAAATCGGATAAATTTTATAGAACAAAGAGGGAAATAGATTTAACATTAAAGAAATTAATTTTATTCCCCGTGGAAAAACAATCTCCGGTTTAGGGTGTGAAATAATTTGAACAACCTTATCAGCTATCAAATCTGCTGATAAAGGTTTATTCACAAAAGCTATTGTAGAATTTTCATCTAAAGATTCTTTTTTTAGCATTTCTGTCAAAACCGGACTTGGAGAAATTAAGCTGACATTTATCCCGGTTCCTTTTAATTCTTGCTTAAGTGATAAAGAAAATCCCCGGATTGCAAATTTTGTTGTACTATAAATTGATTCAAAAGGCATAGGTATAATGCCGCCGAGAGATCCAAGATTAATTATATGTCCATATCCCTGCCTTTTCATGTAAGGTATTATTGTCCTTGCAGTACATATGAAACTTGTAAGATTTGTTGAAATTATTTTTTCTATTTGAAATGAAGTAAGATTTTCGAATTTTCCCGGGATTAAAATTCCGACGGAATTAATTAGCACATCTATTTTCCCATATGCTGCATAAACCTCATTGATTATGTTTTCCCAGCTAGATGTTAATGTTAGATCTGTCGTAAACCAATGGTATTCATAATTATTTTTCTTAACAAAATTTTTTAAGTGAATATTTTCACTTCTGCTTATACCTATAACTTCGGCATTAAGAGGTAAAAGCTTTTTAATAATTGAACTTCCTATTCCTCCGGAACCGCCAGCTACTATAATTACTTTTTGATTAAAATTTTTCATCTTAATATCCCTTTTAATTTCCTTAAGAACGAAAGAAAAATAATTGGAGGTAGGGATTAACTTGTCAAGAAAATGTCAAAAGAATGTAAATATTAAAAGATGCTTATAAAAAAGGATTTGACCAAGATGGCTGATATTAGGTTAGTCTATAAAGACATGTATCCCCGATAATTTTGAATGGCTCTTGCCTAAAAGCTTCAATATCTTTTTCTTTGGTCTGTTTGGATCTTTCAATTATAATTTTCCCTTGCTCAGCAAGAAAATTATTTTTTAACAGATTTTTAACCAC
The DNA here is from genome assembly GCA_964498065.1 of uncultured Ignavibacteriaceae bacterium. Taxonomy (GTDB): domain Bacteria; phylum Bacteroidota; class Ignavibacteria; order Ignavibacteriales; family Ignavibacteriaceae; genus FEN-1297. Next base: position 38,084 of record CAZCFZ010000032.1, read on the forward strand.
TTCGTAAATATCGTATTTAAAAAAAGGCGGGTCTGCTAAAATTAAATCATATTGATGTTCGCATTTTTTAGTAGAAAATTTTAATGCCTCCATTTTAAAAATTTTACATGATTGTTCAGCATTAAGTGTTTTAATATTTTCGTTAAGATTCTTATAAATAACAAAATTCTTTTCAACAAAGTCTATAGAACCGGCACCTCTGCTCAGACATTCCAAACCAAGCGAACCTGAGCCGGCGTAAATATCTAGAACTTTTAAACCGTTAAAATCCAGTTCATTATTTAATAAGTTAAAAAGAGTTTCTCTTACACGATCTGTAGTCGGTCTTATTAAATCCGATTTAGGGACATTTATAAATCTTCCCTTAAATTCTCCGGATATTATTCTCATCTTCATTTAAGCTATATAGAATGAATAAGGTTAAGCAAGTCTGATAGCCACACCTGTTGCAGGCGAAAATGAATTGTACTTTTCCGAATAATATTCGTTATCGAATAATACCGGGTTTGGTTTTAATTTCTCAAACGGATTGAATTTTATAAAATCTATTTCCAAAGCATTGCGGAGAGTTTTAATTACAGTTTCGGATATTCCTTCACCGGTAATAAAAGCTTTTTCGATTAAATTTCTTTTCATAAAGAAAGATTCCCGTGACGATGTTTCGTTTAGTAAAAGAGCCGGAATTTCACCAACGTCGGTCAAAGGAATAACATTAAGGTAAATCGGTTTCCCGTTTAGTGAAAAAAGAATTGATAAGTTTTTAGTTGTAAAATAAACACTGAGAACAATTCCTCTGCCTAGTAAAGGATTACTCAAAGTTAAAGCTCTTTCGGAAGCAAGGTGTACATTATCGACAAACTTTAATTGAAGGTTATTCTCCGAACAAAAATTGTGAATAATCTGCAGATATTTTCTTTCAATGCCGATTACAATAGCAGAGTTATAATTTATAATATTATTTTTTTCTACTTCAATGTACTGGATTACCAAATCTTTATGTGCGGAATACGGATACAAAACAGAAAATTCCCATTTAAATTCTTCAATGAGATCCTGATGAAGAAGCGTATTATCATAAGGTACCTGCATCATATAAAACAATTCAAACGGCAAAGAAAAGGAAGCAACATTACTTTTTAACGGCTTCTTAATAAGAAGTTCATTAAAAGCGCCCTGTAAAAGGGCGCTGATTTTTGTTTCTTTATCTATTTCCAAATTAAGAGGCTCGTTAAAGTAAGCTTCATCAACTGTTTCCAAAATAAATTTTCCGTCCTTATAAATTATTTCTACCAATTGAAGCTTTGTACTTAAAATAGTAAAGCCTATATGATTTTCAAATCCGGTCATATTATATTTTATTGCTCCCAAGAAGCTGTATTTTTTAAAGCATCATTAGTTAAACTGCCTATTGTTCCGTAACCATCCGGATCCTCAAGGTAATATTTTGAACCAATGTGTTTTGTCGTGTCAATTTTCAAAATTCTGCCTGTCCTTGAAACTACAGTATCCACAGAAACCGATGTATCTACTTGTAAGGTATAAAGTGAATGGGTTTTGGGAGTCCGGAACAGACTGTCCGGTACAAAATTTCCCGATGTAAGCTTGACAAAAGGATTTGTTGATTTATTTGTTAAAGTATCCCACGACTTCATTGCGCTGTCTACACTTTGGTCGGAATTTAAGAATGCAATTAAACTATCCAAATTACCTGTATATTGTTTGTACTTTTTGAACCAAAGGATTTCACCTTCCTTAATATCTTTCATTCTTGCTCTTGATTCCGTCTTATAATAGTTTTCAGATTCAACTACCTTGTCGGGATCTATTATAGCCACTTTAACCAGAATAAAAATTAGTATTAATATAACGGTATATAGTGCGGCATGTACATACCAAGGATCTGATTTAGAGATCATTTTACCTCCGGAGCTTTCTAATTATTTGATTTTTTTTCAATGAATAGAAATTTTTTAATTTTATTAAACTTGGAATTGCCAATTCCTTTAACTTCTAATAATTCCTCTAAGCCGGTAAACCTGCCTAACTCTTCTCTAAGCCTTAATATTTTTTCGGCAGTTTTTTTACCAATCCCCGGGAGCTTAGAAAGCTCTTCAATTCCGGCTGTGTTTAAATTTATACTTTTGGCATCCGGAATTATCTTAGGATTATTTTTGCTAAAATTTGTTTTATTAAAATCTAAAACTTCCTGCTTATAGTCAACAATTGAATCTTTTAATTCCGTATTCTTTTCTAATAAACCGGCATTCTTTTCAGAGAGTTGAAATAAACTGTCCTCTTTTGCGTAATTAAACTTTTTGTATGGAGATTTGTTCCCCGATTGTATAAAAGATTTATAAACAAATCCAATTGTAAAAACTATGAGCAGGAAAAAAACGACTTTTATTTCATTTTG
>CAZCFZ010000033.1:0-40019 GCA_964498065.1 uncultured Ignavibacteriaceae bacterium
TTACTGACATTTCTATTGAGTTTTACATACTGACATTTTTAAAGAGTTAATACATTTAAAATTCTTTACTTATAAATAAAAGCTCAAATCAATTAAAAATACTTATGGTTGAATTCAATTTTAATTTTATTAACTTTGTGCAGTTCTTAACAAAATTTACGGTGTCCCGGTAAGAAACGGGAAGAATAGGGAAGCCGGTTAAAGTCCGGCGCTGTCGCGCAACTGTAATAAGCGATAACTTGCAGTTCAAAGCCACTGTCTATTATGGATGGGAAGGCATTGTAAGTTGCTTTAAGCCAGGAGACCTGCCGTAAGATATAATTAATCAGCCTTCGCGGGAAGGGTTAGATTAACGAAGTTTTCATTCGTTTAAGCTTTCCTTTTAACCCACGAAGTTACAGCCTAAAAATTTAATTTAATCTACAGGAGTAACTTCAATGGATTTAAAAAAAATTGTTTTTCTTTTATTGTTTTTTCTTCTCCCCTTTTCCTTATTATCTGCGCAAATTAAAGACACTTCAAACGTATACCGCCTTTCGGAAATTGTGGTTACTGCGACAAGAACAAAACTACCGGAACTTGAAGCTGCAAGTTCTATTTCCGTAATAGATTCCAGTCAAATTGCAGAAAGCTGCAGGCAGTCCGTTTTCGGTTTATTAAAAGATCAATACGGCTTAAGCTATACTCAACAAGGTGCGCCCGGCTCCTTATCCAATATTTACTTAAGAGGTTCCGATGCAAGCGATACACAGGTTCTAATCGACGGAATCTCAATGAACATGCCGAACGATTTGAATAATGTTTTTGATTTTGCCGATCTCCCGGTCGATAATATTCAGAGGATAGAAATCCTCCGTGGACCGCAGAGCACTTTATATGGTTCCGATGCACTCGCTGGAGTTATAAATATCATTACTAAAAAAGGCTATGGCAAACCAAAATTTTATATTTCAGGCGAAGGAGGATCTTACAATACATATAAAGGATTACTCGGATTAAACGGAGCAATAAATAATTTTAATTATTCTCTTACCGGAAGCAGATTCAGCACAGGAGGATTTTCTTCAGCGTCTAAAATTTATGGAAATAACGAAAAAGACGGAACAACAAATTATAACTTTTCCTCAAGATTAGGTTATAATTTTAATAGAAATTTTGAATTAAATTTTTATTCAAGGTATACAAAAGCAAACACAGATTTGGATCAGCACGGGGGACTTTATGGCGACGACCCTACTTACAAATATAAACTGGAGGAATCCTCGTTCAGGTTAGAAGGCAAACTTTCGTTGTTCGATAATATTTGGTCACAAATCATCGGAATTAATTTTATGAGAAATGCAAGAGAATATTCTTTTGATTCTACATCTATTTTTAATCCCATATCTTCCTCAAGTATTTATGATGGTAATAAATTTAAGTTAGAGTGGATAAACAACTTTAATTTTTGGGAAAAAAATACAACCACATTAGGGTTCGATTACGGACGAGAAAAAGCCATATCAAATTACTTTGACTCGAGCCCTTTTACTAGTTTCTTCCCTTCACAAAAAGATGAAATAGCCGGGGTATTTTTGCAGCAGCAAATTAATATTTCAAACCGTTTTTTCAGTTCTTTTGGAATACGATACGATCACCATAACAGGTTTGGCTCTGTTATAACATACAGGATTGCCCCGGCATATTTAATATCTGAAACCGGTACAAAGTTTAAAGCGACATACGGAACAGCCTTTAAAGCTCCATCCCTATTCTATCTATTTGATCCATCATTTGGAAACCCCAGTTTGAAACCTGAAAAAAGCTCGGGCTGGGATGCGGGCATTGAACAATATTTTTGGCAGGAAAACTTAGTCTTAGGTATAAATTATTTCAGCACTCAGTTTAAAGATCTTTTTAGTTACGATGGAAATACTTTTAAAGAAATTAATTTGAATAGTGCTCAATCTAACGGCGTTGAGGTATATTTAATTTTAAATAATTACAAAAGAATAAATCTTGCTCTCAATTATACTTATACTAATACTAAAGATAAAAGCATCGGATCGACGGATTATAATTTACCGCTTCTTAGAAGACCGAGGAATAAATATAGTTTAGATATAAATTATAGTTTTACTAATAAATTGAATGCGGGTGTTCAAATTAGTTATATAGGAAAAAGATACGATGAAGATTTTTCTTATTACCCCGCACAACGAATAAAATTAGGCGGTTATACACTTGTTAATTTGTCAGGATTATATCATATTTCAGATATGATTGAACTGTATGGGAGAGTTAATAATTTGTTTAATAAATATTATGAAGATATATTCGGTTATGCAACACCGGGACTTTCTGCATATGCAGGCGTTAAATTTAGTTTTAAATAAAAGTCGATTTTTTTAATTTAAATTTAAAAAGATAAAAGGAAATCCTTAAATAATTAAAACTTAAGTCAGAAATTAATAATAATTACATAACAGATATCAAGGAGAAAAAATGAATAAAAAATTATTAAATCCTCATTTCCTGGCAGTTACAGGCATGGTTTTGTTTGCAGCTGCACTTAGGCTTGTTCCTCACTATCCGAATTTCACTCCGATAGCTGCAATGGCTTTATTTGGAGGAGCATATTTCTCTAATAAAAAATTAGCGTTTATTGTCCCGCTTGCAGCTATGTTTATTTCGGATCTTATAATAGGCTTCCATTCTACAATGTGGGCCGTTTATTTAAGCTTTGCAATTGTAGTTCTAATCGGATTTGGATTAAGAAGGAGTAAGAAAATTTCCAGCATATTCTTAGCCGTAGTCTCTTCCTCTGTTTTATTCTTTGTTGTAACAAACTTTGCGGTTTGGATGAGCGGTACAATGTATCCAATGAATGCTGCTGGTTTAGGCGCATGTTACGTTGCAGCTATTCCCTTTTTCAGCTATTCAGTTTTAGGTGATCTTTTTTATGCCGGAGTATTCTTCGGTTTATTTGAATTCGCTAAATACAAATTACCTGCACTTGCGGAAGTAAAGGCATAAACTAATAAAGATAGATTTTCATAAAAAAACATGAATGTCACGGAAAGCTCCGTGACATTTTATTTAAATAGTAAAATATATTATAAAGCGTATTTATATATAGTGGCTGAAATAAATAATATCCCGGTATTAATCGATTTTGACGGCATTTTAAGGCTTGGCGATAAAATTGCCGGCGATGCCAATGCTTTTCTAGAATTTTTGCAAGACAAAAAAATCCCATCTTACATAATAAGCAACTCAACCTTAAATTCTTCTAACGATATCAAACTTTTCCTTAAGAAGAATGATATTACTTTTGATATTAATGTAATGACTACAGTAGATGCCGCATTGCAGTATATCCGAAAAAATAAGTTAAAAGTAGATGTGTACTGTGAAAATAAAATAAAAGAATTATTTAAGGGATTTATCGATGAAACAAATCCGGATGCAGTTCTAATTGGAGATATAGGAAATGAATGGTCATATGATACCTTAAATAAAATTTTTAAAACGGTAATGAACGGTGCAGATATAATTGCAATGCAGAAAAATAAATTCTGGAATCCGGATGGTAAAGGAGTTGTTCTTGATGCAGGAGCTTTCATATCGGCAATCGAATATGCTTCATCAAAACAATCAATTTTAATCGGGAAACCTTCTCCGATTTATTTTCAATCTGCACTTAATAAACTGGGATATAAATACGGGGATAAATTTATTATGATAGGTGATGATCTGGAAACAGACATAAAAGGCGCGCAGGAAATAAACGGATTGGGCATTCTTGTATTTACCGGGAAGACAAAATTTCCGTTAAAAGATGATACATCTGTTAAACCTGCTTATACTGCAAACAATTTAACCGAAGTGATAAACATATTTCCAAATATTTTTAATTTAAGCCGATAAACAAACTACTGGTTTATAAATTTTTGCCTTTAGGTATGTATCTGCTGCTTCATTCAATCTGTTTTGCCAAAATGATAATTGAAACGGGGTTATAACTTATTCCTTAAAATGTAAATTATTTTAAATTAGAACTTGGATTTAACATCACGGCTAGTAGGTGTATCTAATAAAGGTAACTAAAAAAGACCGCTCCTTTTAATTTAGGGAGCGGTCTAAATCATTTCTCTTTACTTTTCTGATGGAATCCTCATCCCGTAGAACGATCGCCGTACAAAGAATAATGCGATCAAAAGGAAAATTACACCGACGATCGGGGCGGCATGTCTAAACGATGGAGTGATAGCAATTTCCATAGCAAGCAAACCGAACAATGTCGTAAACTTAATAATTGGATTTAGAGAAACCGAAGATGTATCCTTATAAGGATCACCAACAGTATCGCCTACTACTGTGGCATCGTGCAGAGCAGTGCCTTTCTCTTTCAAATCAACCTCGACTAGCTTTTTGGCATTATCCCAGCTGCCGCCGGCATTAGCCATGAAAACAGCCTGGAACAGACCAAATGCTGCAATCGCAATAAGGTAAGAAACGAATAAACTTACCGGCTCATTGCTGCCGGCAGGGGCCGAAAGACAGGCAAAAGCCAAAGCGAAAGAAAAGATTGCAAAAAAGATGTTCCACATACCTTTCTGGGCATACTGGGTGCAGATTTTAACTACTTCTTTGGAATTTTCAGTGGATGCCTTTTGACTGGCATCAGTATCGAGATGGATGTGTTGTTTTATGTAATCCACCGCTTTATATGCACCGGTAGTTACGGCCTGAATGGAAGCTCCGGTGAACCAGAAGATTACTGCGCCGCCGGCCATAAATCCAAGAATGGTGAACGGATTAAGCAGGTTGAGTATAGTTTCCGGTTCAACACCCAGTGCTTGTTTAATTAGCAAGATCAAACTGAAAATTAAAGTGGTGGCACCAACCACTGCTGTAGCAATCAATACCGGTTTAGCAGTAGCTTTAAAAGTGTTGCCAGCTCCATCGTTGGCTTCAAGGTAGTGCTTGGCCTTTTCGAAGTCCGGATCGAAACCGTAGTTGTCATGAATCTCCTTTTTAATATTAGGAATGGTTTCAATCAGAGAAAGTTCATAAATAGACTGGGCGTTATCGGTTACCGGGCCGTAGCTGTCAACGGCAATAGTAACAGGGCCCATACTTAGGAAACCAAAGGCAACAAGACCGAAGGCGAAGACTGCAGGATAGAGCATGGTTCCGCCGGGGAAGAAGGTGCTTGCATAATAACCTATGAACATCAGCAGCATAATTACCGAGCCGATCCAGAAGGCGCTGAAATTACCCGCCACCAGACCGGACAGGATGTTCAGTGAAGCGCCGCCTTCCCGTGAAGCCTTAACGACTTCGGACACATGGGCAGACTTTGTACTGGTAAAGATTTTGACGAATTCCGGGATCAGAGCAGCACCAAGGGTTCCGGAACTCATAATGATCGACATCAGAAGCCAGAGATTAGGAACTTGAGCACCTACATCGGAAGCCGGGCCTATCTCGAAATAACTAACTATAAAAACGGCTATGATCGATATAATGGAAGCGAACCAAACCAAGCTGGTAAGCGGTTCCTCAAAATTAAAATCCTCCTTGCCGGCAAACCTAGCTCTGCTTAAGGATTTGTTAACGTAGAAAGCTCCTATGGATGTTATGATCAGCACTATGCGAATTATAAAAAGCCATACTAGTAGGTGGGTTTGAAGAGCTGGTTGCACTGCCAGTACGATAAATGTAATCAGAGCTACCTGTGTAACACCGAAAGTTTCAAAACCATCCGCAGTTGGTCCAACGCTGTCGCCTGCATTATCTCCTGTACAGTCGGCAATTACGCCAGGATTACGAGGATCGTCCTCTTTAATTTTAAACACGATTTTCATCAAATCTGAACCGATATCGGCAATCTTGGTGAAAATACCACCTGCAATACGCAGTGCACTTGCACCAAGTGACTCGCCAATGGCAAAGCCAATGAAACTATCACCTGCCAGGTTTCGGGGAACAAACAACAAAATGATCAACATCATAATCAGTTCTATACAAACCAGAAATACTCCAACGCTCATACCTGCATCGAGAGCCACATTCACAGTCTTTAGTGGTTTACCCTCCAGACCGGCAAATGCTGTTCGTGCGTTGGCGAGAGTGTTCATACGCATGCCATACAGAGCCACGCTGGATGAACCAAGAATACCTAATACAGTCCAGAGAAGTATTAGCAGCACACCGCCTGCGTCAATATGTGACAATACACCAAAATAGAAGGCGCTGACAATTCCGATAATGATAAACAGCGCAAATAAGAACTTGCCCTGTTGCCGGAGGTAAGTCTTACAAGTCTCGTAGATAGTGCCTGCCACTTCCAACATGGATTCGTGAGCCGGCATATTTTTAACTCTCCTAAACTGGTACAAGCCAAATAAGATTCCCAGAACGCAAACAAGCAAGCCGTAATACAACAAGTTGTTTTGTGCTTGGTTAAGCGGTGGAATCGCCAGATTAGACTCGTCGGCAAGGACCAGCATCGGCGAAAGCAATACCACTAATATGCCGAGCAATCCGACAGGTATCAACTTCTTCATAAAAAAACCACCTTTCTTTTCAAATTGATTAAATGATATAGGCAATCATTCCCCTCCTAAAACCCCATATTCTTTGATTAATATTATTGCCCGAAGATGTAATGACACGTGGAAGGTTGTCCAAAAAACCGCTGTATAATAATGATAAGTTAGATTTTCTAGGTAAAATTTTATTATATAAGACGAAAAAGGTAAAAATTCCCTTTTGGACAGGTTGGGGGATGACCAGAGAGGTCTCACGGACTTTATTCCTAAATTCTTTAGCCAATCTGTATTATAAATACTTTTTTGAAAACCCTCATAAATGGCGATTAGTCACCGGGCTAAACTATTAACAAACACTTGTTTGCACCTATTACCTTCAGATGACGCCCGCCTTCTAAAAAGTGGGAGTCTAGGTATTAGATCGGGTTAGTATGTGCCAAATTTTGGAGGTAAACTTAACAAATTGTATTAGTAGTGTCAACTTATTTATATGATTTTAGCTTTTATGGTTGAATTCTGTATTCAAAATGTGTTTGAATCCGGAAATAAAGAGATCAATCAAAAAATATATGCCCAATGCAGAAGTTTCTTTAAGATTAGAATTTGAAGCTCCAATTTTCAAATTCAATATTTATATTCAAATAATTTAAAAACAGAGTTACATCGTCGGTTTTTAATTTTGAAACATACTAGTGTGATTAACATTCTTCGTTTAAAATATTTTCTTGATAAAAGAAATTGATTTGAATAGCATCACTCCGATATACTTAAACATTAACCATATTTAATTTATAGATGAAATCAATTTAACTCAATAATTATCTTTTATGAAAAAATTTTTTAGTAAATTTTATGAATTACTAACTTATAAAAGCGATAACTTCCAGTTCGCTTCAAACAGAATCCTTTCTAAAAGATCAATCAGATTCCTAATCTGGGTAAGAATAATTTCCAAAATTTATATGTGGCTTCTTGCACTCTATTTAATAGCTCACTTCGCAATTTTTATTAGCCGAATTCTTATCCCGTAATTTTTTTCATCTTTAAGATCAGATAAAATAAATTTACATTTCAGCTTTATTTCTTCCGTAATATCTTTAATAAGTATTTTAGGAAAGCCTGTGAATTTTTCTAAAATAAAATATTACGTGACGAGGCACACCCATTTATTAATTATGAAAACACTAATTAGTTTGTTTATTTTCAAAAAATTTTAATAATGATTTTTTTTCAAGATTTAAGGATGCTTTATGAATAGTCTTGATGTATTCGACCTTATCGTTAAAGGCGGATTTGTAATAATAATTTTAGCGATTTGTTCTTTAATTTCAATAAAGGTAATAATTGAAAAGTACATTGTTTTTAAAGGGATAAGAGAAAAAGCCATCTCAAATTTTATAAATAAAATTTTTGACAGTTTGAAAAAGGAAGATATAACTTCTGCCATTAAGGAATGCAAAAACAATTCACTCAACTGGCTATATATGAAAATAAAAATTCCTATTTCCAGTCCGATCTTGTACATACTAGAACACCATGATGATGATAATTCCGAGCTTGAAAACGGAGCTTATACTCAGCTTGATAAAGAATTAGCTAAAATGGAAAAAGGTTTGGGAATACTTTCAACTTTAGGAAGCATCTCACCCTTCATAGGTTTATTTGGAACCGTCGTAGGCATAATTAAATCTTTCAACGTGCTTTCTTTGAATAATACGTCAAATTATGCAATGGTTATGAGCGGAATTGCCGATGCATTAATTGCAACTGCAGCAGGTTTAGTTGTTGCTATTCCGGCTGTTATGTTCTATAACTATTTTATGAAAAGATTAAAATTGAGCATGCCTCTTTATGATGAAGCAATTCAAGACACAATTAAACATTTAAGAATTTCAGATTTGAGTAAGGAACATGAGGCGGTATAAACTAGACGATAAAGAATTTTCCGAAATTAATATTACTCCGCTGACGGACGTAATTTTGGTAGTTTTAATAATTTTTATGATTACAAGTCCGCTGCTTATTACCGGGGCATTAAAAGTAAAACTGCCGAAAGCATCTTCAAGTGAAACAACAATTAACAATGATATCCAAGTATATTTAAATGATAAAGATCAGATCTATTTAGATGATAAATTAGTCGATATAACGGAACTTCCTGCAGATCTGCAGGCAGATTTTATTCAAAAGAATAATAGAGAAGTAATAATTAAAGCCGACAAAAATGCGGTTTACGGCAATGTAGTTGCGCTCCTTGATGCAATTAAAACTGCAGGTGCTACCAAACTTTTAATGGCTACCTTAAAAAAATAATCTTATCTGTTTTGAATTATAAGTAATTAAAAAAATTATTATTTAAAATTAAATGTTGATAAAGAAGTAACAGTAACCCGATCTAAAAAATGATGTAATGAAACTATTGAACATTAAAAATTTTTCTTCAATAACTTCAATATTATTTCACGTATTGATCTTTTTCATAATTATTCTTTCACTTAATCATAAAACCGAAAAGCAAAACCCAAAATATGTTGATATAGGATTTGCCGGAATAGTCGAATCAAATTCACCCGGCTCTCCCGGCAGCGGCATTATTAACCGGCCGAAAATAGTTAAACACGAAAAGGTCATCAAAAAAAAATCAATTAAAAAAAATGCAGAGATTTCCAAAAAATCTAAAGTTGAAAAAAAACCTAAATTAAATACGGCATCCAATGATTCAGCGGCTGGATCGAACAATTCAAATCAAAATTTATCAGGTAATAATTCCGATAGTACTTTCGGAACCGGTAACGGCCAAAATGGTTCCGGGCCGGCAAAAAAAGGCACACCGGATCAAGAAGATTTCTATCATGTTGCAGTAGACCAGATGCCTGTTCCTATCGGAGGAATTGAAAGTATTCAAGCAAAAGCATTTTATCCTCCCCAGGCAAAAGCTAAAAATATTCAGGGTACTGTTTATGTTTTGGCTTACATAGATGAAAATGGTTACGTTCGAAAGACTTTATTATTAAAAGGTATCGGATACGGGTGTGATGAATCTGCTGTTAAGGCTGTAAGAGAAACCAGGTTTAGTCCCGGATTATTGCATGGCGTACCTGTAAAAGTACAATTAACCATTCCGGTAAATTTCGCACCTCACTAAAAAATATTTACTACTAATTTTTATGATGATTATTAATCCGCGTAATTTTTCTTAGGGGAATTTTTATGTTTAATATATTCAATAAATCCCGGGATAAGAGAAATTAATATGATTACAATTATAGCAATGGAAAAATGATTTTTTACAATTGCTATATTACCGAAGAAGTATCCCCCGTATGTGAATAATGCAACCCAGAGCACACCACCAATAACATTATAAGTTATAAATTTAGGATAAGTCATGCTTCCGACCCCTGCAACAAAAGGCGCAAATGTTCTCACAATCGGAACAAACCTGGCTAGTATAATTGTTTTACCGCCGTACTTTTCAAAAAATTTATGTGTTCTTTCAAGATATTCTTTTTTTAGGAAACGAACTTTTTCTTTCTCAAAAACTTTCGGACCTACGTAATGACCGATCCAATAATTAGCAGTATCGCCTAATACTGCTGCCAAAGCTAATAAAATAAAAAGGAAGTGTACATTGAAGGATCCTTTTGCAGCAAAAGTACCGGCAGCAAATAGAAGGGAGTCTCCGGGCAAAAATGGAGTTATCACAAGCCCTGTTTCGCCGAAAATTACAATGAATAAAATTATATAAGTGATAGTACCGTACTGGGCAATTATTTGCTGAAGGTGAACATCAAGATGAAGAAAAAGGTCTATTAGATATTTTATGACTTCCATAAATTATTTAACTTTTTTTCTCCTTTTCCAGGCAAAATCAATAATTTTTCTTAATGCTCTTTCATAGGAATAACCGGCTGCTTTAGCCGATCGCATGAAGCCAACTCCCTCGGTTAGGTCGGGATTAGGATTTACCTCAAGGACATATACTTCTTTGTTATTCTTTAACCGCATATCTACTCTGGCATAATCTCTGCAACCCATAGCATGAAAAGCGGATATTGCAATGTCTCTTACTTTAGCTTCAACTCTTTTTGATAACACTGCCGGACAACTTGGTATGGTTTTATGATAAGCTTCATGCTGCGGATCCCATTTAGCTTGATAACTAACAATGTTATGTAGATAATCGGGCATCTCAGTAAAGTCAATTTCACTTATCGGAAGAACACGAGGATTCTTATCTCCTAAAACAGCCACATTTAATTCTCTTCCTTCAATAAACTCCTCTACAAGTACGGGTTGTACAAAATATTTTAATACGTATTCTATACGTGCTTTCAATTGTTTTGAATTATGGACGATGGATTCATCCTCAATACCCACACTTCCGTCTTCAAATGCTGGTTTTATAATTAACGGATAGTTGAGTCCCCTGTTGTACTTTTTCGCAGCTTTTCTAATTACCAGAAACTTAGGTGTTTTTATTCCCAGAGAATTTAAAATTCGTTTTGCCAAAATTTTATTCTGGCAATTAGCTAAAGCCATAGGAGGAGCACCGGTATATGGAATTCCTAGAAGTTCCAACAATCCTACAACATTCATTTCCAAGCGGGAATTATCCTTAAAAATTTCTATAAAATTAAAAACCACATCGGGTTTATTTTTTCTTAAATCATTAAGAAGTAAATCCAGATCATCTTTTATATTTAAAGAATATGCCTTACATCCTGTTTTTGTAAGCCTTTTAGCAAGTAGTTCATACTCCTCAATGGGTGTAAGATCCTCGACTTCAAAATAAGGGGTGAAATTCAGTTCTTTGGTTTCATTATCAGCCGTTTTAACATAGAAATCGGGATTTGCTTCGTTAAAAATTACCGCTACTTTTAAATTTTCATTCATATATCATTTTAAAAATAAATAAAAACTGTCACTCGGCAAAATTTACTTGATGATTTAATCAATTCTATTAATTAAATTAAACGTTAAAAATTTAAAAGATTATGAGCTTTTATCCCCAGCCATATAAATATCAATGCGGACCTTTTGCTCTTAAATATGCTTTAGTTATGTTGGGCAGATTTGAGAATGAAAGGGAAATCGGTAAAAGAGCCGGCAGTACTTGGTGGTACGGTACTGATGAAATCGGATTGGCAAAAGCTGCGAAAAGTTTTGACTGTAAAATGAAATATTTTCGACGCGAGACTCCGAATGAAGCTATTAAGGTTTTAAATTCGCATTTAAAACTAGGCCTGCCCTGCATTCTAAGTGTTGACAACTGGGAACACTGGTTTACTGTTATTAACGAACAGCAGGATAAATTTATTGTTGTCGACAGCGGCTTTGATAAAGTAATTGTAATATTGTCTAAGAATCAACTTGTGAAAAGATGGCAATATGTCGATGACGAAACCGGCTACAAAAGTTATGACGGTTATGCACTTACGCCTAATATTAAACCCTCGACTAAGGCAAAATTTTCTCTTACCAAGGCAAAATATGTAATGCGGGACAGGAATAAAGAGTTAGCTGAAAAATGGGATACTTATTTTAATGACCTAATAAATATATGCAGACCTCGAACTCCGGTTTCAAAAAGGACTATATCATTCACAGAATTTTTAAGAAGGCATGAGAACTTGATTATAAAACAAGTAGCAAATTGGCACGGTACACCAACATACCAGGAATTGAAAAAAATATTAAAGAACATGCAGTTTGTAGCAGAAGTATATGATCTGGTTATTTATGCAGAAGATCAAAAAAAGGCTTTAATTGATTTAACCTCTATTCTAATGATGTATGCATGCGGAAAATACGGAATGGATCCTATTTATTAGAAATATTTATCAGGAGATTTTATGGATTTGACAATTGAAAGAAACAAGAAAATTTTAGCAAGGGAAAAGACAGCATTACTTTTAATTGATATTCAGGAAAAAATACTTAATGTAATGAAGGATCCGGACCAGGTTATCCAAAACTCATTAAAACTTATTAAAGGATTTAAGACTCTTAATATCCCGATTTTTTATACTGAACAATATCCCAAAGGTTTAGGTAATACCGCAAAGTCGTTATTAAAAGAACTGGAAGGTTTAAGCGCGATACAGAAAATGAGTTTTAGCTGTTCAGGAGCAGGGAATTTTTTTAACAGGCTTAAGGATAATAAAGTTTCCCAGGTTGTAATAGCAGGGATTGAATCTCATGTTTGTGTACAGCAAACAACTTTAGATTTGTTAGCAAACGGATTTCAAGTAGACATTGCTGCCGACGCAATCTCATCAAGAAAGGAAATAGACTACAAAATTGCTTTGGACAGAATGAGAGCACATGGTGCCGATATTACAACTTCCGAATCGATATTATTTGAATTACTTGAGGTATGTGGTACCGATGAATTTAAAGCAATTTCAAAAATCGTTAAATAATTTCATTATCATTTTTTAAGCATATGTCACCATTATTTTCACCTTCCAAACTCAACACCATTTCTTAAAAAGACTTAGTCGTTTCCAAAAACTTTTTAAATAAGATTTATCTTAATAAAGAGTAAATTCTACGATAATTTAATGTAAATATTACCTTATCATACATTAAAAGTATAAATAATCCACTTATTTCCTATAAAAATATTCTGGCACATCGGTTGAAACAATGAGGAAAAATAAAAAATAAAAGCATAATTATTGATTTAACCGTTAAATGCTTCAAACAAATGGCAGCTTTATGAAAAAATATTTTCACTTTTAGACGTTGCTGGTTTGATTTTTAAGGAATGTTCCGATTGAAGATCTAAGCCTATGTTTAAATTCCGGACAACCAACTAGTCGAATAATATTTCTTGTAATAAAGTTTCTGCGAAGACGGATAAAGAACACGATTTAAATACAGCAAGACAAGTGAAAATTTAGAATTGGGAGAATTAGGTGTTAAAGGTACAGTCATTGATCATTTTTCAGATACGGCTGGACTAAATAATTAGCGCATAAACATAGTACATCTTTTAAATATAGTATTAAATGAATAATTCGAAAATTAATGCGGGAGAAATGTGGACTCTTTAGAGCAAAAAAGGAGAAGGTTCTTAGATGATTTATTAAAAAATTTTTTTAATGAAGAAGATGCAAAAGCCTTTAAGAAAAATTTTTTAAGTTCAAAAAAGACCTACGAAATTTCCAACCTCAATGCTTTGAATAAAAAACAAATCAGTTTAAATATTAATGATTTGTTTAAAATAATATCTAAGCTTGATTTATTAATCACTTTCTCCCAATCAAAATTATCCGTAAATAAATATCTGGAATTTCTTCTCCTAATCGGTAAATTCACAATTACCATTGGAGAGGTTTCAGCATCGGTTTATATTCATGAAAAAATTCTTAATGAAACCAAAGATAAACCGAAATTAATAAATTTTTGTGCTACTTCTGCTTTAACCTTGGCAGAAATATACAGCAGACAGGCATCCTGGGATCTAAGTTTTAAATACATTAAACAGGCTAAAATCCTGTTTAAAAAAGACAAGGATACAAAAGGGCAGGCAAATTGTGAAAATCTACTAGGCACTATATACGGAGATTTTGGAGAACTAAAAAAATCAAAAGAACATTTTGAAAGAAGCCTTGCGCTTTTAGAAAATGATGCCGACAGTGCTCTAAAAGGTACATTGGAAATAAACCTTGGAATTCTTAATAATATACTCGGAGAATTTGAATCCGCTCTTTCTTATTATCGAAGAGCTCTCGTTTTGTTTGAAGGCATGCATAATCTGAAAAGGATAGTGGAAATACGGCATAATATGGGAATGCTTTATACTAAAAAGAATCAGCTGAATTTGGCAATAAAAGAATTTGACCGTTGTATCTCTGCTGCTCTTCAAACCAGCTATTTACCTTCTGTCGGACTGGCATATCTTAGCAAAGCATATATATATACCCGGCAAGATGATTTTGTTGTGGCAGAAGCATTTGCCGACAAGGCTTTGGAAATTTGTTACAAAACAAACGATAAATTATCCGTTGCAGACATTTATAAAATAAAAGGAATTATTTATACTAAATTAAAAAAAAATCAAATTGCCGAAGACTACTTTCTAACCAGTCTTAGAATAAACAAAGAATTGAAAAATGAATTGAATTACTCCGAAGCAGCAATAGAATATGGTAAGTTATTAATAGAAATAAAGAAAAAAGAAGAAGCCATATCCTACTTTCAAAGCGCACTTATGTATTTTAAGAAAATTAAAGCTCCTTTTGAAATCGAAGAGATAGAAAGTTTCCTATCTAAAATAGAATAAACCGATCTATTTCCCAAAAAACTATCAGACCATTCCCAAAAACTTAATTGATAACGGAAATCTTTTTCCGAAATCCTATTAAATTACTAAACAATAAAAATTTGTATTTTGTTTTTATTTTTTATTTTAACTATTTATAAAACGTTAAATTTTTATAAATATGTTCAGAACTCTATTTACAACACTTAGGGCAAAGATTTTAACGGGATATATAGTTGTTATCTTCATAATGATCTGCGTTATGATTTGGAGCCTTTATAATTTCAATCGCCTTAACGAATCTTTTAGAGAAATTATAGTTCAAAATTATTCCAGTATTGTAGCGGCTGATAATATGGTAAGATCGCTGGATAATCAAATTAAGGGATTATTTTTAATTTTCAGCCATGAGGATCCGAAGAAAGGCGATCAGGTATTTGAAAACGCCAAGCAGGACTTTTATTTCTGGTTTGAGAAAGCGAGGATTGCTTCAAATACGGCAGCTGAAACAGCAATACTGGATAGTTTAAATGATCAATATAGAGTTTACTTAACGGAGATAAATTATTTAATTAACTTCCCTACCAACTACCCTTCAAATATTGAACATGAAGATCAATATTCAAAAGCAATTTCTCTGATATCGGTAATTAAAAACAGATGCTACGAACTTTTTGAAACAAATCATAATTTTATAAAGCGCGCTGAAGAAAGCGTACAATCCATAACAAGAATAGCAGCATTCACAATGTTGTTTCTAGCTATTCTCGGAACAGTGTTGAGTCTAATATTCAGTACAAAATTTTCAGAATTCATAGTTAAACCTGTTAAAGATCTAACCAAATCGGTAAAGCATATTTCGGCCGGAAATTTCGATCAGGTGATCCAATCCAACGATTCCGATGAAATAGGAATATTAGCCGATGAATTTAACAGCATGGTTGGAAGACTAAAGCGTTACGAAAAATTAAATATCAATAACTTGCTTTATGAAAAAAGAAAGTCGGAGATAATAATTGAAAGTATTAACGACCCGGTTTTAATGGTTGACAGTGACCTACATGTACTTCTTGCAAATAAAGCTTTCAATATAGAGTTTGCCAAACCGCGAAGCGAACAAACTATGTTAAATGAAGTAATTAAAGATAAAAAGGTTTATGAAGATATAAAGGCTTACATTGCGGGAGATGAAACGGAAGATCAGGAAAATATATTCCAAACCCATGATTCCGAAGGGGCGCTTAGATATTATAAACTAAGATATTCCTCAATTAATTTACCCGAGAATGACATAAATGCTTCACTAATTGTATTCAGCGATATTACCCAATACGAAGAATTAGATAGGTTGAAGTCTGAATTTGTAGCAAAAGTTTCTCATGAATTAAAAACTCCCTTAACCTCGATGGGAATGGCCGTGAGTATCCTGGGTGATGAAGTCGTCGGAGAACTTTCGGATAAACAAAAAGAACTTATCTTATCTATGCGGGAAGATTATAACCGCCTAAATAAATTGGTAAAAGAAATACTGGAATTATCGCGTATCGAATCCGGAGGAATTCAATTAGAATTCAAACTTACGGATATCGGTCAATTATTAAAAGAATGCATAAAAACATTTTCTCTTCAATGTAAAGAAAAAAATATTAAACTAACTTACATTTCAAACGGCGATACTCCTTTAATATATGCAGATTATGATTATCTTTCACGTGCAGTTGGAAATTTTATCGGCAATTCAATTAAATTCATTGATAAAGGCGGCGAAATAAACTTAAGTGCTGATTCAAAAGACTCAAATTTAATTATTACAATTGCCGATAACGGCCCGGGTATAAACCCTGAATATCTGGATAAAATTTTTGATAAATTTGTACAAGTAAGCGGTACCAAACCCGGCAGTGTAGGCTTGGGCTTAACCATAGCAAAAGAAATTATCGAATTGCACAACGGTACTATAAATGTTTGGAGTAAACCAGGGCAGGGCAGCAAATTTGAGTTAACGATTCCGGTAAAGCGAAATGAATAAAGGCAGAGTTCTTGTAATAGACGATGAAATAAATATTTTAAAAGTTATTGAACTTTCTTTAAGTTCAAAAAATTTCTTGCCAGAAGTTTTTAGTAATCCTGTTGAAGCTTTAAAAAGAGCTCAGGAAATTTATTTTGATATGGCATTTATCGACTTAAAGATGGAACCCATTGACGGGCTTCAGACACTTGCACAATTAAAAAGCATTTCTCCGGATACTACTTCGGTATTAATGACCGCTCATGGTTCGATTGAAACTGCGGTTGAAGCAATTAAAGGCGGTGCATACGACTATATTACAAAGCCGTTTACCCATAAAGAATTTATCCATTTAGCCGAAAGAGTTTTTGAACATCATGTTTTACTTAAGGAAGTAAAGGGATTAAGAGAACAGGTAGAAGAAGAATATTCCTACGGTGAAATTATAACTCACAACTTTCAGATGAGAGAAATAATTAAACTAAGTAAAGATGTTGCCTACAGCGATATTCCGGTACTCATCGAAGGAGAAAGCGGAACCGGGAAAGAGATGCTTGCACGATTTATTCATTCAAACAGTAAGAGAAATGTAAATCCTTTTGTAACGGTGAATTGCGCTGCAATGCCCGAGAGTTTATTTGAAAGTGAAGTTTTCGGACATGTTAAAGGTTCTTTTACCGGGGCTACTAAAGACAGGATAGGCCGGTTTGAAATGGCAGACCAAGGCACCGTTTTTCTTGATGAAGTTGGTGAGGTTTCAAAACCTATGCAGGTAAAATTATTGCGATTTCTCCAGAGTATGGAATTTGAGCGTGTTGGTGAAAGCATAACTCGAAAAATAAATGTTAGAATAATAAGTGCTACAAATAGAAACATTGACGAGGATATAAAATCCGGGGAATTAAGAGAAGATTATTATTATAGACTGAGCGGCGTTAGAATAAAACTTCCACCTTTACGGGAACGAAAGGAAGACGTTCCTTATCTAGCGGAATATTTTCTAAATAAATATTCGCCGGAAGTCGAAATTACAATTTCACCGGAAGCTTTAAAATTGTTAAACGAATACTCCTGGCCTGGAAATATTAGGGAACTTGAAAATGTAATAAACAGAGCTATTGTTCTTGCAAAAGACAGAATTATTAAACCGGATTATTTACCTGGAGAAATTTATAACAGCAGCGAGCGACAACTTACCTCCTTAATGCCTTCCTTGAACGATATAGAAAAGAATTATATAATAGAAGTTCTTAAAACACATTCAAATCCTAAAGAAGCAGCTCAAATATTAGGAATATCCTTAACTACTCTCTGGAGAAAAAGAAAAGAATTCAAAATTTAAGTTACTGCTTTTATTCAAAATGCAATCAACTAATAACCCTATTTCATTTTGAAATCTCCGTAACTCCTTTATTTACTTAAAATTTATAAAGATACATTTCATTTTGAAATTATATTTAAAAATCTTCTGTCTATTTTAATTCCAAGCTAAATTTAAATACGGGTAATTTAGCTGAAAATCCAAATAAACATAATGTGAAATTTTAAAACAATAAGACGGCACATTGTTTGACAGTAATATAAGCGTTAAATAATTAACAGTTTATTAAATTAAACAAAATGGAGACAAACAACCCATGAAACAATCTGTGTTCATAACTATCTTAACTGTTGTAGCCTTTGCTATTGGATTGGCTATTTATATGTTCGTTTTCGGTAATCCTGCGAATTTTATTGATACTACTGCCCGTGAAAGACCTGCAAATTTATTAGGAATGGTTTATACAGGCGGTCCTCTCGTATCTCTTTTAATTACTTTATCAATTATGGATGTTGCCATAATATTTGAAAGAATTTTTTCACTGAAAAAAGCCGGCGGAAAAAGAACCATTTCAAACTTTTTTAGAGACGTAATTGCTGCCTTAGATAACAGCGAATATGATACTGCAATTGAAATTTGCGATGCTCAGAGAGGTTCTGTTGCGAACGTTATTAAAGCTTCTCTTTTAAGATTTAAAGAACTAACAGCCGGAAATAAAAACATGGAGGCTGAAAAACAATTAGCTGAAGTTCAGAGAGCTGTTGAAGAAGCAACAATGCTTGAGACACCTTTATTAGAAAAGAATTTAATTGCGCTTTCCACAATTGCATCTATTGCAACAATGGTTGGATTATTAGGAACGGTTATAGGTATGATTAGAGCATTCAGTGCTATGGGTAGAGCCGGTGCACCGGATGCAATTCAGCTTGCTATTGGTATTTCCGAAGCACTAATTAATACTGCCGGTGGATTAATAACAGCTATTATGGGTATCGTTGCTTATAATTTCTTTGTTAATAAAGTAGATAACTTTACTTATTCTGTAGATGAAGCAAGCTATAACGTTATTCAAATATTAAAATCTAAATAGAGTGGGGCTTAAAAATGCCAAAAATTAAAAAAGCAAGAGTTAATGTAAGAGTTGACATGACACCTTTAGTTGATGTTGCATTCCTGCTTCTTACATTCTTTATGATGACGACTCAATTCCAGCCTCCGGAAACGGTAAAAATTGAAGTCCCCTCATCACATTCAGCCTTTAAGTTACCGGAATCGAATGTGATGACAATTTATATAAGCAAAGAAGGCAAAATTCTTATGGGTGTTGATCAGCCTGCGTTAATGGCTTCATTATTCGGCCAGGCTGCTAAAGATCAAAAGGAAGTTGAAATAAAACTTGCAGATCTTCCGGATCTTTTAATACATGCCCGTATAAGCAATCCAAAACTTCGTACAGTAATAAAAGGCGATCAGGATGCGGATTACGGAGTAGTTGAAGATGTAATGACTGTTTTGCAAAAAACTCAAATTACCAGATTTGCTATGATAACAAATCAAATTATAGATAAAAAGAAACAATAAACATTAAAGGAATTTAATTATGGCTGGAGCTGATGCAGGCGGTGGTGAGAGCCACGGCAAATCAAAGCACCAAAAGAAACATAAAAAAAGAAGGATGGGTGTCAGAATTGATATGACCCCATTAGTAGACGTTGCTTTTCTTCTTTTAACCTTTTTCATGCTAACTACGGTTATGAGAAGACAAGAGACTATGCAAATCAATCTGCCGCCGAATAATAAGACCCAGGTTGACATTGCAGAATCTAATTTATTGACAATGTTTGTCGACCAGAATGATTCCGTTTATTACAGTGTTGGAACAGAAAAACCGCAGCCTATTGCTTTCGATAAATTGGAAAAATTCTTTGTAGAGAAAGGCCAGCAGAACTCTAAATTAGTTATCCTGCTTAAATTTAATAGAAAATCTAAATATCATATGATGGTAAATGTTATTGATAAACTTAATCTCGCAAAATTAGATAGATTTTCAATAGCACCAATGACAGATAATGATATTAAAATATTATCCAAGGTATCATCTTAGAATGAGGAAATAAAAATGGAAGATAACACATTTGTAATGGGAAATAATTCTGAGTACGGTGCCTTTGAACTAAAGAAGCTATATCCGAAAAATTTTGGAATGGGATTGACCATTGCGATTTTAATTCACTTGTTCCTTATCGGGACATATATTTTCATCCAGGCAATTACAAAAGACAATGATAATGATATTGCTACTGTAAGGATATTAAAATACAGTGAACTTGGTCCCCCGCCTTCACTTGATAAGAATGTAGCTCAACAAATTAAGGTACAGGCACCTACAATAAAGCCGAATATCGGAATTCCTAAACCTGTTCCTGATGCACAAGCACCTAAGGAACAAACAATTGCAACTCAACAGGAAATGAATCAAGTTGCCGCACCGGTTGGCGAAGGATCCGGCGGTAATGTTAAAATCACTCAGGATTTAAAGGTTCAGGCTCCTACCGATCAAGAACCAGGTATAAACGAATTTATTCCTGTTGAAAAAGAGCCGCAAGTTGTTAAGTCCGTACAACCGGTATACCCGGAATTAGCAAAAAGAGCCGGTGTAGAAGGAACCGTATGGGTTAAAATATTGGTTGACAAAAAAGGCAAACCTTTAAAAGCGGTAGTAATAAAAAGTGATTCCGACGTATTCAACCAACCGGCAAAAAATGCTGCAATGCAGTTTATATTTACTCCTGCAATTCAGCATAAAGCACCGGTTATGGTTTGGGTAGTTGTTCCGTTTAAATTTAAATTAAATACCAATTAGTTGAATAAACGAGGATTCGACTTATGAAAGTTATGAGATATATTGCATATTTTGCAGCAATATTATTCATTATCTTCGGTATTGCTATACTTGCAGGCTATTTCATAAAAGAGAGTATTCCCGAACAATTCCGAATAATGGCAGGCATCGTATTAATTTTATACGGTGCCTTCCGGTTTGTCACTACTTTTTTCAAGAAAAATCAAAACAATGTTTAAATTGATTAGAGCGCTGGTACTGACCTTTATTATCCTTTCCGGTTGTCAAAATCAGGGTAACAAAATGTCTCCTACTATAGGATATGCAGAAGTAGAAGTCGATCCGGCTGTGTATCCTATTTTAATTAAAGAAAAAAAAGCATTCGATTCTCTTTATACCAAGGCTAAAATAAAACTAAAAGAAACTGCCCCTTTACAGGGTGCAGTTGATCTCTTGAACAACAAGACTAAAATGTTAGTCAGCCCGAGATATTTTAACAGCAAAGAATTAAACTTTATGCATAGTCAAAAATTAGATGTACAAATATTTAAATTTTGCTATGAAGCAATTGCAGTTATAAGCTCTCCCCAAAATAATACTGATAAAATAAGAGTTGATGAAATAAGGGATGCCCTGTTGGGAAATTCCAGTCGATATTCTTTTATTATTCCTCAAAATAATACAAGCACATACGAATATATTAAGGATGAAATTCTCAACGGTAAAGATCCTAAAAATGCCGAAATAGCTCCTAATGACAGTTCGGTATTAAAAAAGATCGAGGATAATAATTATAAGTTAGGAATAATAAGTTTTAATATAGTACAGGATTCTTCAAAAGTTAAGTTTATTCAAGTTGGAAAAATTCAAAATAATTCGGATACAACTAATACTACAGGAGTGTCCGTCGACTACTTTACTCCCCACCCGGGATATGTATATAAGAAATATTATCCTCTTACACAAACGGTATATATTTTTTTACATGAAATTGATTTTAGTCCGGCGTCCGGATTTACAACTTTTTTAACTAGTTATGAAGGACAGAGGATTGCTCTAAATGAAAATTTAGCGCCGGCAGCTGTTCCGGTCAAAATTAATCAACTATAATAATTTGGAAAAAACAAATGAAAGCTACTATCCTTTTAATATCATTTTTAATTCTAACAGGATTAACCTTTGCACAAAGTGTTGATCAGGCTAACAATTTTATAAAAGACAAAAAATTCGATAAAGCTTTGGATATTGCAAATGCTTTTTTAAGCAAAGATTCCACCGACCAAGCAATTAAAATATTCACTGAAATAACAAACCAAGACTCTACAAATAAAAATGCATACATAGGCTTAGGAGACGCTTATAATAAAATGGGTGTAGAAGTACTTGCGTTATCAAATTACAAACAAGCGGAGAAGATAGATTCTCTGGATATTCCCTTGAAATTTAAAATTGCGGATGTATTGTACAAACAGCAGGAATACACTGCGGCTGCAAATATTTATCTTAAAGTTATATCAATTGATTCAACAAACTCACAAGCTTTCTATAAAGTCGGCGAATTGCTCTATTATGCTCAGAAATACCCGAATGCCGCATTCTATTTAACAAAGTATATTAACTTGGATAAAAAAAATAAAAAAGCTTTCTTTTTTGCGGCTAATGCCTTTTACGTTATGAATAATTTTGCAAATTCTGTGAAAATGGCAGAAGAAGGTCTGCAGTATTTCCCCAACATGATTGATCTAAAAAAACTTGCTGCATTATCATTAGCCTTTGATAAAAAGTACGATGAATCTTTAAACTATTTTAACCAGGTTCCAGACTCACTTTTTTCTCCTAAAGATTTTGCCCGTGTTGGCCTGGTATTTCAAAATGGTCAACAAGATTCCCTTGCAATAATATTCATGCAAAAAGCTTTAAAGAAAGATTCAACGTTAACATATTTATATGAAGACGTAGCTAACATGTACTTAACCGAGGGACATTATCAGCAAGCATTGCCCTATTATTCTAAAAAGATACGAATAGATTCAACACAAGCTATAAGCGCTTATGTTAACAAGGCATTATGTTATATTCCTTTAAAAGATTATAATAATGCACGAATCTCTTTAATTGATGCTATAAAGCTGAAAAGCGATTATACTTTCGCCGTATTATGGCTTGCCAGAACTTACAGATATATGGATTCCTCGGATGCAGCGGTAGATACTTATAGTAAATTAATTCAGTTAGTGAAGTCCGATACGAGTAAAGGTAATAATAAATTATTAGGTGAAGCATATAGTACAATAGGCGTTACATATCTCGTTAAGAAAAAATATCAGCGCGCCATTGAACCGTTGAAAGAAGCAATTAGTTATGAACCTGATAAGGCTGAATATCATTTATGGCTTGCACAAGGTTATGCTTTAACCACTAAAAAGAAAGAAGCGATCAGGGAATATAAAAAAGTATTAGCTCTTGATCCTAAAAATGCAGATGCTAAAAAAGGCTTAAAAATTTTAGGTGAATAATTTAGGAGAAATCATAAAGATGAGAAATACAATCATCCGAGAGTACTTGTCTATCCCATGGATAAAGTTTCTTTTCTGGATGGTAGTTTTGGGAATAGGACTTACGCTTATATGGATTTTAGCGGAATATTTAACAAAGGTAGTATTTAATTTTTAATTAACATGAACGATTTTATAACTAATAGAAATTTGATATGATGCAGAATAACCCATGGCACTCAGTTAATATAGGAGAAAACGTACCTTCAATTGTTAATTCTATTATAGAAATTCCAAAAGGCTCAAAAGCTAAATATGAACTCGATAAAAGCAGCGGTTTGTTGAAATTGGATCGCGTATTATTCTCATCGGTTCATTATCCGGCAAATTATGGTTTTATTCCTCAAACTTTTTGTGATGACGGAGATCCTTTGGATATCCTTGTGATTTGCTCAATCGAAGTTGAACCGATGTGTATTGTAAATGCTAAAGTAATCGGCGTAATGCGTATGCTTGATGAAGAAGAATACGATGATAAAATAATTGCCGTTGCTAAAAATGACATGTCTGTAAACTACATTAATACAATTGAAGAGCTCCCTCCGCACACGGTGGTTGAATTACGAAGGTTTTTCGAGGATTATAAAAAACTTGAAAATAAAAAAGTAATCGTAGACGGTTTCATGGGGAAAGATCAAGCTTTTAAAATAATAGAAGACAGCATCGAGCTATATGCAAAATCAGAATTTAGCTACTAATTCATCACGCTAAAGTAATTTGTCTTATAATTACTTTAGCGTATATATTTTTATAAAAATCATCTCTTTAATTAAAATTAAGTTTTCGCGAATAAATTCTTCAACACATTTTAATTACTACTTAAAACTTCTTCAACAATCTTTACCAAATCCTGTATTAAAAATGGCTTTGCCAGATAACGACTCATTCCTTTAGATAAAAATTCTTTTTTATCCTCTTCACCTGCATAGGCAGTAACTGCTATTATCGGAATATCTTCATATCCGGGTATTTTTCTTATTATCTGCGTCAGTTCAATACCGTTCATGCCCGGCCCCAAGTTTATATCCATTAAGATTACATCATACTTTTGTTCCTTAACTTTTGATAACGCTTCTTCACCATCCTTTGCAACTTCGATATTATAATATTTTGATAGCGATATGTTTATCACTTCTATTGATGTATCGTCATCTTCTACACACAGAATCTTCTTTTTTTGATTTTGTCCTTCGTTTTTTATTTCGTTATCGTTTTCCAACATCCGTTCCGTAACTTTTTCATTTAACTCAATTTCTATTTCCGGAAGTTCCAACGTAAAGGTTGAGCCACTGCCTTCTTTACTCTCAAGAAAAATTTTTCCTCCCAATAATTCCGCATACTTCTTTGATATTGACAGACCAAGTCCCGTACCCTGGTAGCTTCGTGTAGTTCCCTCACTTGCCTGGCGAAATTCTCTCCAAACAAGTTCCTGCTTCTCCGTAGGAATTCCTATGCCCGTATCGGCTACTTTTATTATTAGTAACTGCTTTCCTTCCTTACTCCGATTCTCAGCATATAAATCTATCCCGCCCTTATTTGTATATATTATTGCATTACTTATCAGGTTGTTTAGTATTTCCGATAATAAAATTTCATCCGTATATATGAACGGTTCGCCTACGTTCACATGAGTATTAAATGAAAGATTTTTCTTTACTGCTGCTATGGAGTACTGCTTATAAACACTGCTTAATAATTCCTTTATATTCACTTTCCTTGGGAAAGTCTGAATTTCATTTACCTCCAATTTTGAAAGGTCTAATATCTTTGTTAATGTATCTTTCATCCTTATTGATGTTCTTAAAATTCCTTCCGCCATTTCCTTAGCTTCCGGATCCGTCAATGTTTCTGTTAATAGTTCGGCAAAACCCATTATCCCCACAAATGGTGTACGTAGTTCATGACTCATATTTGCAAAGAATATTGTTTTTACTCGATTCATTTCTTCTGCTTCTTCCTTTGCCTCTATAAGCTCCTGAAGCATTTCTTTCTTCTCGGTAATATCCTGTTTTACTCCTAAATAATTTATAGTTTTTCCTTCTTTATCTTTAAGCGGGGATATAACAACATCTTCCCAGTATAGTTCACCGTTCTTTCTCTTGTTCAACAACTCACCCCGCCAGGTATTACCGGATTTAACTGTTGTCCAGAGTTCACTATATCTTTCTTTCGGAACTTGACCTGACTTTAACACTCTGGGATTTTTATTTACTACTTCCTCAAATTTATAACCTGAGACTTCTTCAAAAGTATTATTTACATAATTAATATTCCCGTTCAGGTCGGTTATTATTATTGATGCCGGACTCTGCGATACAGCTTCGGAAAGTCTTCTTAATTCATTTTCCGATTGTTTCCTTTGGGTTATATCTACAATTGTACCTCTATAACCTATTGTTTTTTTATCCTGTATTATCGGTGATATAAAGGCTAAAGCAGGAAAGGTTGATCCGTCTTTGCGGCGCATTTCAAATTCGTTTTCATATGAATATAATTCCTTTAATACTTTTTGCATATTTTCAACAGACTCAATTTTATATTTTTCTGAAACCATATCCATTATATTTATACCTTTTACAATATCCTCATTTGAATATCCAAATGTTGTTAAAGCAGTTTCATTAGCAAAAATAATTTGTCCGTTCAAATCTGCCTCAAAAACTGTTTGTGGCAACAAGTTTGCCAATTCTTTAAACCTTCTTTCACTCGTACTAATAATTTCTTCATTACGTTTACGCTCGGTAATATCTCTTGTTACAGTTAATATCGCCGTTGGCTTAAGATCTAAATCTCTTAAAAAAGATGCAGTAAGCTCAACCCATATAACCGTACCGTCCTTGCGGTATTCCTCAAGTTCCAGCATTACGGTTCTATTCGGATCGGCATTTCTGTCTGATTCCAATTCTATTTGCTTATCAAAAACTTTACTTACAATTTCGAAAGATTTAGGTGTTAAAATTTGATCTAATGTTTGTTGAAGCGACTCTTCAACTGTATAACTGCGAAGTTTAAATACTGAAGGGCTCATATATATTGGCTTCAAATTCAAATCGAACACAGCAATCGTATCAACAGTATTTTCAGTAATGATACGATAACGTTCTTCACTTTCTCTTAGAGCTTCTTCAGCTTTTCTACGCTCGGCGCTGTTTCGCAATACAGTTATCCCAAAAGCCAAATCATCCGCTAGTTCTGCCATAAGTTTAATTTCATCCGAAGTGAATATATTTTTTTCAGATGAATAAACAGCCAAAATTCCAAATGGTTTTTGGTTCTCATCTTTCAAGGGAAATGCCATCACCGAATTGTACCCTCTTTGTATTGCAGATTTGCGCCAAGGCTTCATCTTTTCATCAGTGGAAATATTTTGAGAGTAATTAATCCTTCCGGTGCGTACTGCTGTTCCGACAGGCCCCCGTCCATATTCAGTTTCTTCAGACCAGCTAATTTTTGCCCCTTTAAGATAACCTTCTTCAAATCCGTAGAATGCAACAGGATTAATTGATTTATATTCATCATTCATTATATAACCAACCCAGGCAAATAGATAGTCTGCTTCTTCACAAATGATTCGGCAAACTTCATTCAATAATGTCTGTTCATCATTAACCCGCAAAAGAGTTTGGTTACAAGTGCTTATTGCACGAAGTTCTCGATTAAGCTTTTCCAAAACATCTTCAGATAACTTTCGATCCGTAATGTCGTATAATGTACCGGTAAATTTAATTATTGCTCCCTTACTATCTCGAAGAACTTTATATGTGGGTAGAAAATACCTGACTGGACCTAAATCTGTACTAGTTCTTAAAATTTTTATTTCCGATTCAATACCATTTGACATATTTTGAAGGACTTTATTTATATATTCCCTATCTTCTTCATGAATGTGCTCTAAATATATATCAAAGGAGGGGACTTCTTTAAATTCTTCGAAACCAAGCATTTTATACATTTGATTCGACCACCAGCCTTTTTGATTTACTACGTCAAATTCCCAGCTGCCCAGATTTGCATCTTTTTCGGCTTGTTCAAGTCTTTCAGCATAAAGCTTAAGAAAATTTTCTGCTATTTTTCTTTCCGTAATATTTATTGTTGCTAACAATGCCCGCTTTAAGCCGGATTTATATTTGTCAACCTTCAATTGCAGCAAGACAAATAATTTTTCTCCGGTCAATGTTTTGGTTTCTACTTCTGCTTCATATTCCAATTTACCGGCGGAAATTGCAACTAATTCTTCTATTAGAATATCGTATGATTTTTCCGTAAAGACTTTTTCCAGATTATTTAAAAGCTCTTCTTTTGTTTCAGCTTTATACAATTTTACTGCTTCTTTATTAACATCCAGAATTTTTATTATACTTAAACATTTTTTTAATTCAGCCGGCTTTTTGTCAAAATATTTTCGTAAATCCTTTACTCCCTTTTCTTTTAATTTTTTCAAATACTTATTTAGATCGGTAAAGTCTTCTTCCCAAAGCGGTGTGGGAGAATTATTAAATAATCTTTCATAATGATTTATACTTAAAGGCATGTCATCTTTTTCAGAAGATCTCTTATTCCGATCCTTTAATTCGGACAATTCTTGGCGAATTATTTTAGGAAGCGTATTCATACTCTTCTTAAAAAGAACATTAGACGCACCTTTTTTAATAATTTCAACAATCCTATCGGATTCTTTGTTAGAAATAATTACAATAAATGGAATATCCTGCTTGGAATTTTTTAAAATTTCCAGTGCGGAATTCGAATTAAATTTAGGAAGTTTATATCCGTAAAGTATGATATCCCATGAGTTTTCTTTTAATGCCAGTTTAAATTTCTGCTTTGTTTTGATTTGCTTGGCAGTGACATTATAACCGCCTTTTTGCAATGTTTTTATATAAATGGCAGCATTATGTTCGGAATTATCAATTATTAATGTATTTAAATTTTTTCCCATAATGTTCTCCCATTTTATTTTATTAAATGAGAAGAAAGCCAGTGATGTAGTTTAAGATACGTTTCAGTAACGGCCAGCAATCTGAATTTTTCCGGAATATGTATATTCCCCGAGGAATGAAAAACGGTTCATTTAAAATAATGAGGGTCATTCCTTCATTTTTAATATTTATATCCATTTCTTGTATAATAAGTTAATTTCTATAAAGTTTATATACAACAAGAAAATATAATTTAGTAAATTATTATCGAACAATTTTCGTTAAAGTAAATAGACATCTTTTAAATTATGAATATAAAACGCAGTCCATAAAATCTTTCATAACCGAATTATAACCGTAAGTTTTTCAATAAAATTGAGAGTGTTTGGTATTTATGGCATAGAATATTTAGCAGAACTATAATATTTTAATACTCGCTGCATGTTCCGGTTTGAAGTGTAGTACGAATTTATTAACCGGCAAAGTATTCTTAATAAGCGTAAATTTTCAAACTTTATAAATAAAACTATTTTACCGATGTATATTAAAAAGGATAATTACGGAACCTACATTATAATTCTTACTTTAAAGAAATATTTGGAAATAGGAATTGGCAAGCTCGGAATAATTAATTTCAAAGCTGGCTGTTATGCATATGTTGGTTCTGCTTTTGGCAGAGGCGGTTTGGAAAGCAGGCTTAAACACCATTTAAAAATTGCTCAAAAACCCCATTGGCATATTGATTATTTTAGAAAATATGCAAAAATAGAGAAGATTTGGTTTACAAATTCACAACATCGTTTGGAACATGAATGGGCAGAAACATTATCTTTAATGCCTGGAGTAACTGATCAAATAAATGGATTTGGTTCATCCGATTGTTCTTGTATAAGCCACTTTTTTTATTTCAAAAAGATACCATCTATTTTAATATTTAAAAGAACGGCTCAAAGAAACAAAAATTACGACACCTTTGAAATCGATTTATCTAAACGTAAAGACTTAAGCATGTAGAGTTACAATATTCAAATTGTTAATTTCTCTCTTTTAATTTTCCCAATTCCTTAAAAACAGAAGTAATAATAAATTTGGCTATTAAGATTAAAAAGAATTTTTTGCTATTTTTGCAAAACTTATTGAAAATATATCCTTTGAGAAAAAAATGAAATACTTTGATTCGGATTATTTTACTTATAAAAACGATAATCTATACTGCGAAGATGTACTTGTTTCGGAAATTACGGAAAAATTCGGCACACCAACTTATATCTATAGCAAAAACTATTTAATCGACAGATATAATGAGTTTAATGAGGCATTTAAAGATATCAAACACACTATTTTTTATGCATGTAAATCAAACTTTAATATATGTATAATTAAAACATTTGGTGACTTGGGAAGCGGCGTTGATGTAAATTCGGAAGGCGAATTATTTAGAGCGCTTAAAGCAGGAGTTAATCCCGAAAAATTAATATTGTCGGGCGTAGGTAAAACGCCGGAAGAAATTAAATTAGGAATTGAAACCGGTGTTTTAATGCTTAAAGCGGAGTCGTTTGAAGAAGTAGATTTAATAAATCAGATTGCTGCATCTATTGATAAAATAGTTCCGGTAGCCCTAAGAGTTAATCCAGATGTGGACGCTAGAAGCCATCCCTATATATCAACCGGATTGGCAGAAAATAAATTCGGTATCGAATCTAAAGTTGCCCTGAATATATTTAAAGAAAATAAAAAATATAAAAACATAAAATTTGTAGGAGTCGATATGCATATCGGCTCTCAAATAACAAAGATTGATCCTTTTATTGCAGCAGTTGAAAAGTTAGCCGAACTTTATTTTCAGGTAAAGGCGGAAGGTGTTCCTCTGGAACATTTTGATATTGGCGGCGGAATTGGTATTCCTTATAATCACGACAGTATTTTCAGCTTGAATAACTTTGCATCAGCATTGAAGCCGCATCTTAAAAAAATTAACGGCGACATTTTTTTTGAGCCCGGACGATTTCTTACTGCCAACGGAGGAATTTTAGCAATTAAAGTTTTATTCACCAAACAAAATCACAATAAAAATTTTATAATTGTTGACGGGGCAATGAATGATCTTCTCCGTCCCAGTATTTACGGAGCCTATCATCATATTCAGCCAATGGAAATTCATAAGGATAGAAAGATTATAAAGACTGATATTGTCGGTCCGGTATGCGAAAGCGGCGACTTTTTAGCAAAAGATAGAGAATTTGTAGAAAGCAGACATGGTGAATATCTTGCAGTAATGTCCGCCGGCGCCTACGGAATGACCATGGCTTCTAATTATAATGCAAGAAGAAGACCTGCAGAAATTTTAGTTGACGGCAGCGATTATAAAATAATCAGAAGCAGAGAATCTTTTGATCATCTTTTTTATGATGAAGTAAAGTTTAACTAAACCAGGTAAATCCGGTATTGTGGGTTCTTTTTCCGGTTCGTAATTTTTATTGGAAATTCCTATTGTTTACGGAATGGCTTTTTGCCATATTACTAACAAATAAACTGCACATTTGGGAATTTAATCATAGATTAATAAACCGGCTCAATTAATAACTTTACTGAAACCTCCGGTAACTTAAATCGAAAGGAATAATATGAAATTGAAATCATCATTATTAAATTTATTAATTCCGGTTTTAACTATTGTTGTATTTGACGGATGTCTTACGTTTCATAAAATTTCTTATGTTGTTAAATTAACAAATCCGACTGAAGGTACTGTTGCATTAACTGCTTACGACATCAGATCGACTGCTAAAAACACCAAAGATTTTGAGCAGGATGAGAATAATCTCTTTCAATATATGTTAAAAAGCAAACAGTTCCTTAAAGATCAGAAAACACAGGGAAAAGATATTCTCGCAAGAAAATTGTTCGTCGAAGATGGAAAACTAATAGGAAAGGGAGAATATAAATTTACGGAAATTAAAAATGTGGAGGGAATGAAGTACGAGGGAGGATTTCATTATTTGAATTTATCTCTTGACGATAGTGTTATATCAACCAACGGAGAAATCGTAAAATCAAAAACATTTAAAAGAATAATGTGGGACAGTACCTATACTGAATTGAAATTTACTATGCTGGGTAATACATTTCAAAGCGGCGGCCCTTTTAAGTCGCTTGCTCCATATTTTAATATGAAGGGAAAGAAATAAATTTATTATAAGAAAATTTTGTATTTTCTTTAAAACTAAAAAATCAAAATATGTATGTCGAAGTAGTCTTTCCTCTGCCTTTTAGAAATTCATTTACTTATTCTGTTCCTTCGGAATTTGAAGCTCTTGTTCAAATAGGAGTAAGAGCCGTAGTACCGTTCGGTAAAAGAACTCTAACCGGTTTCATTATAAATAAAAGCGAGACATCAGCCGTTAAAGAGAAAATAAAACCGATTAACGATATTATCGACGACCGGCCGATATTCAATAAAAAATCCTTAAAATTTTATAAGTGGCTTTCCGAATATTATTTATCTTCTTTAGGAGAAGCTATGAAGTTATCGGTTCCATACGGTTCGGTAGTAGAGACAAAAAGAAAGATAATTATCGATGGAGATGTTTGTAACGAGCTTCTTTTAAAAGAAAAAAACAAAAACTCCGTTAAAGCTCAAATTTTAAAAGTGCTTTCGGAAAGAGAAGAAATAAATTTATCCTACCTTCAAAAAATCGTTAAGAAGAAAAATATCTATTCTTCATTAAGAACGCTGGAGAAATCCGGGGCATTGAATATTCTTGATGAGCTTGATGAAGGAAAAGTAAAAGTAAAAAAATTAAATTATGTTAAGCCGGCAAAATCAATTGCCGAAGTCTATACTCACCTGCCTGAATTAGAAAACAGATCACCGAAACAGCTTAAGATTATGCTGGAATTAATTTCGAGAAAAAACAAATCTATTTCTCAAGCTGAATTGCTTAAGAAAACGGAGGCCTCGCAGTCTTCCATTGAGTCGCTCGTTAGTAAAGGATTGATAACGGTCTTTGAAAAAGAAGTTGATAGAAAATATCAAGAAGAATATAAAGAAAGCTATAATCAATTAACTTTAACTAGTCAGCAGCAATTAATAGTAGATGAAATAAATAAAGTTTTATCTCAGGGAATATTTGATTCTTTTTTACTTCACGGTGTTACCGGAAGCGGC
This sequence comes from uncultured Ignavibacteriaceae bacterium, assembly GCA_964498065.1. Lineage (GTDB taxonomy): Bacteria > Bacteroidota > Ignavibacteria > Ignavibacteriales > Ignavibacteriaceae > FEN-1297. The sequence goes on from CAZCFZ010000033.1 coordinate 32,625, forward strand.
AAAACCCAGGTTTATATTGAGCTAGTAAAAACCGCCTTATCTTTAAATAAAACAGCTTTAATATTAGTCCCGGAAATTTCATTAACTCCTCAAATGACTTCGAGATTATATAACAATTTCGGAGAGTTCGTGACGGTAATACACAGCCGGATGTCGTTAGGTGAAAGATTTGATTCATGGCGGAGAATTTTAAAAGGAAAATCCAAAGTTGTAATCGGTGCACGTTCGGCATTGTTTGCCCCTTTAACCAACATCGGAATCATTGTAGTTGATGAAGAACATGACGCGAGTTATAAACAGTTTGAATCTGCACCAAAATACAATGCAAGAGATTCCGCTATAATTCTCGCTAGAATAAACGAATGCCCGATTGTTCTTGGTTCCGCTACTCCTTCAATTGAAAGTATGTATAATGCAATTTCAGGAAAATATAAGCTACTTTCTCTTCCTGATAGAATCGATAATGCTAAATTACCTAAGATCAGCCTTATTAACATTTCGATTGAGCGCAAAAAGAAAAAGATGGAAAATGTTTTTTCCAAAGTACTGCTGGATAAAATTGAGGATAGGTTAAAGAAAAAAGAAGGGATTATTATTCTTCAGAACAGACGAGGATTTTCAACACAAATTTATTGTGAAGACTGCAATGAAATTGAAACATGTGACAATTGTTCGGTGCCGTTAATTTATCATATCAATCAAAATATTCTGCAATGCCATTACTGCGGTATGACGAAGAAAGTCCCTAATGCATGTACACACTGCGGCTCCCTTTCAATAAAATATTTCGGCACGGGAACAGAAAGAGTTGAAGATGAACTTGAATATTATTTCCCGGGTGTGAAAATAAAAAGAGTTGATTCGGATTCTATTTCGAGAAAATCTTCTTTAAGCAAAATTTTATTTGAATTCGGTAAAGGAGATGTAGATATTCTTGTGGGAACTCAAATGGTTTCCAAGGGATTGGATTTTCCCAGGCTTACTCTCGTCGGTGTAATCTCGGCGGAAACTACTTTATGGCTGCCGGATTTCAGGGCTGATGAAAGAACATTTCAATTATTAACTCAAGTTGCCGGACGTGCAGGAAGAAGCAAAGTTGAAGGTGAAGTAATTATTCAAACCCAAAATGAAAAACACTTCGCTTTACAAAAAGTACTTCTAAATGATTACACAGGATTTTACCGAAAAGAGATCATCGACCGTGAAAAACTAGGTTACCCTCCTTTTACTAGAATTTGCTTAATAGAGACAAAAGATCCCGAAGAAGAAAAAGCCAAAGGCGCTATTAATGATTTTTTTAATGAACTTTCAGCCTATAGAAAGTGGCTGAAGATCTCAACTCCCACCTCTGCTATTATTGCGAGATTAAAAGGTAATTATCGTTTCCATATTTTAATAAAAAGTGCGAAAGATGTTGATCCGGGCGGGGCAATTTTAAGAAAAGCTGTTTTAACATCTTTTGCAGAATTTAACCGCAAATCGAGATTTAGAGATGTTAAATTAATTTATGATGTCGATCCACAAAGTATAATTTAATAGTAAAAGGCCCGCACTACAAGCAGGCCTAAGCAATTATATTACATTCCGAATCGTAAAAATGGAACTGCTTTGCCGATAAAGAACAATATTAAGCTTCCGAAGAACCAGATGCATAAAACCGTTACGACATATTTAGTAGTATTTTTTGATTTAAACATTTTAGCTAAACCAATTCCGAATACAACAAACACCCAGATACTGATTATGTTTAATTTATCTAAAATGAAACCTATAAATGTAGATTTATCCGAATCCAAAATTGAAGCCAGGCTGATATCTAAAAAATACCTGTTCATTAAAAAGGCCAGAATTGTAGCGATAACAACTCCAATAATTGCAATATAAGACACCAATCCATAGGGTACTAAAACAGATAAATAATTCCCCTCTCCCTTTAAAACAAATCTGGCAAATAAGAAATAAATTCCGGCTAAGATAAAAAACAAAATAAATCCGCCGACAAAAATGCCAACCATGGCAATAACCATTTGAATACTTCCTCCCCCCATAAATTTCCTCATCCTATCCATTTGTTCATTCGCTTGATCTTGAGTTATGCGGCCTGCTTTAACTTCAGCATTCAATCTTTGTTCAACTTTAGCCATAGCTTTTTCGGTAATTGAATATCTAATTTCAGCGTTATTCATTAAAACAAAATGACAAATAGCCGTTATAATCAAAGCAAGTAATATGGGAAGCAGCCAGTCAATTGTTTTAACCGGGTGCTGAGCAATGTTCTCAAAAGTCTTACCGGGTTCGGTAAATATACCAACCAATTTATCCGAATGACTGAGTTCTTCTTCGGGTTCTTGAGGTATATCTTCATTCGGTTGGGAATCGGGTGTGGTACTCGAGGAATCAAAATTATCCATACATGTCCTCCTTGTATTATAAAATAATTAGAATTACTCAAAAAAATTATTCAATGTTTATCCAAAAGGCAATAAAAAAATTATAAAATTTCAATTTGTTGTTTTGCAGCCGTTTTTTTAAGAAGTTTAAAACATTAAAATGTTCAATTAATATGGTTAACAATACCGTAGCAAGTTCCCTTCTTATTACAAATATTTAGGGAAAATAGTTTAACTAAAATTTAGTGAAGGACAATATGAAAACAATTATCGAACCTTTCAAAATAAAATCTGTGGAACCCATAAGGTTTACGACAAAAGATGAGAGAATTAAATTAATTAAAGAAGCCGGTTACAATCCTTTTATGCTTAATGCGGATGATGTTTTAATTGATTTACTAACCGACAGCGGAACTTCTGCCATGAGTTCCAAACAATGGGCGGGAATTATGGACGGTGATGAATCTTACGCCGGTTCTAAAAGCTTTTACCGGTTTGAAAATGCCGTAAAAAAAATTACAGGGATGAGTTATATTATTCCGACGCATCAAGGCAGGGCTGCTGAAAAAATTCTATTTTCAACATTAGGGGGAGAAGGAAAATATTTCCCGAACAATACGCATTTCGATACTACTCGTGCAAATATAGAATTTACCGGTGCAGAAGCTGTCGATCTATTAAATGAAACCGGCAAACATCCTGAAATTCGTGCAGACTTTAAAGGAGACATGGATGTTGAAGCGCTTGATAAATTTATTAATAAGGTTGGTAAAGAAAACATACCGCTATGCATGATTACCGTTACAAACAATTCGGGCGGAGGTCAACCAGTATCGATGAAAAATATTAGAGAGGTAAAAGACGTTTGTAAAAAATATGATATTCCCCTTTTTCTTGATGCATGCAGGTTTGCAGAAAATGCATACTTTATAAAAAAGAGAGAACCGGGTTATGCGGATAAACCGCTTTTGGAAATTGCACAAGAAATGTTTTCTTATGCGGACGGTGCAACAATGAGTGCTAAGAAAGATGCACTTGTAAACATAGGCGGATTTTTAGCTTTAAATGATGAAAAACTAGCACAACAGTGCAGGAACCTTCTAATAGTTACGGAGGGCTTTACAACTTACGGCGGACTTGCAGGCCGCGACCTGGAAGCAATAGCGCAGGGATTGGAAGAGGTACTTGACGAACATTACTTGCAGTACAGAATTAGAAGTATCGAATATCTCGGTGAAAAATTAATTTCCGCCGGCGTACCTTTAATTGAACCGCCGGGCGGTCATGCGATTTATATTGACGCAAAAAGATTTTTACCCAATATACCTCCGGAGCATTTTCCGGGACAATCGATTGTTTGTGCATTATATGTTGAAGGAGGAATTCGCAGTGTGGAAATAGGCAGTGTAATGTTCGGCAAGTATGATAAGAACGGTAAATTAATTCCTCCGACGATGGAATTGGTCAGACTCGCTATACCCAGGAGAGTTTATACACAAAGTCATATTGATTACGTTTTAGAAATAATTCTCGAAGTTTATAAGAATCGAAATAACCTAAAAGGTTTTAAAATTGAATATGAAGCGCCGATGCTCAGGCACTTTACAGCAAGGTTTTCGGAATTAAATTAAAGATATAAATGCCGGATGAAAATAAAAAAAGAATATAATTACACGAATAAAAGACAGATTTGGCGCCTGCTTCCTACAAAGTCAAATAAATTAGTTATAGAAGAAAGAGATACCGGTACGAAGGAAGTCTTTTTCAATTGTATAGATATAATTTCAGGTGTCGACATATTTAGAAACTTTCAGCTTGATGAAAAATACTGGGCCGGTATTGAGATAATTCATGACGACATTATACTATTTCATAAATATCCTGACAGAGATATGCCAGGACACCGCGGAATAATCACATACGATATAAATACTCAAAGTATTTTATGGCAAAATGATGATTACATTTTCCTCTTTATCTGGGAAGATAAGATTTACTGCTACCAGAATTTATTTGAAGGGAGAAAATATTATAGTGTTGACATTCAATCCGGTGAATATATTGAAGAACTGGGAGAAGATTCTGATTCAATAAATATTTTAAGAGAAAAGTCATTCGATTCGATCAGCTATGACGGTTATTTATTTCCTGAGACTTATAGCACATCAGTAATAAAGAATAATTCGAGCCTGTCGGATTTTATGCAGGAATTCATGCAAAATCATGTTATAGTTGGTGAGATTGAATTTATTCTATTGGATAATTATATTTTATTAAACTGCCACGGGCCGCTGAAGAACGGATATCTTAAGAATACATTTATGGCTATTGAAATTTTATCTAAAAAGATTATCTTTAAAGAGGAATTAAACTCTCAGGCTAAAGCTTTCGTACCGGATTCTTTTTTTATAAAAGATAATTATTTATTTCTTCTGATTGAAAAGAATAAGCTAACGGTTTGTTCTATAAACAAAACATAAGAAAGAAAATATCATGGAACTTACGGAGAAAGCAAAAGGTGTTTTAATGCTGGCTGCAAGAGATTCTATTCGCTCCCTATTCGGGGATAAACTTCCTCCCATTATTGATTTCAAATATTACCCTGAATTAGAACAAGTAGGGACAGGCACTTTTGTAACATTAACGCTGAATAATCAATTAAGAGGATGTATTGGATATATTACTTCGGATTTAACATTATTTGAGTCTGTATGCGAAGCAGCTAAACAAGCGGCTGTAAATGACCCGCGTTTTTATCCGGTAACGGAAAATGAATTAACTGAAATTAATATAGAAATTTCAGTGCTTTCCTCTTTATCTCCCATTTATAGTTACGATCAAATCCAATTAGGCATTCACGGATTGGTTCTAGATGATGAGTACAACCGGGCTGTTTTACTTCCGCAGGTTGCAGTCGAAAATAATTTTGATCTGCCCCAATTTTTAACTGCGCTTTGTGAAAAAGCAGGATTAGATCCTTATGCATGGGAAACGGACATGTTAAATATCAAAACATTTACCGCAGTTGTTTTTTCCGAAATTGACAATAGGAAACGGACATATGAACACGGTTAGGAAACCTGTCGTAGCAGGAGTATTTTATCCGGCTGAGCAAAAAAAGCTGCAGGACGAAATTGATTTGCTTTTATCATTATCAAAAAGCGAGATTAATTTAACGAAAATTTTCGGAATTGTAGTTCCACATGCAGGATATATTTATTCGGGAAGAACCGCAGCTTTCGGATTTAATTTGTTAAAAGATAAAGGTTATAAAAATGTTATTATAATTTCTCCGAGTCACAGAGAATATTTCCCCGGTATTTCAATCTATGACGGGCAGGCTTTTGAAACACCTTTAGGCTCCATTCCTATTAATAATCAATTAGCTGAAAAATTAACTATTGGAAGTAATACTATATTTAAAAGTACAACCGGGCATAAACAGGAACATGCTGTAGAAGTTCAAATACCTTTTCTTCAAACTGTTTTAAAAGATTTTACGATTGTCCCTGTTGTAATGGGAGATCAAGGCAGAAGTTTCGTCGATGAACTTGCGGTAAAAATTTCGGAAATAATAGACGATAATACAATAGTTGTCGCCAGCTCAGACCTTTCACATTACCATACCAAATATGAAGCCAATCAGCTCGATTCTATTGTTGAAAAAAGAATTCTTGATTTTGATTTTGACCGTCTCCAATACGATCTTGAAAGCAACACATGCGAAGCATGCGGCGGAGGACCTATTGTAGCAATGATGAAGGCTGCTTTCCGGTTAAAAAAGAATAAATCAATTATTCTTAATAGAAGCGATTCCGGTGATACATCGGGCGATAATAATGAAGTTGTGGGATATCTCTCCGCCGCTGTTTACGGAGACTGATTGCCGGAACATAAAAAAAATATAGCTGTAATCGGTGCAGGTAAAATTTCCTATTCTTTAGGCCATGCATTACAAAAAAGCAAGTATAATATTACCATAGTAGTTAGTCGGCATTTAACTTCCGCAAAAAAACTTGCAGACAAATTCAGAATAAAAAAATATTCCGATCATTTAAATGATATCCCGGAAAACTGCAGATTGTTTTTCCTTGCCGTACCGGACAGTCAAATTAAAAATGCAGCCGATGATTTATCCCGGCTGAAATTAGATTTTAAACATTCATTATTTGTGCATCTTTCCGGTGCACATGATGTATCCTTGCTGAATTCACTAAAAAACAAAAATGCAAAAACGGCTTCATTTCATATTATGCAAACATTTCCTACTAAAAAAGTTGTAAACATCAAAAACAGTTTCGTTGCTGTTGAGACCGAAAATAATCAAGTAAAACGTGTTTTATTTCAACTTGCCGAATCTCTTGGGCTTAATCCATTTGAATTAAAAAGTGAAAATAAAACCTTATATCATGCCGCCGGAGTTTTTGCATCAAATTTTTTGACATGTAATATTTTTAATTCCGAAAAACTATTTAAAGAAAGTAAAATCTATAATTCCAATTTCTATGAAATTATACGGCCCATTATATATACTACATTGCGGAATATTAAAAGAGAAGGAACCATTAAGGCTTTATCAGGGCCTGTTGAAAGAGGCGATTTGGAAACAATTAAAGGTCATTTATCCGGTATAAAAAAGGAAAACAAAAATAAATTTTCTAAAATATTTTTTATGAATTATATCATTCAATCTTTATCCCTGCTCGATATAGTAAATAGTAAATACGGAAATTTGAATAAAAGACATTTGGAAATTAAAAAGTATCTCATGCAAGAATTAAAGAAATATTCTTCATCCAAGATAATATAGAACCGCTGCAAATTTTAACTTTAGGTATTTGAGAAAAATTATTAGACCGGAATTTCCTTCCTTTTTACTATATTTGTATTCAATTTTGAATTATAATTAAGGAGCAGTCGTCATCAAAATGCAAAAAAATAATCAGAATGATGTAATTGATAAAATAGTTTCTCTTGCAAAGAGAAGAGGATTTGTATTTCAATC
>CAZCFZ010000034.1:0-39931 GCA_964498065.1 uncultured Ignavibacteriaceae bacterium
TCGGTAGGAAGCACGGTTTTATATTTAGAGGCAAACAATTGTTTGCTTTCCTTCAGCACCGAGTATTTTACAATGGTTTCGTCTTTTTCGGCGCATAGAATAATGCCGATTGTCGGGTTATCGTCTTCACCGCGTTTTAAGTCGTCAAACATACGCACATACATATCCATCTGTCCGATATCGGCGTGCGAAAGTTTTGAAGTTTTCAGATCAATAATCACAAAACACTTTAATAAATAATTATAAAACACCAGGTCGATGTAAAAGTGTGAGGTTTCGGTGCTGATTCGCATCTGGCGGTCAACAAACGAAAATCCCTTTCCCATTTCCAGCAGGAACTTCTGCAGGTTGGCAATCAAAGCTTTTTCCAGAACCGATTCTTTACCCGATAAATCTTCGGGCACATTTAGGAATTCGGCAATGTAAGGATCTTTAATAAAATCCGCAGGCTTGTATTTACCGGCATCCTGATCAATATTTTTTTGTTGAGTAGAAAGCAGGCGATGATAATAGCCGCTCTTAATATTTCGCTCAAGAACGCGTGAACTCCAATTTTGTGCTGCGGCTTCCCGGATATAATATTCCCTTTCTTCCGGGTCGTCAATCCGCATAATCTGCCGGATATTTGTCCAGCTTAAATTCCCTACGCGCTGCGTAGAGAATTGGTCAAAATCGGGGAAGGTCTGGTAAAACTGTTTCATATTCCATAAGTTAGCTTCCGAGAAACCTTTGCCGAAAGTTCCGGATAAGTGCCGGGAAAGATTTGTAATGAGATAATCGCCGTAGCCCGCGCGTCTTTGCCCCTGCTGTTCCTGCTCAACAATACGCCTGCCTATCTGCCAGTAAGTCTGCACCATTATGGTATTAACAGCATGGTAAGCCTTGCTTCTTGCCCGCTGCAGCAATTCACTTATTTCCGCGTAAAAGGTAAGTTCGTCTTTGTTTGTATGTTTTTCTAAGTGTTTACTCATACGCTTTCAGTCCGGATATTTCACGCCCTTGAGCTTGCTTTTTTAATATAGGCACTAAATCTTCCATCAACGACAATTCTTTAACCCTGCGTTCTTTCCAGCTTAAATCCAGCGGAGCCAAAAGTTCGGTAAGCTGTTCGCCGTCAAAAATCATTCTGTTTAAAATTACTTCTGCAAAATTTTGCAGCACGGTTTTTTCTAATCCGTGCTTATTTGCAACAGCAGCTAATTCTTTAGCGTATTTTTCTGTTTTAAAGTTTTGGTAGCCTTCCCGTATTTCATTTTCATTAAGGGCTTTGCCGACTTCCAGACTGTTAATGAAATCCTTAATATCATCCCTCTCATCCATCAGGTTAGCGCTTGAGCTGAGCAGACCGATAAGCTGCTCTCGCGTCATTTTCTGTTTGGAAGGTTTATTCTGTGTGTATTTTGCAATAAGCGCCATAATATAATCATAATCCACTAAGGCAGAAGAAAATAAAACAAACTCAAAATCAAGCTGTTGTATATCGGGACTGGCGTTATCAACTTCCTTTTGCTGTATTTCTTTCAATTGTTTAGCGGTTTCCAGGTACGAACTTCTAAATGAACGCAATTTCTCTTCAGGCAAAGCATTATCGATTTTTGATTTTTGTTCTTCGCTTAAATCAGTGTACTGGTCAAGCTGTGTTTTAAGTCGCTGCACTTCTTTAAACCGGTTAATAAATTCTATGCGCGCCGTATCGCCTTTGATGTTATAAACTTCCTGGGGTTCCGCAACCAGATTGTTTCTCTGCATAAATTGTCCCATTGCAGCGACAGCCTTTTCATATTTTTCAATCACTTTAGGAGCAGGTTCCACCAGCCAAATTTCTTTTGCGCGTAAGATATCTTCACCGGAAAATAATGCGATAGCCTTGTCCGCTTCCGTCTGCTGCTGCCGGAAATCAAGAATATTTCCGTATGGTTTGGTATCATTTAAAATGCGGTTGGTGCGGGAAAAAGCTTGTATCAATCCATGGTATTTTAAGTTTTTATCCACATACAAAGTATTCAAGAATTTTGAATCAAATCCCGTAAGCAGCATATCCACTACAATTACAAGATCGATTTTGTTCTTATGAGGATAATCGGCGTTTGTATATTGCTGAAATTTGATTCGCTGCTGCAAGTCCTGGTAATATAAATCAAATTCATTAATGCTGTGGTTAGTTCCGTATTGTTTATTATAATCTTCAATAATGGCTTTAAGAGCCTTTTTCTTTTCTTCGGGTGCTTGTTTATTATCTTCTTTTTCCTGCTGTAAATCTTCCTGAAGCTGCTGCACATCTTTATTGCCGTCTGCAGGCGGAGAAAATACGCAGGCAATATTTAAGCTTTTAAAGCCGTTAGTTTCTTTTTGTTTTTGGGTCTGTGTATTTTTAAATAATTCATAATATTCAATTGCATCGTTAATAGATGAAGTGGCAAAAATTCCGTTAAATCTTCTGTCGTGCGTAGCTGCGTCGTGTTTATCAAGAATTGCATTTACTACAGCCATTTTATGTTCTATTGTTCCGATTTCAACTTTCTTTTCGGCTTTAAAATAATCAATATGGAATCTTAAAACATTACGGTCTTCTATTGCATGGGTAATTGTATATTCGTGTAACCGTTTTTGAAAAATATCCTTTGTGGTTTTATAAGATCCTATAGTTCCGTCAATTTGTTTGTAGGAAGCATTTTCATCAAAAATCGGAGTGCCTGTAAAACCGAATAATTGTGTGTTCGGGAAAAACTCTTTTATGGCTTTGTGGTTTTCGCCGAACTGGGAGCGATGGCACTCATCAAAAATGAAAACAATTCGTTTGCCGCTCAGCGGTTTTAAGCGCTCTTTATATTTGTTTTTATTATCGGGGTCTAATGCAAGCCCTAATTTTTGAATAGTAGTTACAATTACTTTATCGGCATAATCTTCCGACAACATGCGCCTTACCAATGTTTCGGTGTTCGTGTTTTCCTCGACGCATCCCTCCTGAAACTTGTTGAACTCTTCCCGTGTTTGTCTGTCGAGATCTTTTCTATCAACTACAAACAAACATTTTTCAATATCCGGATTGTCCTTAAGAAGAGTAGATGCTTTAAAAGATGTTAGCGTTTTACCGCTTCCGGTAGTATGCCAAACGTAACCGTTACCTCTGTATTGGTGAATGCAGTCTACAATAGCTTTCACCGCGTATATCTGGTAAGGTCTCATTACCAGAAGTTTTTGTTCACTTGCAACAAGAACCATGTATTTACTTATCATCTCCGCTAATGTGCATTTGCTTAAAAACTTTTCGGAAAAGTCGTCAAGATGCGTAATTTTCCTATTGTCTTCGCTTGCCAGTTGATAAATGGGTAAAAACTGTTCATCGGCATTAAAACTGAAATGAGTACTGTTATTATTTGCAAAGTAATGTGTATTGGCGCGGTTGCTAACAATAAAAAGCTGCACGAAACAAAGCAGCGAGTTTGTATAACCGTTGCCCGGGTCATTTTTATAATCAACAATTTGCTGCATTGCTCTGCGCGGGCTTATGTCCAGGCTCTTCAGTTCGATTTGCACAACGGGAATGCCATTAATCAGTATTATCACATCATATCGCTGGAAACTGTTTTCGGTATTTATACGAAGTTGATTGACTACCTCAAACTCGTTTTTGCACCAGTCTTTTATATTTACAAGAGTATAGTGAAGAGGCGTTCCGTCTTCTCTTTCAAAAGTATTTCTTTCTCTCAATTTTTTAGAAGAAACAAAAACATCAGAACTAATTATATCTTCTTTTAAACGTTTAAACTCAGCATCTGTTAAATTAACACGGTTGAGCGCTTGAAATTTTTCACGAAAATTTTTTTCAAGTGTTTCCCTGTCTCTTATATCCGGCCTATAAGCATACTTCAAGTCAGTCAACTTGGTTATTAAAGCCTCTTCTATTTGTGCTTCTTTAATCATCAAATTTATTTTATAAGCTTACATTTAAATTTTTTAAAATTGAAAGCAATAGGGAATTTTATTAATCCCAAATCAAATCACGGTTGCTAACTTTTAGTGTTATGTCCAATGAAATTCTTTACGCAATATTGCATAAAGTTTGTCTTAAAAACTACATTTGTATAAATTGAAAAGCAAAAAAATATTAAACATTTATTATTAAATCTCAAGTAAATTTCTCTAATCTTGATGATGTATGAAATATATATTAGTATTATGCATTACTGAAATAGCATTTTAGGATATATTGTAAAACACTCTTTGCAAGTTAATTTTTTTATGATTTTTTACTTTCCCATCTAGATTTGTCCCCATGCGTATCTTAGTGTAGTTACCATATCCCCGCATATAAATATCGTGGCAAATTATATATAAATTTGTTTAAATGTTTAATAAAATCAATAAGTATTAATTATTCCTTTGAATAATATCTAATTTCATCAAACCATTTCTTAAATATTTGGAAAGCGGTTTAGCCGTTATATACAAAATATCTTCTTTGGACGTGTTTTTTGTATGTCGTTTATAAAATTCAAAATTTTTTATCGAAGGTAAGTCATAATCACGTCCAAATTTAAATATTGCAAACACTTCATCCTTCTCTAGTTGTGAAAAACTATTTAAAAAATTAATTAGTATATACTCATTAGAATTGTTAAATATTTCAGCCGCAATTTCGATTTCATCTTTACCAATGGTTTTTCCTTCTGTTTTTATTTTCAGCGTTTGTTCAAGATTTTGTTCATATAATTCAATTACCTTTTCTAACTTTTCCCTCGAAATATCCATAATTCCTATCCTTTATTTTTATAATTTAATTCATTAAAACCAAATACAATATAATATCAAAATGGGGGGCTGTCAATTCCCTGCTAATTGCTAACGCCCCTTTAAATACTTACATATTAATCTTTAAATGCCAAATTAATCTAATATGTATGTTATCAACTTAAAAATATAAGTATATGATTAATTATTAATTTGGTTTAATGAGTAAGTAGAAGGACTTGAGATAAAAATTGAATAAATATTTAAATTTTTCTAATGAGGAGTTCGCTATTTTCTGATCCCATTATCCTAAAAAATTCAGTCTTTTTGTCAAACTCAACTACACAATTGGATATAGTAAATTCTGTTTCACCTAGATTAATATCTTTGTCTAAGATTCTAACTATCCAATTATGTGATTTAAATGTTAATGCTGAATTTAAAATATTTTCAATGGGTAGTTTCTTTCCGAATGAATCTTTTTTAATAGAAATTTCATAACCTAAAAATTTTTTCTGAAATTTCCCTATTGTTAGAATATCATAAATGGGATCAATTATACCATATAAGTGAATATCAAAATCTTCAATTTTAGTGAAATAAATATCTATACCACTTTTTTCGGAAATATATTTTATTTTTTTAATGTAGTTCAAAAAGATTACTATAGCTTCTTTCGGAAAACCCCCATTTTTTATTTTAAAGTCTTTGTTTCCAATATATTTATTACCTTCAATTTGTATATTATATCCCATATCGCAATTATTATTTAACTTATTGAAAAACTCAAAGATTTGGTTATAATGAGGAAGTAAATGAATAGATTTTCCTGTCCATTTATTAAAATAAATATCTATAGTTAAGTTAGTGTGAATTGAATTCTCTTCAAAATTTGGAATAATTACAACTACAACGTTTATTAATCCGTCATCCATGGTTCCAGAAAATCTAAATTGCTTTCTTCCAATAGCGAGTTTACCGTTGATATTACTAATACTTTTTTCAGGATAATCAAAAGGATAAATAAATAATGACGACTTCACTTCAGGGTAAAGCTTGAAATTTACATCGCCTGGTTTATATAAGTTCCATAATTCCTCTATTAAATTTGAACCTGAGACCTGGATATCGTTTCTATCAAAACTAAATTTTTCTCCTTTATCAATTGAATCCCTAAGCAAATTTCTAAATTTATCAGCATGAGGTTCATAAACTAAAAAATTAAGTCTGATGCTTTCTTTAGCTGTTAAATTATAGGCAATTGTGTCTTGGTCGGCATTTATTACAACCTTAAAACGTGGATCTAGTTTATTCCAATCCGATAATTGTTTGGCAATTGCTGGACCTGGTGAGGAAGGAAATAAGTCCTTAATATATTTATGTGCTTGATTTATTTCATTTAAAAATTCTTCAATTTTTCTAATTTCATTTTTCACTGGAATTTTAAGCGTAATGGTCTTTTGTTTGTTTAATACCGATTCATTTATCGATTCTTTTATATATTTTTGAAAAAAAAGCCAGTATCCAATTTTCTTTTCAACATTTACTAATATAAGATATATTGGTATTTCGAACCGTATATAATATCTCAGGTGTTTAGTTGCAATTTGATACGAAATTATTCCCTTATTGACATTAATTTTTTCACGCCCTTTTAATTGCACGGCAAAGTTTTTACCCGAAGGTTCATTTTCAATAGGAGTTTCAATTAAATAATCTACATGAAAATCTGGAATGTGTTCTCGAATTAACCAATTATTAGGAAATAATGATTTCAAAATTCCTTTTGCTTTTTGATCAATTTCGAATGCTTTGGTGATCATAAAATATTCTCTGAATTATTTGAATTATACCAGAGATATTTATCGAATACTCTTTCCTTAAACCATCTTTTTGAGATTAAATTTTTTATTTCTTTATTAGAGTAATTGTTAGCGAGAGTAAATCTTTTATAATTATATAGATTTTTACAGGCTTTTTCAATCTTTAGTTTACATTCTTTGTAATATTTAACCCATAGTATTATATATGATTCGTAATCATTTATTTTTAATGAACTATTCATTTCCCTGAGACAATTTGCAGCGCGGTCATCATAAATAATAATCGGGGCCCTATATTTCAACCATAGTAATTTAGAAGCTGCTGAAATTACGTTTTTCCCATAATAACTTTTTAGCTTTTCTGAAAAATCACATACTTCATTTTTAATATTACTTCTGGATGAAGGTCTATTTGTCATATTTAATAACTCTAATGCTTTTCCTAAACGTTCATCTTCCTCAATAATTGAAAAGTTTCTACTGATTTTATAATACTTAGCTGCATTTCTTATTCCGTTTAGTTGTTTTTCTGGTTTTCTTGATTTCAAGTCCCGAAAAAATTTTCTATCGTATAAAAACCAATCGTTTAAATAAGTTATTGCAAAGTAAAAAAAGTTATCATTCATTTGATTTATGTCTCAATTATTTGGTTATAAATTAGTTCAATCAAAAATAATTATCAAAAAAATATTTTTATGACTTAATTAAAATTAATGAATTAGCTACCCGTATAATGTTGTGAATATTAACTATTAAAAATAGAAGTGTATATTTGACGAAAAATTCAGAAAATAAAGAGAGACTAATCGAAGGAAACGTTGCAGTTCTTGTTGACTTGGGAATATACAGTGAAGATCCGGAAGAGGATGAGAGAATAAATGAAGAACTTAGAAAATTTCTTGAGTCTATAGGGCATAAGGTGCCGGGGTTTAGGGATCTGCTGAAGGGTAATGAAGAATGAATAATTAAGAATTAATAATTAAAAATGGGGATTAAAATGCGGGATGGGAATGTTAGATAAATCATTTCCCAAGTGACAATAAGAAATTTGAAAGTGTAGATTGATTTATTATCTTTATATTATTGCTGTCCTAATTATTTTTAATAAGAAGGAAAAAGTTCTAAATAAATCATTTAGACAAATATTATTGAAAAACACAAAACCGATTCCTACTGCATCTTATGGTTCGATAAACGCTATCGAAGAAAATTTATTAATATTTTTTATAATGTACTTTTCTTAGCGTAAGAAAAGTACCAAAAGAAACATGCACTACAAAAGAAATTCTAAAATTATCCTTCGTTACACTAAGATAAATAAACTCGTTCCGCCTTTTCTGAATAGATAAACAGTAAGAAGTCGGAACTCAAACAGTATTTATCTTTTAACGTTTCATTACGGATAATTTTTTAACAAATTTCTTTTAATGTGCACAATCTCCTTTTGATTATTTTGGACAGATATGCTTTATATAAAAGAATAATATGTATTACAGAAGAAAAATATTATTAGCTTTGCTGCAGGTCTTTGGAGGGGAGCTGTCTAAACTTGATTTGCAGAAGTATTTGTTTCTATTCAATGTAAGCAGCAATAAACCTTTCTTCGATTTTATCCCGTATAAATACGGCTGTTATTCGTTTCAATCCAACCAGGACTTGTCCGCATTATCAAAATATAATCAGGTAGAAGAATCTGAAAAATCATGGAGATTAAAAGATAAGACAAATTTCTTAAACAGCTTAAGCACAAAAGATAAAATTTCGCTTACAGCCTTTTATCAAAAGTTCAATTATTTAACCGGCAATAAGTTAATTAAATATGTTTATGAACATTATCCTTATTACGCAATTAACAGTACAATTGCAGAAGAAATATTAGATGGGGAAAAATATAGAACCGTCCTTGAAAGCAAACCGGATAAAAATGATTATGCTGTTTTTAGTATTGGATATGAGGGCAAATCAGTTGAACATTTTACAAATGAACTGATAAAAGAAGATGTAAGGGTTTTATGCGATATCCGTAAAAATGCATTCAGTATGAAATACGGATTTTCAAAAAAACAATTGAAGTTTATCGTCGAAAATGTAGGAATAAAGTATGTTCATTTACCTGAGCTTGGTATAGTTTCCGGTAAAAGGAAACAGCTGAATTCAAAAGAAGATTACGAAATACTTTTCAAAGATTACGAAGAAAACATTTTACCGGAAAATAAAGACGCTTTGGAAGAGCTTTATAAAATTTTCTTACAGAATAAAAGAATTGCTTTAATGTGTTTTGAAGCCGACCACAATTACTGTCATAGAAGCCGGACTTGCAATGCATTGGCGGAAATAAATAAAAAGGAGACTAACTACCAACATCTTTAGGGGATAAACATGCGAACCAAACTTTTAATTACCGTTAAAGCCTACCCGGCGCTTTCCAAGAAATACAATGAAACTGTCTGCACGGCAGGCATAACTGGGGAAGGTAAATGGATAAGAATTTATCCTATTCCTTTCAGGCAGCTTGATTACAAAAATCAATTTAGAAAATATGAGTGGGTAGAACTTGATCTGGAAAGAAACACAAGTGATTTTAGACCGGAATCTTATCGTCCCCGTGATTTATTTCTAAAAGATTTGATTTCAAATGGTTTTATTAAAGCAGATGGGAATACCTGGAAAGAAAGAAGAAAATTCGTACTTAAAAATGTTTATACTAATTTGGAACTTTTAATAAATGAGGCAAAAAACAAAAATATCTGTACTTCATTAGCTGTATTTAAACCGGCAAGGATATTGGATTTTACTTATGAGCCAACCGATAGAGAATGGAAAAAAGAAAAGCTTGATTACTTAAAATCAAAAAAGCTGCAGTTAAATCTTTTTGACAATGAGAATGAAGATGACATTTCAGGTTTTGAAGCTGTTAATAAATTGCCGTATAAATTTTCTTTCAGTTTCGAAGATGATTCAGGCAAAAGTTCAAAGCTTATGATAGAGGACTGGGAAACAGGTATGCTTTACTGGAATTCTTTAATAACGCACAAAGGCAATGTAAAAAAAGCTTGTGAAGATGTAAAAAAGAAATATTTTAATGATTTTGCTAAAACCAAGGATTATTATTTCTTTTTAGGAACAACAAAGCTGCACCATTTTGTTGCACCAAATCCTTTTATAATTATCGGTGACTTTAGACCGAAACATATTTTCCAGGAAAGACTTTTTTAAGGAAATTTCTTGAGTCAATTGGTTATGGGGGACAGGCTTTTAGGGAGCTGGCAAAAGGAAACATGGTATAAGGGGATTGATAAATCATTTCTCAAATAACACACTTTAATAACTAAGCGAAGACATACCAGCTGAACAGCATATACCGGAGCGAAAGTAAAAAATATTAAGTTTAGGAAATTTCTTAGGGCAATCGTGGATAAGAATGAATAAACTTCATTTAATATAAGCTTCCCAAATTAAATTGCTAATAAAGTTTAATTATATTTTTTTATAATAAAAGGAAATTGCTTATGTTTAATTATAAAATATCATAATTAAAGTGGAAGAGCTAAAAGCGATGAAAATCGAACTATTTAAAAGCGGACAATACCTGCAGCAGTATCAATACAAGAGTTTCTCGCCGTCTAAAATAAACAATGAATGGACCTGGGAAGACGGCAGAATTAACACATTATTAGCGGAAGCAAATAGGAAGGTCGGTTCATTAGATACATTTGCTCTTCAGGTGCCGGATATCGATATTTTTATTGAAATGCACATTGCAAAAGAGGCAACCAAATCAAGCAGGATAGAAGGGACTCAAACTAATATAGAAGAAGCCGTAAAAGACAGTTCCGGTATCTCACCTGAAAGGAAAGATGACTGGCAGGAGGTTCATAATTATATTGAAGCGATGAATAGTTCGATTGGTAAATTAAAAACCTTACCCGTATCAACAAGATTAATTAAAGACGCTCACCGGATTCTGATGCAAAGTGTAAGAGGTGAACATAGGCATCCCGGCGAATTCAGAACCAGTCAGAATTGGATTGGCGGTGCATCGCTCAAAGATGCGGTCTATATTCCGCCTGTGCATACGGAAGTTAATGAATTGATGAGCGATCTGGAAAATTTTTTGCATAATGATAAGATAGATGTCCCGGTACTAATCCGTGCATGTATAGCTCACTATCAATTTGAAACCATTCACCCGTTTTTAGACGGCAACGGAAGAATCGGGAGGCTTTTAATTACATTATACCTGGTTAATAAAAATATATTAACTAAACCGTCACTTTATCTTTCCGATTATTTTGAAAAACACCGGCAGCTTTATTATGATAATTTGAATAATGTGAGAATTAAAAATGATCTTCTTCAATGGATAAAATTTTTTCTGGTAGGGATTATTGAAACCAGTGAAAACGGGATTAATACTTTTAAAACTGTATTAAAATTAAAAGAAAATATTGAGGATAAAAAACTGACTGAACTCGGTAAAAAATTACCAATGGCAAAACAATTAATGAAATATTTATACAAGAAACCCGTTGTAAATGTTCAAGAGATTCGTAAAGCATTAAAAGTTTCTTTACCTACAGCCAACTCCATTATTTCTGATTTTGAAAGATTAAAAATTTTGAATGAAAAGACCGGCTGGAAAAGAAACCGTGAGTTTGAATTTACCGAATATTTAGAACTATTTAAGGATTAGTAAAAGCGACAGCAGCAATATCAGAGCCTTTTGAATTACCGAAGCAAAATTAGAGTTATTAAGAATTTAAAACAAAAAATGCGAATACAAATGATATTCGCACTAAATCAGTGCATCCTGCGGTACTCTTCCGTAGGTTGGAAGGACTCCTACGGAGAATCCCTTCGGGAGAAACGGCGACCTGCTAATTAATGCATACCAAAACGAAAGTAAAAAACATTGAGGTTAGAAAATTTCTTGAGTCAATCGGGCATAAAGTGCCGGGGTTTAAGGATTTAATGGACAAACAAATTTAAATTGATTAGGGTGTTGAATAAAGTTAATTAATCAGAATTTGTAGGATTGCTATTGAAATTTAGGGAATAACCTAATTTATATGCAAATATTTTAGGGTATTACCTAATATTTTTCTTGTAATTATTAGGATATAGCCTTATATTTACAAAAATAAATAAGGATATTCCCTAATGAAAAATTTAGATAAATCTTTAATGATTGAACAGCTTGATAAAAAGCTGTCTAAATTTGCTGAAATTGAAAATAATTTAACACCGGAAATCGGCTGGATAAAATCAATACGATTGGCTTTAAATATTTCACTTACTCAATTCGCTAAAATGCTTAAAAAATCTTCACCGACCGTAAAAGAATTAGAAGAAAGGGAGGCAAATAAAAATATTACTCTTAAAAAGCTGATTGAAATTGGCGATGCATTAAATTTAAGATTTGTTTACGGTTTTGTTCCGAAAGACGGTTCGCTTGAAAAAATTATTGAGAATCGGGCTTACAAAATTGCAGAAGAAATTGTAATGAGAACATCACATACTATGAAGCTTGAAGATCAGGAAAACAGTGAAGAGAGACTTAAAAAGGCAATAAAAGACAGGGCGGAGAAAATTAAAAACGAATTACCGAAATATTTATGGGATTAGATCTCGATTTTTTTGAGGGGCAAACCCCTCTTGATGAAGATGAAAAAAATGGATTATTAATCCTTACTATCACAACTCGAGGTGAACTGGATGAGTTTGAGCAGTTAGGAGTTGAGAAAGCAAATGAATGGCTGCTTACAAAAAAATTTTCAATTGATAAAATATTGAGCGAAGATTTTGTCAGAGACTTGCATAAGAGAATGTTTTCCGATACCTGGGAATGGGCCGGCGGATTCAGAAAAACGGAAAAGAATATAGGCGCTGATCCTGTTATGATTCCAATCGAGTTAAAAAATCTGCTTGATGATTGCAAATATTGGATTGATAATAAAGTTTTTGATATTGATGAAATCGCAGTAAGATTAAGTCACAGAATGGTATGGATTCATCCATTTGCGAATGGTAACGGAAGGCATTCCCGTTTAATGGCAGATGTTCTGGTAAACAAGGGATTTGGGAAACCTTATTTTACCTGGGGCAGCAAGAACCTGGTAAAACAAGGTGAAGCAAAGACAAAATATTTGGAAGCATTAAGAGCTGCTGATAAAAACGATTATAAACTTTTAATTGAATTTGCAAGATTATAATCAATGCTCGGGCATGATGAATAATTAGGAATGAAGAATTAACAATTAAAAATGGGGTTTAAAATGCGGGATGAGAATGTTAGATAAAGGAGACAAACAATATAGATTACCGGGTTATGATTATTCCGGGGAAGGCAACTACTTTGTATCAATATGCATGTATAACCGTAATGAATATTTTGGAAAGATAATTAGCGGTAAAATGATTTTATTGAATGCCGGTAAAATTGCAGATAAGAATTGGATTGAAATTCCGGGTAAAATTGAAAATGTAAAATTAGATGCCTATCAAATAATGCCGGATCATTTCCATGGAATAATTTCAATCCGTAGGAATTTGACCCACCTGCCGGACGTGCATGTTTATCAAATTCAATTAAAAATTAAAAGAATTTCATAAATGAAATTCGTACAAAGGATATGGTGCACCCTGCCGGGCTCGAACCGGCGACCTGCTGATTAAGAGTCAGATGCTCTACCAACTGAGCTAAGGGTGCGGGGCAAAATTAATGAAATTTGTAGCTTTTTCAAAACAAGCTTTTGACCGGCTTTTTCATTTAATTCTTCTTTGTAACCTAGGATGCACAGCAAAACTTCATTTAGCAGCAGTTCTTTCAGTCGGATTTTTTACAAGATTGGGTAGTGTCCCAATTTGCTTAAATCTTGAAAATTATTTTTTTGTCATCCCGGGCGAAGTCGAGGGATTTAATGAAATTAAATGACGTCATGACGAGCGGAGTCGAGCCATGACGTCCTTTAGCGAAAAAAATAATAAATACTAGGACACCGCTCAAAGTTGAATTTATATAACCAATTATTTAATTTGTTCTAAAAGCGGATTGAATAAATACCTTGCAAATAATATTTTTACGGGATACAATTGGCATAAGGCAAGGATGTTAAATTTATTCCCGGTACAAACAGTGCCTATTTTTCATTTTATTTAATAAAAATTTTTATTCATTATAAGGAGAGGAAATGAAATATTTTATAATCTTTTCGTTTGCATTTCTCCTATTTCTATTTTTACCGACTGCACATGCTCAGTATGTAATTCAACAAACCGAGTACAGCATTCCTATTACAAATAATATGTGGCCCCAGGATAAAGGGTTTAAAAGCAGTACCGAAGAAGCTGAGTACTTTTTGAATCTTCCGGATAACAAACTGATGGGTGATAAAAAAAGCGGAGGTAATGAAAAAAAAGAAAGCAATTCTACAATTTATTTAAAAGGAAATAACTTTGCCGTAGACAGTTATTCTTCCAAAGGTGAAAAATCATCAACAATAGTAAATGCAGATAAAGGGATGGTTTATCTTGTTATGTGGCCGAGAAAAACAGTAATGGAAATGTCGTCCAAAGATATGGAAGAAATGCAGAAGAATGCCGAAGCTGCCGGAAAGGAAATGCAAAAGAAACTTTCACCGGAGATGCAGAAACAAATGAATGAAGAAGAAGCAGAGAAAAAGTCGCAGCCCGGTCCGGAGGTTAAATATACCGGCAAGGAAAAGAACATAAACGGATTTAACTGCAAACAGTACCTTGTTGAACAAGGCGATAATGTAATGATGATTTGGGCGGCAGACGACAACGAAGGTGTATCCAAAAATATTGGAAACGCAACACAAAAAATGAAGTCGTTATTCCCGAGCAGCGGTGAGGAAGAAAAAGACGAATGGGAACTTCTGCCGGGCAAAATTCCTATTGTATTAAAAACATACAACAGCAGCATGGACGGATCGCATATTGAAATTCAGGAGATTACAAAAATATCAAAAGAGAATCCGCCGGAGGGAAAATTTACTCCCCCGGGAAAGGCGCAGGGGTTTACTACGCGGTCGATGAAGGATATGATGAACAGCGGGGATAATTAAAATACCGGATTTAATCTTGTAAAATATTAGAAACTGAATAAAGGCGGAATAAATTAAGTAATTAATGAGGTTTTGGCAGTTTTTAGATCAGTTTTGGAATTTTCCCTTCTTTTTTTTGTTATTGTAATATATCAAATAAAGACTATTTTAGTAGGGGAGAATATTTTGGAAGAGGGATATATGGAAATTTATGCCAAACTTTTTGCGGATAAATCGGTAATAACAGTAGATAAAAATAAATTTATCGGTGTAGAGGGAGAAACATTTCAAAACCTTGTTAATAATTCGATTGATAAAGGAAGTAAAAGCATTTCAATTGATTTATCTAAAGTAAACTACATATCAAGCAGCGGAGTCGAACTTCTTATGCACGCCTATAGATCATGCAGTAAAAATAATGTTAAGTTTAATGTTGAGGGAGCCAATAAACTGGTAAAGGATGTATTAAGCAGTTTAAAACTGTCTAAGATTTTTAATATTAGTTAAAGCGGACACAATAAAGAAAGGTTGTTAAAATACTCCCCCCAACAGAAATCAAATTGCCTAGGTCAACGTAACCATATCCTTTATTTAATTTTTTTATTTCTATTTACTATTGACAAAATAGAAATAATGGCTAACTTAGCATAAAAGAAAAAAAGGAGAGAGTTATGGAGATAAGTGCGAAATATGATAAAGACAAATCTATAATCTTTATTGATAAAAAAAGTTTAATCGGAGTTGAAGGAGAAGAATTTCAAAACCTGGTCCAAAATTCAATTGACAAAGGAAGTAAGAGCATTACAGTTGATTTATCTAATGTTGAGTATATGTCTAGCTGGGGAATCGGGCTGCTGGTTCATGCCTATACATCGTGCCATCATAAAAATGTAAGTTTCGGCCTTGAGGGTGTTAATGAACAGGTTAAGAATGTTTTAGGTCAATTAAAATTAACAGAGATTTTTGATATTATTTAAAATCAAATTTATTGTTATCGGATTTTTAGCATAACAAACAAATTCGGTTTCCTTAATTTAAAACTAATTTTATTATTGCAGTTGCCGGTGCAGCTATAATTGATGTGTTAATAGACTTATGTAAATTTATTGTCGGGAGGCTTGTCAAAAATTTATATAATAAGAATAATAACCAATTTAACTTTACAAATACCTGATAGCTTATCAAAAACCTGATAAAATTCATGTTCTTTCCGCGAGATTTGATTTAAAAAGAATGTTAAATCGACACTTTTTTTCCGGCATTTAATTTGATTTTCAAGCCGATTAATAAATAATAATGTATTCCTATATTATGTAAATCTTCTAAAGTGAGTTCAGTCAAAAGTGGGATTTTTTTTGTAATGACTTTCCGGCGTAATTAGAATACATTTAATAAGATCTTCAAAGTAAAAGGGAGGGAGAGGAAATGAAGACATATCTTATAATTCTTGCTTTTATGCTTTTGATTATTTCCGGATGCAATAAAACAATCGTCGAGCCTCAAACGGAGGTTCCGAAAGAATTTACTAATGATCTTCTTCATGCAGATTTAATAGGGAAGGTTGTTCAAAGAGACAGCAAGGCAATGGTATTCGTCAGTCAGGTTAATACCGTCGACTCAGTCCAAGTAAGTCCGATTGACGGTTCGTTCGCTTTCCGGGATCTTAGAGCAGGAAATTACGATATTACTATCCGTGCCGATGATTACCGGATATATAAGAATACAAATTTTATGCTTCAGGGCGGCAGTGTAATTTACCTTGGTGAAATAACATTATCAACGGTTCCCGATTTGATTGAGTCGTTTTATCCCGATGATAAAGGTGAAATAGTTTATGATTGGAGATACGGAAGAATAACAGTTTCAATTCTGTTTACAAAGCCAATGGACAGGGAAAGTGTTGAAAAAGCCTTCACTGTAGATCCGCCGGTTGAAGGAATCTTCAACTGGGGCAATTATACGGAGTCACCTATGTACTCATTATTTTCCGATGCTAGAAGCGGGTATAATCTCGGGGCAACTATAACTACGTTTAGTAAGGTAACTTCAGTCTCATATGCATTTGCTAAAAAAGATTCTTATCCCGATAAAGAATACAAGGTTTCAATCGGTACGGCTGCAATAGATACTGCAGGGAATCATCTGCGTTTCCCGTTTGAATTTAGTTTTAAAACCGTGCAGTCTTATTCTACATATAACGGTATAATGACCGATCCTGTGCACGGCGATATTGATGTCTCGCCTTTGAATTACAGTTATTCGGGAATAACAGTAACGTTTCCAAGAAGAATGGATAAAGCATCGGTTGAATCGTCGACGCATGTAACTCCTCTTATGAATACAATTTTGTTGTGGCCGGATGAAAACATCTTAAGAATTTATACCGGCGGGCCGTTCTTATCGGATACTACAATTACTGTATTAATCGATAAAACAGCAAAAGGAAAAGACGGAGTAGAGATTGGCCAGGATTTTACATTTTCGTTTAGAACCGCTGCGCTTGAGGTTTCAAGTACATCTCCGTCAAACGGGCAGTTGTTTGTTTCGCCAACGGAACCTTTTATAATGAGTTTTAATAACTACGTTAAATTATCTTCTGCAACTACATCAATAACATTGTCACCTGCAGCGGCTGGCACATTTTCATTTGACGGAAATTATCCTTATGAACAAATGAACCGGATTAAGTTTACACCTTCATCGGCGCTTAGATCAAACACAAAATATACAGTTACAATCTCTGCTATGATTACCGATATGTACGGAAACGGGATGAAGGAGCCTTATTCGTTTTCTTTTGTTACGCGGCCGAATTGATTTGAGTTGAAAATAAAATTCGTTTCCCGGATCGATTAATGTGTTATAATTGAATTTTAAAAAATTATTTTGTATAATTCATATGTAAAAATTTCTTTATATCGTCTTCGCTTCAAATCTGTTACTGAGAATTATTTAAATATTAATAAAGGAATCTTATTTCCTCTGCTAAATAATATCTGCCGGTAATTTTACATATTTTTAAATTCGATAACTTCCTTAATATAGCTTGTGCCGGATAATTTCTTTGAAAAAGCTGCGGACAAAATATATTTGTGATTAATGATTCTTGCATTATTAAATAGAATTTATTAATATTTAAGTAAATAAATGATTACTTACATATGAAAAGAGAATCTTCGGATATAAGGCGCGGGCAGATTAAAAAAGCGGTTCTGGATACTATAAGGAAAGAGGGTCTGCACAATCTTTCTACAAGAAATTTGGCTCGACGTGTCGGTATTTCGGAAGGAGCTATTTTCCGTCACTTTAAATCGAAACGGGAAATTATCACAAGCATAATGGAAGATGTTCAAACTGAATTAATGAAAGATCTTCGAGTGATTGCAGAGAGTAAAAAACCTGCGGAAGAAAGACTTTTTCAATTTTTACACTGTCATATAAAATATTTTTTACGGAATAAAGGAATTTCAATACTGCTTTTTTCAGAAGTTGCTCATTTGAATTATAAAGAGATGAAAAAGAATATCCGTTCAATTATATCGGATCAGGAATCGTTAATATCAAAAATTATAAAAGACGGAATAAAAAAGTCGAATTGGAATAAGAAAGTTAAAATAGAAGATATTGCAATATTATATAGAAGTATTCCGATAGCGTTTAATGTGGAAATGCTTTTTAACCGTCATGATATAGAAGTGGAAAATTTCTGTAAGAGAATGTTCAATTTATTTATGGGAATATTAAATAAATAATTTTTATAACAATATGCGGGTATTTAAATAAATTTTAGAGAATTCACTTAAACTCTCCAAAATTCGTAGGTTAACAAAATTGGAATTTTAAGATGAATGTTTCATTAGTTTCTCCGTATCGTGGAGCAATATTTGAATTAAGCGGGGTTAAAATGCAGCCTCTGGGAGTTTCATATATTGCTTCATCTCTTAAAACAGCCGGTCATAATGTTCAAATCGAATTGTTAGAAAACCCTAATGCCGTTCCGGATTTTTCCAAGGCCGATTTAGTCGGTATTTCCAGCAATACAGTTCAATTTAATTCGGGACTTAAAATAGCAAAAACCGCAAAAGAACTTGGCAAGATTGTTATAATGGGCGGCCCTCATCCAACCAGCAGTCCTGAAGAAGTATTAAACAGCGGATTCGTCGATTATGTGGTTCGTGCCGAAGGAGAAATAACTGCAGTAGAATTATTGGAAGGCATTAAAAGCGGGAAAAATTTTAATCCTGAAAAGGTTTTAGGAATTTCATGGATAGATAATGCATCGGGAAAAATTATTCATAATCCTTTAAGACCTTATATCGATAATCTCGATGAATTGTCGTTTCCGTTAAGAGAAGCAAATTGGTTATATGATCATAACAATAAATCAAATTCAAATGAAGTACTTGAATATCCGTTTATAACCGCCAGAGGCTGTCCTTACAGCTGCAAATTTTGTGATGTTGGTGTGTTGGCTGGTAAAAGGTTTCGTGTCAGATCTGTTGAAAATACTATTTCGGAAATAGAAGAAATAATCAATAAATATGATGCTGAAAGAATTCTTATAGTTGACGATATAATTAACTTTGACAATAAAAGGCTTATTGAATTGTTTAATGAAATTATCAGGCGGGGATTACCTGTCGTTCGCTGGGTTATGGGAAGAGGAGATCATCTTATCAAAGAACCTGAAACAGCCGAGATTATGGCAAAGGCCGGAGTTCGTCAAATGTTTTTGGGAATAGAAAGTCCTAATGAAAGGATTTTGAAAGCATATAAGAAAGGCGGAAAGGCATCTTCTCAAGTTTCTTTAAAGGCCGTAGAATTATTAAGAGAAAACGGTATTGAAACCTGGGGCGCTTTTCTGCTTGGAGAACCCTCTGAAACTTTAGATGATATCAAACGAACAATTGATTATGCAAAAGCAATTAATCCCGGGATTGCCCAGTTTTCAATATTAACACCGTATCCCGGAACAGTTTTATGGAATGAAGTTGAACAGAAAATTATTACTAAAGATTGGGATAAATATGACGCTATGCATTCGGTATTTAGAACCGATAATATTACACCCAATGAATTGGAAACAATGATTAAAAAAGCCTATACAAACTTTTACAGGCAGCCTAAAAGAATTCTCAGGGAAATATTTTCCAAAGATAGATATGGAAGACCGGATTTGAAAAAGATTTTTCAGATACTTAAAGCATTAAAAATTGTTTTCGGTTAAACAGAATTATTACGGAGTAAGAAATGGCGGGTAAAGAAATATTTACCGAATCGGTTAATGAAAATATAACAAGAATAAATTTGAAATTTGTAAGCATGTATGTCGTTAATGATAATTCAAATACAATCTGTGTCGATACCGGGTTAAATACCGAAGGGGTAAAAGAAGCTTTTGATAAACTTAAAATAAATCCGGAGGATATCGAAGCGGTTTTCCTTACACATTCGGATGGTGATCATACCGGAGGCATAAGTGCTTTTCCCGGTGCGAAAGTTTTTATTTCCTCCGAAGAAGAGCAGATGATTAACGGAAAAACGGCAAGGTTTTTAAAATTAATTCACAATAAAAAGCCGCCTTGCGAACTAACTTTTCTTAAAGATGGTGATGATTTAAATGTCGGCAATATCTCGTTAAAATGTATAAGCACTCCCGGCCATACACCAGGCTCAATGAGTTTTCTTATAAACGATAAGTATTTGTTTGTCGGTGATATACTAAATATTAAAAATGGTAGAGTTGTTATGGATCGCAGTTTTCTACAAATGAATAAGGAAATGCAAAAGAACTCTATTAAAAAATTAGCAAAACTTGAAGGAATAGATTTTCTTTTGACGGCACATACAGGCTTTACAAATAATTTTGAAAATGCGATGAGTGATTGGAAATGAGTTAATATAATTAAAAAAATGAAAAATGAAATAACACGCCGATGCAGTTAAAAAAAAATAGGAGGCAAATGATGCAAAAAATTAATCTTCAAATAAAAAAAACAATTCCTTATATATTGAATTTCGTATTAGGAAACAGCGTTTTAAGAAAATATGCGGCTAAACGTGCAAAGGAATATATTTATAAAGCGATTGTGGAAGGTGAAAAACTTTACACTCGAAACATTAGATACGAAAGGTATATGATTTTATCCAACTTAGTTGGAACTGTTGAAAGAGCCTTAACCAATAAAAATATTTCCCCGAGCGTAAGGAAAAAAGTACTTAATTTGTTTGTCGGCAGGATCATGCTTGAAAATCAAAGAAAAATGAATGAAGAGTTTATAAAAGAATTTGGACAGGAACCGCCGGGATTTATAACCATAAGCCCGGGTAAGAAATGTAATTTACAATGTACCGGATGTTATGCCGGCAGCGGTGCAAAAGCATCCGAAAAGCTTGATTACGAAACTGTCGACAGGATAGTTACGGAGAAAACCAATTTATGGAATTCTTTCTTTACCGTAATTTCCGGCGGGGAACCGTTAATGTGGCGGTCAAATGGAAAAAGTATTTTAGATTTATGCAGAGAACACCAGGATAATTATTTTATGATGTACACAAATGCAACACTTATCGATAAAAATATGGCAAAACAAATGGCCGAGGTCGGTAATATAACACCTGCAATTTCAGTTGAAGGTTTTGAAGAAGAAACCGATGAAAGACGGGGAAAGGGTGTATATAAAAAAATTCTGGATGCTATGGCTAATTTAAGAGAAGTTGGCGTACCGTTCGGAGTTTCTGTTACTGCTACAAGAAGTAATGCCGAAAAAATAATTTCGGATAAATTTGTTGATTTTTATTTCGGGCAGCAGGGCGCCGTATACGGCTGGATATTTCAATACATGCCCATCGGCCGTCATCAAAGCCTTGATTTAATGGTAACCCCTGAGCAAAGAAAATGGATGTACAGGCAAGAAAAACACATAATACACGATAAACATATTTTCTTACCCGATTTTTGGAACGGCGGAGTTTACTCAAGCGGCTGTTTGGCAGGCGGAAGATCCGGCGGCTATATTTATATAGAATGGAATGGTAATGTTACGCCTTGTGTTTTCTACCCGTATTCAAAGGTTAATATTAAAGATATATATGCCGGCGACGGCAATCTTAATGATGCTTTAAAATCAGATTTAATGATTGGGGTTCGTAAGTGGCAGCGCGATTATGGATTTGAAAAGAAAGGTAAAGAGGTACACAATTTAATTGCACCATGCGGAATAAGAGATCATTATGAATTTACCCGTAAGCTTCTTGAAGAAACAAAACCCATACCGATTGATGAAGATGCCGCAGAAGCTATTAAAGATCCCTTATATTATGAAGGATTAACCGAGTATAATAAAAAGTTCTTATCTATGACAGACGATATTTGGCAGAATGAATTTATAGGGAACGGCAAAAAACATAACGGAAATAATATTTCTGAGACTGAAGACAAATCCAAGGTTCTTGAAGAGACAGTAGATGTAAAATAGAATCTGTATTTTGATTTAATGTTTATAACAATATATATAATGTCGGAAATTAATTTCCGGTTTATTAATGAAGAGGATAATATCAGGCCAGGATAAAAAAACAATCTTGCAATTAGCCTTACCTGTAATAGCCGGTCTATCTGTGCAGATGCTGCTTTCTCTTGCAGACACGGCTTTTTTAGGCAGGCTGCCGGACGCAAAATATGAGCTTGCCGGACTTGGTATTGCTTTTTATGCTACGTGGGCTGTTATAAGTTTTTTCTCTAATTTATCAACCGGTACGCAGGTATTAATTTCAAGAAATGACGGAATAAAAAATTATAATGAATGCGGTAAAGTTTTAACTTCTTCTCTTATTATGGGACTTGTTATCGGGTTAGTCTTTGCTGCAATTGTTGTATCCTTTTCTTCAAATATTGCAAATCTATTTGCCGCAGATAAAAAAGTAGGCAGTTATGCCGGCAGTTATTTGTTTTATAGGTTCATGGGGCTTCCTTTCTTTTTAGTCTCCGTTTCTTATCGGGGATTTTACTTCGGAATCGGCAAAACTAAAATCTTCATGATTGCAGGTGTTTTTGCAAATGCGACTAATATATTTCTTGATTATACTCTCGTATTCGGTGCTTTTGGATTGAAAGGAATGGGGATTGCCGGAGCAGGTTTAGGTTCTGCTATTGCCACTATGCTGGAAACTTCCGTTTATGTTGCCGTTAGTTTGATGAAAAGCTATAGAAGCAAATATATGCTTTTTAAAAATTTTCGGTTTAATAGAAGTATTGCAAAAGTCATTTTAAAACTTTCGCTGCCGGTTTCTTTTCAAAGTGTTTTCACTTTAACGGGACTGTTATTATTTATATCCATAATCGGACTGATCGGACCTTCACCGCAGGCTGCTAGCCAGGTTGTTTTATCGGCAATGTTTTTATCCTTTATGCCTTCAATGGGCTTTGGTATAGCTGCACAAACTTTGATAGGGAATCAGTTAGGAAGTAAGAATATTAAATCTGCTAAGAAGTGGGGATTTGAAACAAGTAAGATTTGTACTTCATATACATTTTTATTAGGTATCATTTTTGTGTTTTTTCCCCGAGTGGTTGTATCAATTTTAACTACAAACCAAAGTATTATCAATATTGCCATTCCTATTTTGCGGATTGCCGGTTTCGCACAGATTTTCTTCGGAGTGGGATATGTATTTGCAAACGGGTTGTTGGCTGCCAGTGAGTCATTGTTTGTAATGTTAACTGATGTTACTGTAAACTGGTTTGTATTTGTTCCGCTGGCTTATTTACTTGGCGTTACTTTAGATTTTGGTTTGGTAGGAATGTGGACTGCAGTGCCGTTATACACAAGCTTATATGCTCTTATTATTTTCTTAAGGTTTAATTCCAAAGTTGCATTGAAAAAAAGTATTGAATATTAATTCTTCAAAAATGAATTTCTTCAAAAAATTCTCCGCTAAAAAATGAATTTCTTATTTCCATCTAAAGTATACAGTTAAAGGAATAAAATAAATGTTTGGGCTTTCTAAATTGGATAAAGTAATAAGGTTTATTTATTCTAGGGAAATTTATGTTTTTAAGGTTAGATCGGGAAATAAGGTTTTAAGGCGTAATTGTTTTCTACGGTAATCCAAAATTATTACTAAGCATGATAACCTTATTTCATCCTTGGGCGATCGGTTTTTGGCTGAAAGTTTATTAACCTTAGTAACAACAATCAACACCCGATAAAATAACCTTATTACCTTATTTTGATGATTTAAAATAATGTGATTTTTTTGAATCCGGACTTGAATCCATACAATACAGTTTATTGATCGGAGTAATATTCTGATTTACATTTATTTTGGACAGTAAGTAAATTTCTTATTTAAAGTGACCCGTCCTTATTAAAGTTTACAAAGATTTTTATAAATTAGAGCCAAAAGAAAAACGGTGAAAATGAAAAATCATTATGATGTTATAGTAATCGGCAGCGGGCCTGGAGGCGAAGGCGCTGCTATGAAATGTACTAAAGAAGGATTGCACGTCGCTATGTGCGATTATTTTTCAATGGTAGGCGGAAGCTGTACGCACACAAGCACAATCCCGAGTAAAGCCCTGCGGCATGCAAGTCAAATTTTATATGAAAGCAATAGGCTGGATGAATCTAATTTTCAATCCTTGCTGAAAAAAGCTGAAATGGTTATTCAAGAACAGTTCAATCTAAGGAAAAGTTTTTATGAGCGTAACAAAGTAGATATAATTGACGGCAGGGCAAAATTTATTGATGAACACACCATTTTCGTTAAATTGACTAACGGAGCGGAAGAAACTTATTCGGCCGATTATTTTTTAATTGCAACCGGTTCGCGTCCTTACCATCCTGATGATGTTGATTTTAATCATCCGAGAATTTTAGACAGCGACACAATTCTAAATTTGAAGGACAACCCCAGTACAATAACAATTTACGGTGCCGGCGTTATAGGCTGCGAATATGCTTCTATTTTTAGAGGACTGCACGTAAAGGTAAATTTAATTAATACGCGTGATAAACTTCTTGCATTTTTAGATGATGAAATAATCGATGCAGTTGCATATCATTTACGTGAGAACGGCGTTATACTCAGGCACAGCGAAGAATATAAAAAGGTTGCTGCAGATGACAATGGAGTTACAGTCTATTTAAAATCAAACAAAGAAATTCGTACGGATTATCTTTTATGGGCTCAGGGCAGGACGGGTAATTCAGATGATATGGGATTGGACAAACTCGGTATAAAAACAAATGCTCAAGGTTCAATTGTAGTGAATGAAAATAACCAGACTCCAATTCCTCATATTTATGCGGCCGGTGATATCATCGGGTTTCCGAATCTTGCAAGTGCTTCTTATGATCAAGGAAGATTTGCGGCGACTCATATTGTATTCGGTAAATGCGATCATCAGCTTGTTGAATTTATACCGACAGGAATTTACACTATCCCGGAAATTAGTTCGGTAGGTTACACGGAAGAACAATTAACAAAAGAAAAAATTCCTTATGAAGTCGGGCATTCTTTCTTCAAGCATTTGGCGCGTGCACAAATAACAGGCAGAACAACGGGAATGTTAAAAATTCTTTTTCACAGGGAAACATTAAAAATACTCGGCGTGCATTGTTTCGGTCATGGCGCTGCGGAAATTATTCATATCGGCCAGGCTATTATGTCGCAGAAAGGTGACGGAAATACCCTAATGTTTTTTATCAACACAACTTTTAATTACCCTACAATGGCCGAGGCTTATAGAGTTGCGGCGCTAAACGGGATTAACAGAGTAAACCAGTTAAAAAAGAATTTGTAAATTTCTCGGTTTCAGTTTATTATGATAATTGTGCCGTAAAGTTAATGAAGAATATTTCCCAATCCGACACCGATAAAAGTAGCAATTGCATAGCCGAGTGTTCCGCAAAGGACAGCAGGGATTACAAGATCTTTCCAATTTTTTGCAATAGCCATAGCAGCGGCGGTAGTCGGTCCGCCCATATTTGCATTCGAAGCTATAACAATTTCCGCAAGATCGAGTTTAAATAACTTGCTTGCTGTCAAGATAAATATAAGGTGAATCAACAATATTACAGCAGCAAAGAAAAATAAAATCGGTCCGACTTTTAATACTACATAAATATTTGCGCTTGCGCCTATTACAACAAAAAATACCTGCATCAGCAAAGCGCCGATTTGGTCGGCACCTTCAATTGTCCCGATCTGCTTTGGAAACACCGTAGCTAATAAAACAACAATAGCCGTAATAATTAATATTCCGCTTCCCTGAATGTTAATAAAGCCTTCTAAAAGAAATCCCGCCGCACAAATTGAAAATCCGACGGCAAGTGCTTTTGCCATGTTAAATAAATCAGGTTTTTCCTGTTCGTTTATTTTTATACTTTCATCTGTTGAATTTGCCTTATCATCATGCTCGGTAGGATATAATTTTTTAAAAAATGCGCTGTTGGGAATTGCAAACAAAATTACAAAGTAAGTTGCCATAACAAGGTTATCGGCAGCTACGCCGGCGGTTAACAAATCTCCAGCATGCAGATGAAGTGCGGCGGCAGTCGCTACATAATTCATCGATCCGCCTATATATGTCGAACAAAAAATACCTGCCAGCTTCCAGCCTTCGGGTCCTAAATTAAATATTTTAAATGATATGAGAGTACCGATAATTGTACCTACAGCACCGAACAAAAAAGCAATTAATGTAGGCCCGGCCTCTTTAATTATTTTTCTAAGATTGGCTTTAAAAAGAAGAAGCGGTATTGCAAGCGGAACAAGATAATTCCAAACTAAATCATATGCAGGTGCCTGAGTAGGAATTACTGAAATGTTTGAAAGAATAAAAGCAATTATTATGGCAATAACAACTGCCGAAAGCTTTGAGCCTATTTTGGATTTTTCCGCCCACAAGCTGAATGCGGCAATTATGAAAAGAACTGCCCAGAGCAGCCAATGATCGTTGGAAGTAATAAGAGTTCCTTCAAACAATTTTTCCTCCGAACTTGCTTAAATATTTATGATGTGTAAAAATTAAAATAGGGCTTTATATTATAAGATGCTAAAATATCTTAATGAGAAAAATAATTTATACCATCAAGGATTATATTATAAATCTTTAGTAATTGTTCGGGCAATTGAGCTTTTAATTGAGAAGATGAATACTTAAATTATTCAAAGCTTTTATAAAAATTAAAAATTTACCTGGATTCAAATTTAACTTCACTGCAAGCGGATTGTATTTAAAAAATATAAAATGAACACAACTGTCGAAAAAAATAATTTCGATAATTTCATTATTATCCGTACACCCGGGATGAACGACTTTAATGAATTTTATGAACTGTTTTCAAAACCGGGTAATGGCCCCGCTCCTTTCGTACAGCCGCCGTTAACTGAAAATAATTTTGCGAGATATATAGAAAGTCTGGATAATATTAGAAAAATCGGATTCTTTATTTGTTTTAGCGATACGAAAAAAATAATAGGAGTTGTAAACATCAGTGAAATAATTAAAGGTTATTTCCGGAGTGCATTCCTGGGGTTTTATTTGGCAAAAGAGTTTGAAGGAAAAGGATTAATGTATGCCGGCTTAAGTGAGGTAATGAAATATGCATTTGATACAATTGATTTGCACAGACTTGAAGCAAACATTCAGCCGGATAACATAAGGTCAAAATCTTTGGTAAAAAAATTAGGTTTTAAATATGAAGGCTTCTCGGAAAAATATTTAAAAATAAACGGCGAATGGAAAGACCATTAAAGATGGGCAATTATTAAAGAAAATTGGAAGGGAAATAAATGAGACAAGATCTTGAAGTATCTGAATCGATTGAAATAAACACAGGGCCTGATAAAGTGTGGAAAGCATTAATTAATACTGATATTATTAAAAAGTATTTATTCGGAACGCAGACTATCACAGATTGGAAGGTCGGGAGCGAGATTGTTTTTCAAGGTGAATACCGGGGGATAACATGTCAAGACAAAGGGAAAAATTATTCTCCGGTTACTTACAACGCAGATGTAATAGGCAGAAATAAAACCAGGTTTGCCTGGACACAGAAAGGTTTTGCAGGCCAGCAGGGATATGAACATTCAAAAAACGGAATGGAATAACTTCTTGAAAAAATTAAAAATATTGTGGAAAGATAAATTTTTTATAACTAATTAGCTGGAGTCAATAATGGTCACCAAAGAAACCTTATTAAAATTATTCAGAAAAGAATTTGCAACTACTCTTAAAGTTATGCAGGCATTCCCGGAAGACAAATTAGATTTTACTCCGCACGAGCGGTCTCAGACTGCTAAAAAGATTTTGTCAACATTTGTGTTTGAAATGTTTTTAACCGAGTCTTATGTCTTCGGCGAAAAATTGGATAGATCAGTCTTTCAGAATTATAATCCTAAAGACCTCCACACTCTTATTGAAGATTTTAATAATCAAACATCAATTGTAATTAATAAATTATCCGATTTATCAGATAATGAAATTAAAAAGACTATTGAATTTGCCGGGGCAAAATTTATTGCCGATGAATTTATGTTAATGATGCTTTTTGACCATATACACCACCGGGGACAAATGTCTGTTTATATTCGCCTCGCAGGCGGAAAAGTTCCTTCGGTTTACGGACCGTCAGCGGATGATCCCACAACAAATTTTTAATTGTTAATTAAATAACACCGTAGATAATATTATTTCATTAAAGTTATATGATGCTGCTTTTAATTGAAGCAATATTTATTGTTATGGGTATGTGCTGTATCAAACTCGTTTGAATTTATTCAATCAATTAAATACTTTTTTAAATGAGTTTAACATTTTAAAGTTGATTAAAGTTATACAAAAAAAGTAATAAGAGGTTTTTGATGAAATATAGAAAGCTCGGAAATACGGATGAAAAATTATCTGCGGTAGGATTGGGCTGCATGGGTATGAGTCATGCATACGGTGTAACCAATGATGAAGAATCGATTAAAGTTCTTCACAAAGCATTGGATCTGGGAATTAATTTTTGGGATACGGCTGATTTCTACGGCGCGGGTAAAAACGAAGAACTTATTTCAAATGTTTTACCGGCAAATAGAGATAAGGTTTTTATAGCAACTAAATTCGGTTTTAGAATTAAAGAGGGAATAAAAAACTTTAAAAGCATGGATGACGCTTATCTCGATTGTTCGCCTGCATATATAAAAAAAGCTGTCGAAGCAAGTTTGAAAAGATTAAAGATCGATACAATTGATTTATACTATGCGCATAGAATTGATCCGAAAGTTTCTGTGGAAAAAACGGTTGGAGCAATGGCGGATCTTGTTAAGGAAGGAAAAGTTCGTTACCTCGGTTTATCCGAAGCATCTGCCGATTCAATCAGAAGAGCTAATGCGGTTCACCCGATAGCCGCTTTACAAAGCGAATATTCTTTATTAACCAGGGATGTTGAAAAAGAGATTATGCCGGTCTGCCGTGAGCTTAATATTTCTTTAATCCCGTTCAGCCCTCTCGCCCGCGGATTAATGACGAATACAGTTAGAAGAGAAACAATGCCCGAAAATGATTTTCGCAGAACCATACCAAGGTTTGACGATAAATATTGGGAGAATAATTCTAAGCTTGCTGCCGGTTTTGAAGACCTTGCACAAAAGAAAAGCTGTACTCCGGCACAATTAGCACTTGCATGGGTTCTGGCGCAGGGAGAAAATGTTATTCCTATCCCGGGGACTAAAAAAATTAAATACCTGGAAGAAAATGCAAAGGCCGCAGATATAAAACTTAGTGCGGAAGATTTGAATGATATAGAAAATTTAATGAAAAAATATCCCGATATTGGTCCGAGGTATAATACAAACACTATGAAGCTTGTAGATAAAAAATAATCACGGCAGGCGGTTAAGTATCCAGTCTTCCTTTTGCTTTTGGGCTTCTTGAATAGTTTTAAAATTATAGACTCCATGCGGAAATCTTTTTGTAAAAATCTTGCCGAAGGTTTCATAGAAGTCCGAAAGCATTCGGTAATAGTTTTCATCGGGATTTTTAACTATTAAGGCATCACGGGCTTCCTGGTATGTTTTGTATTTAAATACCGGCATTTTTTTTTAATTGTTTTAAATAATATAAATCTTCTTTATCAATATTTCTAGGGGTATTTTCTTTCATTTTTATAAGAGAGTCAATATCAGCTACTTTGACTTTTATCTTATCAATTTCAATTTCATGTGATTTTATATTATAAAAATTAAACATCTCACCTAATTGAACCAGAATATCAATAGCATATCCTTCCGGTGTTCCGTACCTGGTTACGTGATATAATTCCTTGTCTGATAATATAATTTTTTCAATTGAGTCATCGTTAAATACTTCTTTTAATGCAGCTCTTAGTTTATTAAAATTTTTTTCTTCGGGTTTTATAAAAATATCAATATCATTAGTAGCACGGGGAATACCATATAGGGCAACTGCGTACCCGCCGACAAGTATATATTCAACTTTGTGCTTTTCAAAGGCAGATAACACTTTATTGAAGGATGAAAAAAAATTCATTTATGTATTTTTCTTATCTAATGACTAAAGAATTATAATATTAATTTAACATTAAAACCAATTAATTATGATAGTTATCAAGGAATAATTCATAAATAGATTTTAAATTGTTCTAAAATTTATTAAGATAAATGTTGTGGATAAAGTATTATTTTTAAAAAAAATTATAACTATTGATGCGCCGCCGGCTGAAGTCTGGGATGCAATTACGAATCCGGAATTAACAAAACAATACATGTACCACAGCGAAGTAATTTCTGATTGGAAGAAGGGAAGCTCAATTATCTGGCAGGATGCCGATACAAAGAAAGTTCACGTTAAAGGAATTATTTTAGAAATTGATCCCGGACGATTGTTAAGAACCAAAGATTTAAGCATTGATTCCGGCCTGCCGGATGTTGAATCAAATTATTCATACGTTACTTATGAGCTGGATGAAGAGAACAGCAGAACTAATTTAAAAGTTACAGAAGATAATTTTAACGGCGATGAAAAAAGATATAAGGATTCTGATAATTTTTGGAATGTAGTTCTTAAAGGATTAAAAGATTTGTTGGAAAGTTGATAGTTTAAGTTTGTGAAAAATAGTAGTGCCCTGGAAAGAGAGTATTACGTAGTATGATGAAATTGCTTGTATTTATGTTTGGGTTTTAGATTAAATTATTAAAAACAAAATGGAGGTTTATTTAAGATGAAAAAATATGCACTCGCTTTCGTGATAACTCTTCTATTGTCATGCGGATTATATGCCCAGAATTCATCAAACATAAAAGTTACAGATATTGCTGTCTGCACTTCTATAGAAAACAGGCAGCCGGTAGGAACTGATTCTGTCTTTAATTCTGATGTTGGAAAATTATACTGCTTTACGGGACTCACAAGCCAAATAGATACGACGGAAATTTCTCATGTCTGGTTTTATAAGGATAAACAAATGGCAAAAATTAATTTGCCGGTTAAAGCAAAAACATGGCACACATGGTCTGCTAAAACTATCGTACCGGCCTGGAAAGGTAATTGGCGTGTGGAAATACAGGATTCAAACGGAAATGTTATTGCCAGCAAATCATTCCAGATAAAGTAGGAAGATATTGTCCTTTGATAAAGCTGTTGGTTAATGATAATATACAATATCATTAACCAATGGTTGTGGACTCTGTATGAGTCCACGGACTCTGACGAGATTTATCCATTTGGGTTAAAGTGAAAAACATTAACTGCTCTTAATGATTTCTCCGAAGGAGTCCTGTGGACAACCGTTTTTACTCATTCATCTGCGCCTGAAAATTCGGAAGCTCACATAAACATATTGTTTATTAAAATTATAATCTCCAATTTTACAGAGTAATTAAAACTTTTCTTAATGCGGAATAAGATATCAATTAAAAGAGGGAGAATAAAATGGGAGCAAATCTTATTGAACGCAGAGACTTCATAAAAAAAGTGCTTTGTGGAATAGCACTATTATCGCTTGACTGGCAGACATTACCAAAAGGTTTTAGCAAAAACTTAGATGAGAACGAATACGACGCAATAATTATTGGTTCAGGCTTAGGCGGATTAAGTTGTGCCGCGGCTTTTGCACGACAGGGATTTAAGCCGTTGGTAATTGAACAGCATACTAAAGTCGGAGGATATGCAACTACTTTTACACGTCCCGGCGGATTTGTTTTTGATGTATCGCTTCATTCTACAACTGTAGGAGAGAGAAACGGAATTCACAATCTTATCTCCGGATTTCCTGAGATAAAAGAAGTTGAATTTGAACCGCACCATAATCTTTATAGAATAATATTTCCGGATTATGATATAAGAGTACCGCAGAAAAATATTAAAGCATATATAAACAATCTTATTGAATTATTCCCCGAAGAAAAAGCAGGGATAGAAGGAATATTTGAAGATATGGAGGGAATAACAAAAGATATTGGAAAATATTCTGCCGCAGGAGGAAAAATTAATATGAACACCTTCGCACAGGATTTTCCGTACATACTAAAAGCATACAACCGAACCTGGGGAAATCTTGTTGATGCAAGAATAACAAATCCGAAACTTAAAGCTATTGTTTCTTCGTTATGGGGATATTACGGACTGCCGCCGTCAAAGCTTTCACCTTATTATTATGCTATGCCGACTTTCAGTTATTTAAAGGAAGGCGGATATTATCCGAGAGGAAAATCGCAGAAAATAAGCGATGCCTTTGAAAAGTTTATTGAAGGACACGGCGGTAAAGTAATTACCGGAAGCAGGGTTGAAAAAATACTTACAAAAGAAAACACGGCTTACGGTGTTGTAACCGCAGATGGGAAAAAGTATACTGCAAAGGTTGTGGTTTCCAATGCAAATACATTTGATACTTTTGACAAAATGCCGGATGATAGAAGTGCAATGAAAGAATACCTGGCAAAGATGGAAAAGCTGAGCGTAAGTCTTTCATGTTTCCAGGTTTTCCTCGGGCTTAAAAAAGACCTGGTTAAAGAAACCGGAATTACAGATACCGAAATATTTTATAATCCCGGTTATGATGACGATGCCGGTTATGAATTAATGAAAAAAGCAGACCTGGAAAACGGCGGATACGGCTTAATGCTTTACGATAATGTTTACAAAGGATATTCACCCGAAGGAAAGAACACACTTAACATTTTAACAATTCAAGGATTTGATCATTGGGAAAAATACACGGATGATTATTTTAAGAATAATAAGAAAGAGTACAATAAAGAAAAAGAAAGAATGGCTGACATACTGATCGATAAAGTTGAAAGTACGGTCCTTCCCGGGTTGAGAGATGCAATTGAAGTTAAGGAGATAGGTACGCCGTTAACTAACTTGAGATATACGAGTAATTACAGAGGAGCTATTTACGGATTCGATCAAACGGTAGACAACTCAGGCAGTACAAGATTAGATCATTCGACGCCAATAAAAAATCTTTATTTGTCCGGTGCATGGACAAAACCCGGCCACGGTTACGGCGGCGTTATCTACAGCGGGTTGGAATGTTTCGGCGAGATTATGAAAAACTGGGGATGAGATAATTGGTCATGAACCCACTCTCCGTCTTCGTCCGGCAACTGCCGGACTACGCCGGACAGGCTTGCCCCTCCAAAGGAGGGGACAATACGCTTCTGGGAAATGATAACAAGACCTAATAAGTAAGGCAAAATATAATTCTTCTTAACCGAATGTCCTTTGTTTTTAAATGCAGTTATATTGACATATAAAAAGATAAAAACTGATATTAGATTGATATGAATGAAAATATAAGTCTCCTCCTAGGAGGAGATTTAGAGGTGGGTAAAAAAATTTAAACACCCTTCTTCTCCAAATTCATCAATCATGAATTAAAAAAACAGCCAGCCAGTTATCTTGATTTAGAAAGTATTTGCAATGTCAGATGCGCGTGCTAAGCTCGGCCGTGGTTACGCCGGCGTTTTCTGCAGCAGCTTTGAAAATTAGATGTAATTATGAAAAACTGGGGATAAGATTAACTGCTGTCAGCATATAATTAACCAATGGCTGAGAACTCCGTCTGCCTTCTTTGACGAGGTGGGAGTCCGCGGACTTTGAACAGATTTATCCCAATTTTCCTTATCCTTTTACTTCATTCTTAATAATTAATATTGTATTTTATTTCCGGGATTAAACCAATGGGAAACTAAATCCACTTTAAATTGACGAACCGTATTAAATATCATCACTTTGCTCAATTTACCGTAATTATGCTTCTTTCTGTTTTACTGAATTGGGGGAACATAACATTCTTACAAGCACAAAAAACTGTATTTGAGCATATCTCCCTAAAACAGGGACTTTCACAATCCACTGTAAATTGTATTCTGCAAGACCAACAAGGATTTATCTGGTTCGGTACATTTGATGGTCTGGATAAATATGATGGATATAATATTACTGTTTATAAAAATATTCCCGGTGATTCAACAAGCCTGAGCCATAACTGGGTTTATTCGCTTTGTGAGGATAGTTCCGGAACATTATGGGTAGGTACTCTTGGAGGAGGACTAGATAAGTTTGACAGAAAAACTGAACGCTTTACTTGTTTCCAGAATATTCCAGGGGATTCTTCTAGCATTGACAATGATGAAGTCCTGTCACTGTATGAAGACAATAAAGGAATACTTTGGATTGGTACAAAAAACGGACTTAACAAAATGGTTAGCAATTCAGATATTGATAGAAAAGACTATTCAGATCATGTCCGTTTCATTCATTATGCAAACAATTTTAATGCTGGTAATAATTTGATTAATGCCAATAACATTAATCAAATTTATTATGAAGATAATTCCGGGGGATTATTGATCGCTTCCAATTATGGTCTTGAAAGATTCGATACAGAAAAAGAAAGTTTCAGGCATTATTTCCCTGATCGATTATTAAAAAATATTTTTGGCAAAATTAACACCATTTACATAGACCAATTTAATTCGATGTGGGTTGGTACAAATGAAGGACTTTTTAAAATAAATATGGATGATAATCCTCCGAACAAAGATTCTTTACTTACTTTCATCCGGTACAGACATGATCCTAAAGATCCCAACAGTTTGAGTGATGACAAAATAACATCTATAAAAGTAACTACATCAGCACTTCCGGGAGAAAATGTGCTGTGGGTTGGAACTGCAGATGGTCTCAACAAAGCAGTTCTTTCGGAAAATAAAAATAATTTAAATGGTGGGAGTAAAAAACTATACTTCCTTCATTACCATCACGACACAAATAATCCCAATAGCCTGAGCTCAAACAGTATTACATCAATCTATAAAGATCGTTCCGGTATTTTATGGATCGGAACAGTTGACGGAGGCGTTAACAAACTTTATCAGAAGAAACAAAAATTTCATGCTTATTTATACAATTCTGATCAACCTAATGGATTGATTACAGACCCAATTAGAACTATCTGTGAAGATCATACTGGCATGCTCTGGTTTGGTTCATGGCACGGTGGGCTTGTAATGTTCGACCGGCAAAAAAATAAGTTTGTAAGATTCTTAACTAATAAGAACAATGTCAACAGCATTTCAAGCAACTGGGTAACTTCAATCTTTGAAGATCGTTCAGGCGCGCTTTGGATCGGCGCCGGTGCGCTCGACCGTTTGTACAGAACAAATGATTCGGGTACGCAAACGCTTCGTTTTAAAAGCATTGTTCCCGATTTTTCAACTTCAATATGTGAAGATAAAAAAGGGAACATCTGGGCTGGAAGCTGGGGAAATGGTATAATCAAACTTAATCCGCAAACCAACCGATACGCTATATACAAACATGAGCCGGGAAATAAATACAGCCTGAGCAACAATATAATAAGAAAAGTTTATGTAGATCGATCAGGGATACTTTGGGTCGGAACAGATGGCGGTGGTCTAAATAAATATGATCCAAAGACAAAACATTTTATTCATTACAAATATAACCCGAATGATCCGACCAGTCTGCGTCAGGACCAGGTCAATTCAATTTACGAAGATAGGTCTGACAGACTCTGGGTAGGCACATACGGAGGCGGTCTTAATCTGCTTGACAGAAAAACCGGACAATTTACAGCTTATACCGAAAATGACGGCCTTCCCAACGACGTTGTCTACGGTATTTTGGAAGATGATCACGGTAATCTTTGGGTCAGTACAAACAAAGGTATATCAAAAATTACTATATCTTATGATAACAAGCTTAACAAGGAAATTTTAAAATTTAAAAATTATGATGTAACCGACGGACTTCAAAGCAACGAGTTTAGCTATAGTGCTTACTTTAAAAGTCCCAAAACAGGCGAGATGTTTTTCGGCGGCCCTAACGGTTTTAACTCATTTTATCCAGACAGTATAAAAAATAATACATACATTCCTCCCATTGTTATTACACAATTGAAATACTACTCATCGGAATCAACAAAGCAAAAACCCGTAATAATAAAGGGAATATCAGCAGATCGAAATATTGAATTATCTTATAAAGATAATATTCTCGTCTTTCAGTTCGCAGCTCTAAGTTTTAAAGAATCATTTAAGAATAAGTATGCTTACAAACTGGAAGGCTTCAATGAAAATTGGATTGACCTTGGTACAAAAAGAGAAGCTACATTTACTAATCTGGATGCGGGTGAATATACTTTACGGGTTAGAGGTTCTAACAACGATGGTATATGGAATAAAACAGGAACATCATTAAATATTATTATTACTCCTCCCTGGTGGAATACCTGGTATGCATATTTATCCTTCGTAATAATTTTACTTTTTATTCTTTACAGCATAAGAAAATATGAACTCGGTAGAATAAAATTAAGAAACCAGCTGAGGATCGAGCATGTTGAATCTCAAAAAATCAAAGAACTAGATCAATTAAAGTCACGGTTTTTCACAAATATATCACACGAATTCAGAACACCTTTAACTTTAGTAATAGGCCAGATAAATAACGTTCTTGGAAAGATTAACGATAATAAAATAGAAGAAAAACTCTTAGTTGCAAGGCGCAACGCCAACAGGCTGCTTACGCTTGTCAGCCAATTGCTTGATTTATCAAAAATTGAATCCGGCGGAACGAAATTAAAATTGGTAAGAAAAGATGTAATTCCTTTTCTGAAAAACTTATTCTACTCATTTGAAGCAATTGCAGTTGACAAATCCATTAACATTAAATTTGAAAGTGAAAAGAAATCATTCATAATTGATTATGAACCCGATAAGCTTGATAAAATAGTAACAAACCTTCTCTCAAATGCTTTTAAGTTTACACACGAAAACGGCATAATTTCTTTAACAGTTTCATCCGTTTCGGGAAATGATAAAGAATTCATAAAGATAATAATAAGAGACAACGGCATCGGTATTCCTGAAGAAGATCTTCAGAACATATTTGATAGATTCTACCAGGTTGATAATGTTGATAAAAGGGTTTCAGGAGG
This sequence comes from uncultured Ignavibacteriaceae bacterium, assembly GCA_964498065.1. GTDB lineage: Bacteria > Bacteroidota > Ignavibacteria > Ignavibacteriales > Ignavibacteriaceae > FEN-1297. The sequence continues at coordinate 37,105 of CAZCFZ010000034.1, forward strand.
AAGCGGTATAGGTCTTGCGCTGGTTAAAGAACTTGTAGATTTACATAGCGGCACAATAAACGTTACAAGCAAACCCGGAGAAACAGTTTTCACTATTCAACTCCCCGTTTACCAAAAGAATACGGAAAATAATATTGAAGCAGATGCAATTGAAAATACTAGGGACGAAATAAAGCCGGAAAGAGAGGATTTAATCGATACGGAATATTTGGAAATTCCGGACGAAAAGGATAATGACGAGATCAAATCCTTAATCCTTGTTGTGGAAGATAATGATGATATTAGGAAATACATAAAAGATAACCTGAATGAGATTTTTAAAATCGAAGAAGCTGTAGATGGCGAAGAAGGATTTACTAAAGCAAAGGATATAATTCCCGATCTTATTTTAAGCGATGTAATGATGCCTAAAGTTGATGGTTTTCAATTCAGTAAAAATATTCGTTCAGATGAAAAGACAAGTCACATCCCGATCATTTTACTTACTGCTAAAGCTGCAGAGAAAGATAAAATCACCGGACTTGAAACCCGGATAGATGATTACCTTGTTAAGCCTTTTAGCGTAAAGGAGCTTCAGTTAAGAATCAGGAATCTGGTTGAGATGAGAAAGAAGCTTCGTGAGAAATTCAGTTCGGCAACTATAATTCATCCGAATGAAGTTACTGCAGATTCAGTCGATCAAAAGTTCTTAAAGAATGTTTTAGACTTGATAGAAAAATATATGGAAAAAGAATCTTTTAATGTTATGTCTTTAGCAGAACAGGTAAATATGAGTGAAGCACAACTTAACCGTAAATTAAATGCTTTAATTGATCAGCCGCCGGGAAAATTGATAAGATCAATGCGTCTGCAGCGGGCTGCAGATCTTCTGAAACAAAACGCCGGAAACATTGCGGAAATATGTTACCAGGTTGGCTTCTCAGACCAGGCTAATTTCACCAGGAGTTTTAAAAAACAATTTGGGATCTCACCATCACAATACAAAAATCAATAATTACTTATTCCCCGCCAGAATCGAAATTCAAATAAGCTCTAGTCTTAAAATTCACTTCAATTATCACATTTTTCTCTTTATGTAATAAAATGACAAAATTCTGGAAGGAATAGCCAAGAGATGGTTTTTGTTAATTCCTACATTGTACCAGATCAAAAAGTAGTCTATACGGGTTGTTAAAAAATCACACGCTGAGTTCAAAACACACGTTCATCTGATAAGAACAATTAAAAAATTATTTTAAAATCATAAAGGAGAATTAAATGAAACGTTTAATAACCATTTCGCTTCCGTTACTATTCATTTCTTTTAGTTTATTTGCCCAGAATAATGTGAAAGATGAAACTTCTTTTTTAATATCAAGAATCGAAAAACTTCAACACATTAAAGACTGGAGGACAGATTTACTAAACAAACAGAATTTTTCAAGCACAAATGGGATTTTGCAAGATGCTTCGCAAAAATTTAATAAAACAGTTACAACACAAAATGGTTTTCTTTTAACAGAAGCCCTTAATCAACAATGGAAAGGATCTGCCTGGACGGACCAATCAAAGGATACATACACTTATGATACAAATCATAACCTTATAACTGACCTGCTGCAAACAAATTCAGGGTCCGGTCTGGGAAATGATGAAAAGACAACATTTACTTATGACAGTAATAATAATGTTATTGAACAATTTGGCGAGTCCTGGATCAATTCTGCCTGGGGAAACAATTATAAAGATATTCTAACATATGACGGCAACAATAATAACATCACAAAAACGACTCAGGGATGGAATGGTTTAACCTGGGTAAATAGCCTAAGATGGACTTACACTTACAATGGAAATAATTTACTTACCGATATGCTATTGGAACAATGGAATGGATCCGCATGGCAGAATTGGCAAAAACTTGGCAATTCCTACGATGGTAATAATAATATGCTTGCTGATTCATCGCTAATCTGGAATGGTTCAACCTGGGTAAATAATTTCAAGGAAACCTATACCTATAACAATAATTTAATCTCTACTCACACTATTCAGACCTGGCAAAGTTCAATGTGGGTTAATAGTTCCACATGGGATTACACATATGATTCAAACAACAATCAAACAGGGTCTATAGGTCAGACCTGGAGTTCAAATACCTGGGTGAATGATTCTAAAAGTACAAATACTTTTGATGCTAATAATTTACAAACCGGCTGGTTGAATCAAACCTGGGGAGGATCTGCCTGGGTTAATTCAGATCAGGGCACCCAGAGCTATGATGCAAATAATAATTTAATCGAAATAACCGGACAGTCCTGGAATGGTACCGGATGGGACAACTCTTACAGAATTCAAGACACTTATAGCGCTATTACTGCAGTGGAGACAATATCAAGCTTACCGAAAAGTTATAAACTATCAAACAATTATCCGAACCCATTTAATCCTTCAACTACTATAGAATTCAGTATTCCCAAACAATCATTTGTAACTCTTAAAGTTTACGATTTGCTGGGAAGAGAGGAGGCTTCACTTGTTAATAAAGAGCTACAGGCAGGTTCATATAAGACACAATTTAATGCTTCGAATTTAGCAAGCGGTGTTTATCTCTATCGATTGAATGCGAACGGATTTGTTCAGATAAAAAAATTGATGCTGATGAAGTAAAATAATGTGCAAGAAGGAGTTTATAAAAATCTCGTTATTGCCGGCAAATGACAAACTCTTACAGGAAATAGCCAGGAGAAGGTTTTTGTTAATTCCTCACTATTAAAAGAAATAAACAAAAAAATTATACAAATAATCCTAAGGAGATTCAAATGAACATTAAATTATTGCATACACG
>CAZCFZ010000035.1:0-28885 GCA_964498065.1 uncultured Ignavibacteriaceae bacterium
AGTGTAAGAGAAACATTTTTGGGTCACAGAGTTTCACTGAGGTAACACTGAGTATATCTGCTAAATAAAAACGGATGGGGAAATTTCCCACATCCGTTTAGAAATAAATTAGAGAAATAAATTAAAATATTAAATTACATTTCATCAATTATTTTATTAAATGTTGAACTTGGGCGCATAACATCAGCAGTCTTTTTTACATCGGTTACATAATAACCGCCGAGATCAACAGGCTTACCCTGCACGGAGATTAAATCATTTACAATTTTCTCTTCATTCGCTTTTAGTGCTTTATATATTTTTTCAAAGCGGGACTTCAACTCTGCATCTTTATCCTGTTCCGCTAATTCTTCCGCCCAGTACATTGCCAAGTAAAAAGAACTTCCTCTGTTATCTATTTCTCCTGCTTTCCTTGAAGGCATACGACCGTTCTCAAGATATTTTCCGATTGCCGCATCAAGAGTTTCTGCGAGCAGTGCTGCTCTTTTATTTCCTGTTTTATTTGCTATCATTTCAAGCGAAGGTACAAGAGCGCAGTACTCGCCGAGTGAATCCCATCTTAAATGATTTTCTTTTAGAAGCTGCTGCACATGCTTTGGGGCGGAGCCGCCGGCGCCGGTTTCAAATAATCCGCCTCCCTTTAATAATGGAACTATCGATAACATCCTAGCACTTGTTCCTAATTCAAGAATTGGGAATAAATCTGTTAAATAATCGCGAAGTACATTACCTGTAACGGATATTGTATCCAATCCTTTTCTTACTCTTTCAAGAGTGAACTTCATAGCATCGACAGGCTTTAGAATTTTTATTTCTAAACCGGTGGTGTCATGTTCAGGCAAATATTTTTTAACCTTTGCAATGATTTCTTTATCATGACCTCTATTTTCATCCAACCAGAAAATAGCCGGGGAAGATGTTGCTTTAGCTCTTGTAACGGCCAGCTTTACCCAGTCTTTTATCGGTTCATCTTTAGCCTGGCACATTCTGAATATATCCCCGGTTTCAACTTTTTGTTCAAGTAAAGTTTTACCTTCGGAATTTACAACACGGATAATTCCGTTTCCTTTTGCCTCAAATGTTTTATCATGAGAGCCGTATTCTTCGGCTTTCTGCGCCATCAATCCGACATTAGAAACCGAACCCATAGTTGACGGATCGAACTGACCGTTTGCTTTTGCGTTTTCCATTATTTCTTTATACATGGTTGCATATGATCTGTCCGGAATCATCGCTATGCAATCCTGTAGCTCATCTTTCCGGTTCCACATTTTACCGCCGTCACGGACTACATTAGGCATAGATGCATCCACAATTATATCGTTAGGTACATGAAGATTTGTTTTACCGATTCTCGTATCAACCATTGCAAGCTGCGGTCTTGATTCATAGACTTTATCAATATCGGCTTCAATCTCTTTCCTTTTTTCATCCGGCAGCTGCTTTATTTTATCAAGTACATCCATAAGACCGTTATTTACATTTGCACCGATTTCTTTAAGAACATCAGCATGTTTTTCGAGTGCATCCTTATAATAAACAGCAACGGCATGACCGAACATTATCGGATCGGATATTTTCATCATTGTGGCCTTAAGATGCAGCGAAAGAAGAACACCGTCTTTTTTTGCTTCGTCTATTTGTTCCGCATAAAATTTTCTTAACTCTTTTACGTTCATTACTGCAGCATCTATCACTTCACCGTTAAGCAGTCTAAGATTTTCCTTTAAAATAGTTGTATTTCCATTCTGGTCAACATATTCAATTTTAACTACGTCGGCTTTATCCAATGTAACGGATTTTTCAGAGCCGTAAAAATCTTTTTGGTTCATATGTGTAACACGAGTCTTCGAGCCGGATTTCGGCCACGGCTTCATCATTTTATGAGGTGATTTTTTTGCAAACTTTTTAACCGATGCCGCTGCTCGTCTATCGGAGTTACCTTCTCTTATTACAGGATTTACGGCAGAACCCAGCACTTTAGCAAATCTTGTTTTAAGAACTTTTTCTTCCTCGGTTCTCGGTTCTTCAGGGTAATCGGGAACTTTATATCCTTTTTCATTTAATTCTTTTATTGCCGCTTTAAGCTGAGGAATAGATGCACTTATGTTAGGCAGTTTTATAATGTTAGCTTCAGGTTTTTGTGTAAGCTCTCCCAATTCGGTTAGGTAGTCCGGAATTTTTTGTTCTTCGGTAAGATTATCCGGGAAGTTTGCTAGAATTCTTCCTGCAAGAGAGATATCCTTTTGTTCAATCTCGATTCCTGTCCCTTTTAAGTATGATTTTACTATTGGGAGTAAGCAATATGTAGCTAAAGCCGGGGCTTCGTCAATTTTTGTCCAGATTATTTTTGTTTCCATTTGTATTTCCCGCTAAAATAATTCAATAAATTTGTAAATTTTTTTAAAACTGTTTTAAAAATACTGAATCTTTAATAATTATTGAAATTAAGAGTTAAATATGTTCTGTTATATTGAGATCACAATTTAAATGTGATAAATTGAATAAATTTATCTATACTTGAATTGCGGGTTAATCAAATTAGTTATCAAAAATAATTATTTTTGTATAGCTCCATTATTATAATATTAATTAATTTATCGCAGCTGCAGATAATCTATAAGATATATAGATTAAGAAAGTTCCAAAGTGTTTTTAAAATATTTTAGGCATTAGAAATGACTGAAACAAAAAATTTTCAATTCAAAGGATTTGCTGAAAACCTTTTGAGTAAAAGAGAGATACATACATGCAATTCCTCATTAAAAAAAGAATCAATAGATTTTTTAGATGAGATTATTGATTTACTCTTTCCGCATTTCTCAAGTAAAGTATATTATTCACCTGAGGATATAGTTGCTAAGCTCCAGTTGATGGAAAGAAATTTAATTTCACTTTTAAGAAATGTAAACGGGAGCGGCAAGCCGGAAACAAAGATCAATGCCGCTGAAATTGCAAAAAGTTTTATCTCGGAAATTCCCAAAGTTCATGACATGCTCTGGCTGGATGCAGAGGCAATTTTCCAGGGTGATCCGGCCGCTGAAAGTATTGATGAAGTGATTCTCGCTTATCCTGGTTTTATGGCTATTGCAATTTACAGGCTTGCCCATGAACTTTATAAATGGGATGTTGCAATTATTCCGAGGATTTTAACCGAGCATGCTCATGAAATAACGGGGATTGATATTCATCCCGGAGCTGAAATAGGCTGCCCGTTTTTCATTGATCACGGAACCGGAATAGTGATAGGCGAAACAACTAAGATCGGGAAGAATGTTAAAATGTATCAAGGTGTTACGCTTGGTGCTTTAAGTGTCAGAAAATCGCTCTCGGATGTTAAACGTCATCCTACAATACAGGATGATGTAATTATATATTCTCAGGCAGTAATTCTCGGTGGTGAAACTGTTGTGGGGCAGGGAAGCATAATCGGCGGAAATGCATGGATTACACAAAGCGTTCCTCCGAATTCCGTAGTGTACAGCAAAATGGAGACTAAGGTTCGTTCAAATGAAAATTATTTTGATCAAATGGAATTCATAATTTAAGGAGCAGATATGAAATACAACAATATTTTGGAAGTCATAGGAAAAACACCTCATGTAAAAATTAATAAACTTTTCGGCAGCGATCATGAAGTCTGGATTAAATTGGAAAAGGCAAATCCCGGCGGAAGTATTAAAGACAGAATCGGACTTTCAATGATAGAAGATGCTGAGAAAAAGGGTATATTGAAAAAAGATAGCATTATAGTTGAGCCTACGTCAGGCAATACCGGTATAGGCTTAGCAATGGTAGCAGCAGTTAAAGGATATAAAATTATTCTTGTAATGCCGGAATCCATGTCGATAGAAAGAAGAAAACTAATGGCGGCTTACGGAGCAGAATTTGAGTTAACTCCTCGAGAGCTTGGAATGAAAGGCGCTATTGAAAAAGCCGGTGAACTTGTAGCAGGGAATAAAAATGCATGGATGCCGCAGCAGTTTAATAATCCTGCAAATATTGATGCACATGTAAAGAATACTGCACAGGAAATTTTAGCTGATTTTCCCGAAGGATTAGATTATTTAATAACCGGAGTCGGTACAGGCGGACATATAACAGGAGTCGGAAGGGTATTAAAAGAGAAATTTAAAAATTTAAAAGTATTTGCAGTTGAACCGGAGCAGTCTCCAGTTATTTCCGGCGGCAAACCGGGACCACATCCTCTGCAGGGAATCGGTGCAGGATTTATACCCGAAAATCTCGATACAAAAGTTCTTGACGGTGCAATTACGGTATCGAAAGAAGAAGCATATAGCTTCGCTCAAAGAGCTGCAAAAGAAGAAGGATTATTTGTCGGTATATCATCCGGTGCAGCTTTAGCAGCAGTATCAAAAAAATTAAAAGAAATTCCTAAAGGCAAAAAAGTACTTACTTTCAATTATGATACTGGTGAAAGATACCTTTCGATTGACGGGTTGTACTAAAATAATATAATTTAATTTTAGAATTTTCATTCTTTATTAAAATACCCGGTACTACTCGGGTATTTTTTTAGTGTTGTTTAATAATTCTAATAAGTTAAGCCTTTTATTTCTGCTCGCCAAAATAAAATTACTGATTGAGTAGGGATAACTGGAAATTATAATTCATTCAAGTTACAACCGGATATTTTTAAGATTTTTATAACAGATTCAATTTCTTTTATAAATGTAAAATTTTATAGAAATTTCTTGAATATATTACTTTAATCATATAATTTGCAGTAAATTAGAAATGTTATACTGCTCACCCGGGGGTATTGTTTATTGAATTTTTATAAAAATGAAGAACATAAGGGGGAAATAAAAAATAAGCTTTTAAATTTAGCTGCAAATCATTTCTTTTTAAGTTTTATTATTTCTTTAATTATAATTTTAACCCTTCCTAAAATCTTCAATAAATATGAAATTAAAACTATCCGGCGAGATGTAATTCCAGCCGATAGGGAATATTATTATGCCGAGTTAAACAATGACGGAAGAAGTGAAAAAATAGAAATAAAAAAGATCGACAAGAACTTTTTCTCATTAACAGTAAGTGAAAGCGGTAAAGTAATAAACCAATGGAATTTTGTCGGCGAATTTATAGACATGCAAAACATAGCTGTTTCAAATATTGCAAAAGATAGCCTAAAATGCCTTTATTTTTTCTTATTCAGAAATAATAAAATTTATCTTGAATGTTTAAACCCGTTTGAAAATAAATTTATAACTAAGGATAAATTTGTAGTTAACTACTTTCCTAAAAATAAATATTTGGATTGTAATGCTTATCCTTGTACATTTTTTGATTCAAATAAAGACGGGATAAAAGAATTTTATTTTGAATTAGAAGCAGATTATTCCGAACAGCCAAGGAATTTGTTTAAATTTAATCCGGCAAATGATTCTATTTATATTTCTTGCAAGAATTATTCTCATCTTAATGATTCCTTCCTTGTTGATACTACAGGAAAAAAATTAGATATAATCTTTTCTACATTAGCAACCGGAAATACCTCTGTTAAAGACACTTACTCAGATATGTTATCATGGATTTTAGATTTTAATAAAGATCTAAATTTACAATATAAACCTGTAAAAATAGGTTTTTATCCTTCAATGTCTTATATAGCTTCTGTCATGAGTAATAATAAAAAGTATTTTGTTGTAATGAATATTTACCAAGGTACAGGAAAATACCAATGTTCAATTATATTATTTAATTATAAACAGGAGATTATAAAAAAGATAAAATTTCCATATACCAAAGATTGGGATAGATCCATTTTATATTCTCCAAATAATAATTCAAATTATTTTTACGTTATTAAGAAAGACGGAGTTATAGAAAAATATAATTCGAATTTAAAATTTGTTGATAAAATACATATTCCTGCAATTACAAGTGCAATACCTTACATAACAGAACTGGCAAACGATTATAAAGAGGAATTAGTTTTTCAAAGTGCAGATTTAAGTAAAGTAATAATCACTAGAAGCAATTTCTCAGATATTGTCACTAAAAATATTGAGAAATTTGGCACTATTAGAAAATTTTCCATTAAATTAAATGGTAACAGAGATAAGGTATTAATATTAAGTTCAAATAGAGAGCAACTTAGTTTATTGTACAAATTTAATTATATGTATTATTTAAGATATCCGTTGTATGCAGCAATTTATTTAATAGTTTTGGTATTGATAATTATATTAGAAAGGCTACAAAGATATAGAGCAGAATTAAAATATGAATCGGAAAGAAAAATTGCTGGCCTACAGCTTAAGGCTATTAAAAATCAAATTGACCCTCATTTTACATTTAATATTATTAATTCGATCGGCTCGTTAATTTATAAACAAGACAGTGAAAAAGCGGATTATATATTAACCAAATATAGTAATCTCTTAAGATCAACAATTCTAAACTCGGATAGAATTGTAACTTCTTTAGAAGAGGAGTTGGATTATGTAAGCAGTTACTTAGAGTTAGAACAATTTAGGAACGGGAATAAATTCAACTGGAACATTGGTGTAAAAGAAGAGGTAAATAAAAACCTTAAAATACCAAAAATGCTTATACATACTTTTGTTGAAAATGCAATTAAGCACGGCATTAGACATTTGGAGAAACCCGGTGAATTGGAAATTTCAATAGAAAGTAATTCAAAAGATTATTTGGTAACAATAAATGATAACGGTATCGGCAGAGAAAGAGCGAAGGAAATAGAATTTGATAATACAGGTAAAGGATTAAATATACTAAATCAAATTCTAGATATTTATTATGATTTAATGAAGATAAGAATTACTTATGAAATTAAAGACCTTATTGATAGTTATAAAAAACCGGCAGGAACAGAAATAAAAATTCACATTCCGCAAAAGGCAGGATAATGAATGCTATTAAAAAAGAAATTGAATGCATTATTATAGATGATGAAATTGAAGCATGTGACAGACTTGAAAGTCTTTTAAAAAAGATTGAAGGAGTAACAGTAATAAAAAAAGAAACAGATTCAGAAAGAGGAATTAAAAAGGTTATAGATTTAAAGCCGGAATTAGTTTTTGCCGATATTGAAATGCCAAGAAAGAATGGATTTGAAATTGTAAAAGAAATTAGAAATCAAAAAGTTTATCCTACTTTCATTTTCGTAACAGCTTATGAGCAATATGCAATTAAAGCTATACGCAATGCTGCTTTTGATTTCCTGCTTAAGCCGGTTGACATAGATGAGTTAAAAGAGACAATAAATAGGTTCACAGTTAAACGAATAGATAAATTTATAAATTCAAAAAAGGAAAATCAAAAGATTCTATTCGCTGATAAATTAAAGAATCAATATTCATTGACAGATCGCGAAATTGAAATAGTTAAATTATTACTGCAGGGAAAATCGAGTAAAGAAATAGGAGAAATACTCTTCATAAGTAAGCATACTGTAAATACACATAGAAGAAATATATTGGAGAAGACTTCAATAAATTCAACGGGGGAATTAGTAGCACTTCTTAATAATTCCATTTAATTATTCGGATTAAGTATAAAATTACTTAATACAAATTAAAGTATACTTAATAGTAAGTATGTTGATTTCTTATAATTAAAATATATTTATTATTAAAACCATCTATTGAAATTAGTTTTCCTAAATAGAATGCATTAGACAAAATAATATTTTCTCTAAAATGGAGGTAAGCATGTTAAATAGTTATAGCAGTATATTTAGAGCATTAATAAAAGCATCTCTTTTTATTATTCTAAATTCTTTTCTTTTGTTCTCGCAAGTTCCAAGTACTATCTCTTATCAAGGAATACTAAAGAACAATAATGGCATTCTACAAAATGGATCATTTACAATGACTTTTGACTTGTACAATACTTCAAATGGAGGTACACCAATATGGAATGAAACACAACAAAACGTAAATGTTACTAATGGTATTTTTAACGTTTTACTTGGTAGTGTAACACCAATAACCAATGTTCCATTTGATGTACCTTATTGGCTTCAAGTAATAGTTAGCGGTACTACCTTGCCTCGCATTAAACTTTCAACTTCAGCATATAGTTTTAACTCTGCAAGAATACAAGGTGAACCAGTATCTTCAAATGAACCTACAAATGGACAGGTATTAAAGTGGGATGGATCTCAATGGGCACCAGGTACAGACAATTCAGGTGGAACACCTTCTGGGAATGCAGGTGGAGATTTAACCGGCACCTATCCCAACCCATCTATTGCTCCTAGTGCTATTGGAATCGACTATGAAAACATCTGGCAAGATCTTACTCTTTCACCAGGTACGACTAATAACATAACGGTTAGTTGCCCATCTCCATGGGTGGCTGCAAGCGCTTTGTGGAATTCTAGCAGCGGAGCTGCTGCAGAATATATAAGGGTAGTCAGCTCTTCGCGAGGTAACGATGGTAAAACATGGACCTTTAGTATTTATAATAGTTATACTGGTAGCTTAAATTTTTCAGTAGGGATAGCTTGTATTAAGATTATTACCAATTAAAAAAATAACCATAAAAAAAACAGATTAAAATATTAAAAGGTTTTAAATATGAAATTTGTATTTTTCATTATATCCCTAATTTTAATGTCAAGAAACATTTTTGGGCAATATCAAATAGCCGTTAATTCATTTGGTAATGGTGGTTCAACAATTTCAAATGCTAGTTTCAACATATCCTCAACGGTTGGGCAAACAATAATTGGATCCTCAGTAAATAATTCTTTTGATATGGAGGCAGGCTTTTGGGATCCTGTTTTTGTCGTAACTCATATAGTCGGGGTGAAAGAACCTATTAATTCAATGCCTAAAAAATATGAACTTGAACAAAATTATCCTAATCCTTTCAATCCGACAACTACAATAAATTACTCTGTTCCTAAAAGTAGTACGGTAACAATAAAAATTTACGATATTTTAGGTAAAGAAGTAGAAACTTTAGTTAATGAGCAAAAGACAGCCGGTAATTATAAAATTGAATTTAACGCAGACAAGTTAGCCAGTGGAATTTATTTTTATCAAATGAGGGCAGGGAACTTCATATCAACTAAAAAATTAGTTCTGTTAAAATGATTTAAATATTAAAGTCAAAATGCCCGGAGATATTCGGGCATTTTTGTTTATAATAAATTAACTGCATCTCAATCAAATATTGCTTTTGGGGTAAGAATAAAAGTTACGAGATTGTAAATTAAATATAATTTTGGAAAAAAATGAACAAAACAACTTTGGATTTATAAATTCTAAGGAATTTTGCACATTGTTAATGACGGGATAATGTGCAATTAAGAATAATTGATTTGATTTTCTTCCAATGGGAATTCTTTAGTAACAAGGCACTAAAGGAATATAAAAATTAAAAAAATATTTTAGATCAATTTTTAGAGGGAAAAAATGAATATAAATACTATTAAAGTGTTTTTCGTTTCATTACTTTTTTGTGGATTAACGTTTTCACAAAATAATTCACCTAAAACGATCAAAGTTCCTAATGAAGCACAGATTCAAAATGCCTTGAAGAATTTGTTAAATACTATTCAATCTTCACAAAGGCCCCAAAATGTATCATTAAATATTCAATCTGTAAAAACACAACTCCTTAGTGATGCTTCACTTATTGGATCAAAAATGGAGGTACAAAACGTTGAAATTATTGCTTATACCTCAATAAATCAAATTATATACAATCCTTTGTCTGCATTCTTTAAAAACCAGTATAAAGATGTCTTGTCAAGTTCATTGGATAATTGGGTGAATTCATTAATGAAAAATTTGGAACAAAGTTCATTAACGATATGTTCTATAAAATGGCAAGTAATAATTTCTGGACAAAGTCGCCAGCTAGAATCGTTCGGTATAGTTAATAATAAAGGAAAACTAATTTACGAAAAGATTCTTTCAGGTTTCTTAACAAATGTATCAAATAAAATATCTAAACAACCTTTATCTACAAACTCTGCAGGCATGTCAACCGCAAGTTTTAATTCAAGTAATTCAAACAGTATAAGTGGTTATACAACAGTGACCAATTTATTGCAAACGGGTACTGTTGAGGTTCATTGGACCGTAACAGCAAGTGCAGAGGTGGCACCATATATTTCTTCTCAGACGAATGATGGAACACTAACAGTTACCGCAAATGTCTCATGTTCAACGGCAAATCCAACAGGTATTCCACCACCGGTTTACCCTAATGTAATTTTTGGTAGTGGTGGGACACTTGGAGATAAAACCAAACCATATGGAAGTGCAATTGGAATTTCTGGGACAGTAGATCATTTTAACACTGGTTCTTATTCATTACAGATGAATGACCAACAGAACTCTCCATGGAATGTATCCTTTAGTGTAAGCTACGATAATGTTGGAATTTCAATATCACCACCTACTGACAATTCTGTACCACTAATTTTAACACCAGGTGATCAAAATGGGAGACTGATTTCTCTATTAGATGAAGTTTATCTTCCTTCTATATTTACTACTACTTATAGAGGAGTTTTTGCAAATGGGGGCACATTAAATCTCAGTAATTTTGTGGTACGAGTTGAAAATGGAGGGACAGAAGTTGGTGGCTGTTTTTTAAACCTACCTATTTATGGAGGTTATACCGATCAGTTGGGTGATATTTCAGCTTCTTATATAGGTACAATCCCACTAAATGTACAATATGTACGTGGAGACGAAATTCCAAATCCACAAATTAATATGACCGCTTCATTATATTCTTTAAATATTAATCAGCAAAGTAAAATAACAGTTAAAGTCACAAATCCAAGTACTGTGGTTAGTATGCAAAATGGAAGTGTAAATTTGATTGCTAGTTCTCTTGGAAGCACTTTGTCAATTGTCGGAAGTGCAACCCAAAACTTGGGGACTATAGCTCCTGGTGGGTATCAATACTATTATTTCTACGTAAAAGGTGTTAATGGAGGAACAGTTAGACCACAAGTAAATGTTTCCGGAGGATGGGGCTGGCCAGCCAGTAATGCTGGAAAAACATTTAATATTCCTGCCAGTTTAGATAATAATATTCAGGTAATTCCAAATGTTCAAATTACAATTCAAACTGTCCCATCTGGACGTAATATAACTGCAGATGGGCAAACCTTTACAGCACCACAGACATTTAGTTGGGGGGCTGGTTCATCACATAGTATCGGTACTACATCACTGCAGTCTGGAGGAACAGGAATTCAATATACATGGAGTAATTGGTCAGATGGAGGATCAATTAATCATAATATTACTGTCCCGAACTACGCAGCAACATATACAGCTAATTTCAACACCCAGTATTATCTTATAATGTCAGCAAATCTGTCAAATGGTGGAACTGTAAGCCCTCAGAGCGGTTGGCATAACTCTGGGGATCAAGTCCAGATTCAAGCAACTGAAAATAGTGGATATTATTTTAATGGCTGGACCGGAAATGGTTCAGGCTCATATACAGGGCCAAATAATCCAAATCTAATTTATATAAATGGACCAATACAAGAAACCGCTGGGTTTAGTACTAATCCAACTACGACAGTAACAACAGATCCCGCAGGAAGAAGTATAACTGTAGATGGTCAAAACTATACAGCACCCCAGTCATTTAGCTGGACACCAGGGTTAAATCATACAATAGCCACAACTAGTACGCAGGATGGAGGAAGTGATACTCAATTCGTTTGGAACAATTGGAGTGACGGTGGTGCATTATCTCATACAATTACAGCACCATCCAGTAATGCTACTTATACAGCAAATTTCACTACACAATATTATTTAACAGTGAATTCAGATCATGGATCAGCTAAGGGTTCTGGATGGTATGAAAAAGGGAAAATTGCTTATGCGAGTTTAAATGACAAGACTTTCTCCGGGGAGACAGGAATACAATATGTGTTTTCATCTTGGGGAACGGATGCAAGTGGAAGTAACTATGCACAATCTAATGCAATAACGATGAATGGGCCCAAAACTGCAACTGCAAACTTTAAAACCCAGTACTATCTTACAATGATTACACCTTCAAATGGAACAGTCTCACCACCTACAGGTAGCTATTATGACAGTGCTAAATCTGTATCAATAAGTGCAATAGCCAATGAGGGTTATACATTTGATGGTTGGTCAGGTTCGGGAACAGTATCCTATAGTGGCGCAAAAGATTCCGTAAGTATAACCATGAATAGTCCAATTACTGAAACGGCAAACTTTTCAAAAGTTTCATCAGTGAAAGGATTTGATAATTCTGTTGTTAAAACATATGCTATATTGCAAAACTTTCCTAATCCATTCAATCCAACAACAACAATTAATTATGAAGTACCTAAAACGAGTTTGGTCATAATAAAGTTATATAACATTTTAGGGAAAGAAGTAACAACCCTAGTGAATGAAGAAAAACCGCAAGGAAGATATAGTGTTCAATTTTCTGCTGACACTTATCATCTTACAAGTGGAATATATTTTTATAGGATGCAGGCAGGTGATTTTGTAGCAACAAAGAAGTTAGTTTTGATGAAATAAAACGGGAAATTAATAAAATGCCCGGAGAAATTCGGGCATTTATGCTTATAATAAATTAACCGCATCCATCAAATTTTGTCTTTGTAAGTGGAAATACACCCTCCAACGGACGGGCAGGTTTGAGTTTTACGCAAATCTTCCGGCAGAACCGTCAACTCGGAATGATTCAACAATTCTTTTCAGCCAAAGCTGATCAGCTACAGCCGAAACTTAATAAAGACACTCCTCTTTTAACTAATATTTAAACGATGGAATTCCGCATAGTATGATATTGTATAATTAAACTTAGATTTAATATTGAATATGGAGAGAAAACCCACTATTTTTGTATGGTAAGTCCAAAAAATATGGACATAAGCAGCAAGTTATGAGAGCCATTCAAAAAATAAGACAAAACATAACTCAGGAAGAATTTAATTACACGCAGGTAATGGAAGTACTTAAGGATTATAAAAAGCCCCGCGATGTAATTAACACCCTTTTAAAAAGCGAAGACATTATCCGCGTAAAAAAAGGTTTATATGTTTTCGGAGATATTTGGCGCAGGGTGCCGTACAGCAGAGAGTTACTGGCAAATCTGATTTATGGGCCATCGGTAATAAGCGCAGATTTTGTACTTTCAAACTCCGGTTTAATCCCGGAAAAGGTTACAACGATAACTTCGGTAACAACCGGAAGATCACGTAAGTTTGAGACTCCTTTTGGTAATTATACTTACAAGCAGTTGAGCAGTAATAGATTCGGATTCGGTGTAGAAATTCATGAGTCGGGAAACAGCAGATATTTTTCGGCTAACCCGTTAAAGGCTTTAGCCGATAAAATTTGGCTTGATAAAAGATTTCTGCCGACTTCGCCAAAATCCTATAAAATATATCTATTTGATGATTTAAGAATTGATGCGGATATTTTGAAAGATTACATTGAAAGAGATTTTATTGAACAGCTTGCCGGTGTTTATTCTGCTCGAAAAATTAATTGGTTAACAGAATTTTTAATAAAGGAATTTTCGGCAAAATGAATGATCTGTTAAAACAACTTATATCTAAGCCGCTGCCTGATTCGGAACAAGAAATATTACAGCTTTTAAGAGAATCGCTGCAGTCTTTGGCATTATTGGCTTTGTGGCGTTCAAGCTTTTTTGAACATGCTGCTTTTTACGGAGGTACTGCATTGAGAATTCTATACGGCCTGGATAGATTTTCCGAAGACCTTGACTTCTCATTACTAAGACCAAACAATAATTTTTCATTTAAAAAATACGGCAACTCGATTATAAGGGAATTGGAAGCTTTTGGATTTAAGGTCGGTTTTGAAGTAAAAAGGAAAAGTACAAATTCTGAAATTGAATCGGCTTTTATAAAAGCAAATACTCTTCGACAATTAATTGTGATAGAAACACCTTCAAGTATAACTTCACATTTTGATAAACAGAAAGTATTGAAGGTAAAATTAGAAATAGATACAAATCCACCTTCCGGTTTTGGTTTGGAAATGAAATATGTTTTTTCTCCGATTCAGTTTGCTGTTAAATCGTTTACACTACCTTCATTATTCGCCGGAAAAATGCATGCAATCCTGTGCAGGAAATGGAAGACCAGGGTAAAGGGAAGAGATTGGTATGATTTTGCATGGTATGTCGGAAAGTATCCGGAATTAAGCCTTAAACATCTGGAAAACAGGATGAGGCAGTCCAAAGATTATATAAAGAAAGAACCATTGACAGAACATAATTTTAAGCAGCTGCTTGATAATTCCATAGATGAACTTGATGTAGTAAAAGCAAAGGAAGAAGTAGAACCTTTCGTAGATAATAAAAGGTCGTTGGAACTTTGGTCAAAAGATTTCTTCAAATCTGCTGCAGAAAAAATTAAAATTGTTTGATGCTAAAGGAAATATTTTTGAGAAAACGATTTGCAGAATAGAAACAGGAAGCTCTGCCAAATTCTACTTATGCAAATAAAAATAAATTTGAATAACGCAAAAAATTAGAGATTAGAATAATTCCCTGAGAAATTCGTGCATTAAAAATCCTTACCTCAGTTTTTCCCAATTCTTTTGTAAACTTTTTAACTTTAATAACTAAAACATTATAATAAAAAAAGCCCATCTGATGGGGGTGCCAGACGGGCTTAGTCTCTAACCGATAAAGGGCAGGGAAAGTCCTTTATCGAGACCGATATCAATATAAAAAAAAGTTTTTGAAAAAGAAATTATAGTAATTTTGTTGTCAAAAATATTTTTGTCCATTAAAGACCGGATGTCGACTGAAGGTGGATTTATTATCCCCTTTTTGGTTAAGAAATTTAAAATAGTCTTTTCATTTATGTCAAAATCTATAATTAATTCCCAACTGTACACCGTTAAAAGTTAATGCAGGAAATATTCGTAACGACGGACCGCTAATGGTTTGAGGTGCTAAATCTTTTTCCGGAGCAATAATGTTTCCGAATGAATATCCAAGAAAGAAAGCCAAAGGTAAATCGCTGTACCAATGCATTCCTTTACTGACTAATGATGCGCCTAACAATCCAAGCAGCGGATAACCGACAGGCTTTATCCATTTTTCTTCGGGATAATTGTTTGCAATAACAGTAAGAATTGCTGTGGCAGTAGAAAGATGACCTGAAGGGAAAGAATAAAAGGCCGGCTGATCTTTTTGATATTGTCTAATACTTGGGAAAGGATCCCAATCTCCGCCGTTTTCAGTTGATGCCGAAGGACTTTGTCTTCCGGTTATTCTTTTTAAGACTTGTACTAAAATGCCGGTAGATAATATTGCTTCTACTATATTGCTCCCGGTTTTTACGGCTCTCTGATCATGAAAAATTAATCCGGGTATTGCAAATGCTGCTGCCGATAAAAACTGATATCGTCCGTTTCCCATATTTACAGCTATATCTGCTATCCTATGGTCGATTAAAGATTTTCTAAACATTTTATTTTCAGCTTTCCACCCTTGCTGATCAACCAGCATCAACGATCCGGTTAACGCACCGATTGTTAGTAAAGTTGGAATTTTTTTAACCGTAAAGGACTGTTTAAAAAAGCTCAAATAATCGGAAGGAATATTGGAAAACATCTGATACCACTTTGTATTTACATTATTATAATCTGTTCTAAAATTATTAATATTTAAATAGGAAAGGGTTGAGTCTGGAATAATATTTTTATTTGTCTGTCCGAATATTGAATTCTGCATTAAATTTATGAAAATAAAAATAAGAGCTGGAAAGAACAATAATTTTTTTCCCATTGAGAGATGGATAAGTTGTTATTAATATTAAATTATAATGTAAATATTTAACTTATAAAGATTATCCGCGATAAAAATTGATGGTTAATATAGGATTAAATAATCAAATATTTTTATATCAATTATTATATTTTTAATAATCCGGTAAGCTGAAGTGATCTTTATCAATCGAAAAAGTTAAATAATCAAATGGTTATTATTGTATTTAAGCCGATTTGTTAAAATTCATGTGCGATTATAACTTCTTATTTAATGAATTAATGAAGTTACACAATTGTCATGCTGAACTAGATTCAGCATCTAATAATGTTGAAAAAATGAAGATTCCGAATCAAGTTCGGAATGACAAAAGATATTTTTTATTAATTATGTGTAACTTCAGTTAATTATTAGGTAAAAAATAAGAGTTAATTTATGATAGGATTATTTATTTCTTCGGCTTTTTTATATAGTACTTCCAGACATGATAACCTGCCAATATAATTGCTCCTGAAAAATCTACATCATACATTATTTTCTGGAATGTTGATGGCCTTGATTTTAAATAAAAATTGCGGAAATAATTTTTCATTTCCATAGTATTATTATAAAGATTTTCATTTGCCGAATAAATATTACCCGATGGTAACGGTTCGTTTTTATAATTAAAATATGAGACATTATTAAACAAACTGTCCTGAGTTAAGAGGTATAAATTGTTTAGAGTATTAATTTTGTTAATTTGAAAGTTGTTTCCGGGAATAAAATTTAAATCCGAATTATAGAAAAAATAATAAGTGCTGTCTTTTTTAATTTTTGTCGAATCGGAATTTATGATCTGACAATTGAGTTCTGCAGTAAAAAAACATAATATTAAGAATACTAGTTTATTCATTGCACTCCTATTCTCAGCAGAATTTTACTATATAATCTTTTTAAAACAACCGGTATATCGGCAGCAGAATAAATCATTATCAACATGGTTCATTTAGCCTTTAATATCAACATTATTTTACTTAAGAAGACTTTACAAATTTAACGAATAATAAGTTTACTGTAAATCTGAAATTAAAATGAAAATTTTAATATAATTTCGAATTATATATTAGCAGTTGTGTGAATTAAAAATAAGTGAATTAATAAACACTTATGTCGGTCTGAGCGTAGTCGAAGACTTGTATTCACCGTTCGACCACGCTCACGGTGACAATTTAACGCGCTTTTGAAAATATTTTTATATCGAAAAATTCATTTAATATATTATTAGTCATGTTAAGCAAAGGTCATGCTGAACTTGATTCAGCATCTCAAAAATAGCAAAAAAAAGAGATTCCGAATCAAGTTCGGAATGACATCATGTTTTATTTCCCAATTTGTGCGTAACGTGAGTTATTATTTAATACACACAACGGGTTATATATTATAAAATTGAAATATAATTACTGCTTCAACTTTCCCATTTAGTTTTTATTAAGGCTTTTGTGATATTTTTGTTACAATTAATATTTATATTGATCAATAAAAATTAGGTTATATGAAAAGAGTACTAATAATAGAAGACGATAAAGAGATATCCGATCTCCTTGAGATCCACTTAAAAGATCTGGAATGTTCGATTGATAAAGTTTATGACGGCATCTCAGGACTGCAAAATGCCAAATCAAATTCCTTTGATCTTATAATTTTGGACGTGATGCTGCCTAAAATGGACGGCTTTGAAGTTTGCAGGGAAATAAGGAAAGCCGAATTAAAAACACCGATTTTAATGTTGACATCAAAATCAGAGGAAACAGACAAAGTCCTTGGGCTTGAATTCGGCGCGGATGATTATTTAACCAAACCATTTAGTCTAAGGGAATTTATTGCGCGGGTTAAAGCAATTTTTAGAAGAGTTAATGAATTTTCCGGAAGCGGAACGGAAAAGAAAAAACTTGTGTTTGATGCTCTTGTTATTGACTTGGATAAAAGACGGGTGTTTCTTAATAACGAAACTGTTGATCTAACACCTAAAGAATTCGATCTTCTTTTCTTAATGGCATCACACCCGGGAAAAATTTATACGCGCGAAAATTTGCTGAATTTAATTTGGGGAACACAGTACAGCGGTTACGAACATACGGTTAATTCTCATATAAACAGGCTGCGCAATAAGATTGAAAAGGATATATCCGATCCGAAATATATAATAACTAGCTGGGGAGTCGGTTATAGATTTAATGACCAAATTTAAAACTGATATTTAAAGAAACAAGCATATGAAAAAATTTTTCAGTTCTCTTTTCTGGAAAATATCTTCAACATTTTTACTCATTCTTATTGTAATGAGTATCGTTTACATTTATATATCCGTTACAACCGCGCAAATGTACTTCCAGGAAACGAGACAGAAGCTTAATAATAATATCGCCCGGCATATAGCAGCAGATAACCCTATCTATATGGACGATACCGTTAACACTTCCGCATTAAGACAGGTATTTCATAATGTTATGGTTATAAATCCGAGCATTGAAGTTTATCTTTTAAATACTGAAGGAAATATTCTCGCCTACTACGCACCGAATCATACGGTAAAATTAAAAAGAGTTCCGCTGGGGCCGATTAATAAATTTATTGCCTCAAATGATAATCGATTCCTTTTAGGAGTCGATCCGAAAAATCCGGATAAGCAAAAGGCTTTTTCTGCGGCTAAAGTTTATTATCATAATGAATTTAAGGGTTATATCTATGTTATTCTTGGCGGCAGGGAGTATGAAAATGCTTCGCAGCTTCTCTTTGGGAGTTATATTTTAAAACTGAGCTTGAGGTCAATGATAATTGCTTTGATTATGGCTTTGATTATAGGAATTATATCAATCGGTTTTATAATTCGAAACATCCGTAAGATAGTGTATGTAATTAGAGATTTTAAAAACGGCAACCTGCAAGCAAGGATAAATTTAGACGGCGGGGGGGAATTAAATGAGTTTGCTTCTTCGTTTAACGATATGGCGGATACAATTGTCGGCAATATAGATAAAATAAAGCGCATGGATAATCAGAGAAGAGATCTTGTTGCTAATGTTTCACACGATTTAAGAACGCCAATTTCTATAATTCGAGGTTATGTGGAAACAGTTCTTATTAAAGAAGATCAATTATCTAAAGCAGAAAGAAGAAAATACCTGGAAACAATATTGAGCGGAACAGACAGGCTGTTAAATCTTGTTGAAGAATTGTTTGAGCTATCCAAGCTGGAAGCAAAAGAAAGTTTACCGGATAAAGAAACTTTCTCACTCGCGGAACTTCTGCAGGATATACATCAGAAAAATTTGTTAACTGCCGAGACAAAAAAAATAAAATTCAATTTGAATTTTGAAAACAACATTCCTTTTATAACTGCCGATATAGGCATGATGGAAAAAGTTTTTCAGAATCTGCTTGATAACTCATTGAAATTTACTCCGGCGGGAGG
Source organism: uncultured Ignavibacteriaceae bacterium (assembly GCA_964498065.1). Classification (GTDB taxonomy): domain Bacteria; phylum Bacteroidota; class Ignavibacteria; order Ignavibacteriales; family Ignavibacteriaceae; genus FEN-1297. The sequence goes on from CAZCFZ010000035.1 coordinate 19,229, forward strand.
CGAAATAAATATCAAACTTAAAAAGAATGAGCACGCAGTTATTGTTGAAATTGCCGACAGCGGGCAGGGTATAGCCGAAAACGATCTGCCGTATATTTTTGACAGATATTACCGGATAAAACGAGTTTCCAAAGGCAGTTCTGAAGGTACAGGTTTGGGATTAGCAATAGTTAAAAAAATTGCCGATCTTCATTCTATAATTATTGAAATTAAAAGCGAAGTAAATAAAGGCACTTCGTTTATTTTGAAAATACCGATTGATTTAAAACTTAACACTGCTTAAGAAGAATATCAAAATAACAGCCGTTTTAACGGCTTCAAATTTTATTTCGAACAGCGAGTTTGAATAATAAGACTTAACGGATATAATTAATTCCTGATCTAAGCCTGACTATATTTATTAACCAATGAATTTTTATCGAATTAAACGTTCCGAATTATTCCATTTTAAAAGTTCAATAATTTCGTGATCTTTTTGTGAAACCATGCTTATAAATTTGCGGTAAGATTTATTTATCGGAGGTGATCAAATGTTTAAGATGAAGTTATTATTTATGTTTATTATACCTGCTTTAATTCTTATAGGATGTGCTAAAATATCTTCCGAAACTGAAAATAATGCCCTATTGAATTTGGCAGGTGGAGAAGAAGAGACGGCAACTTTTGCCGGCGGATGTTTCTGGTGCATGCAGGCTCCGTTCGAAAATTTACAGGGAGTTGAAAAAGTAACAGCCGGATATGCGGGAGGGAAAATGAAAGATCCCACATACCAAGAAGTTTCTACCGGCACTACCGGTTATGTCGAATCTGTACAGGTAGTTTTCAATCCTGCAATAATCAGCTATTCGGAAATTCTTGATATTTACTGGAAACAATTTGACCCTACAGATGCAGGCGGACAGTTTTACGACAGGGGTCCGCAATATAAAACAGTAATTTTTTATAATGATGAAACTCAAAAAGAAGTTGCTGAAAAATCGAAGATGCTGCTTGATAAATCAGGTATATTTAAGAAACCTATCGCTACTGAAATTCGTAAATTCACAACCTTTTACCCTGCAGAACAATACCATCAGGATTATTATAAAAAGAATCCGATCAGTTATGAAGAATATAGAAAGGCTTCGGGAAGAGACGCTTTTATTATGGCTGTCTGGGGTGATGAAAATATTGATAAATACAAAAAGCCGTCGGAAAAAATTATTAAGGAAAAATTAACTCCTTTACAATATGATGTTACACAAAACGGAGCAACTGAAATTGCATTTCAAAATAAATATTGGAATAATCACAAAGAAGGGATATATGTAGATGTAGTTTCAGGCGAGCCGCTTTTCTCTTCCACCGATAAATTTAACTCAGGCACCGGATGGCCTAGCTTCACTCAGCCAATCGATCCCAGGTATATCGTTAAAAGAATTGATAATTCATTGGGAATAGTGAGAATAGAAGTAAGAAGCAGATTCGGTAATTCGCATCTGGGGCATTTATTTGACGATGGTCCTGCGCCTACACATTTAAGATACTGTATAAATTCGGCTGCACTCAAGTTCATTCCCAAAGATGAAATGGCCAAAGACGGATATGGAAATCTGCTTTGGTTGTTCAACTGAAAAATACTTAAGATTTTAATTCTTACTAATCTCTATATTGTCGTTTACCGGATAATTTAAATTTAATTTACATTATCCGGTCTAATTATTTAATTGCGAGTATGAAATAATTTTTGTGCTTATTAAGACAATTCCCTTGATTTATTTTTAAAAATAGTAGCATTTATACTTATTATTTTGTAATATTTTACGAGTGTTATTCCTGTTATGTAAATACAAAACCAAAGTTTTCATTTCAAAATAAAAAAAGGTAAGTCTGTTTCACATATAGTAATTTCCTGTGGAATAAAGCGGGAAAATAAAATATCAATAATCTGAAAGTAATATTAATGGAAGTTACGGATACCTCAAGAATAAAAACCCTTGAAGAAGAAAATCATAGATTAAAAATTGCTATAGAAGAATTATCGGCTTTAAATGATGTAGCGACTGCAATTTCCTCAAATCAATCTGTTGAGGATGTTATTGATTTAATAGTAAGAAAGTGCATAAAGCATTTAAAGGTTCAACAAACCGTTGTGATGCTCCTTGATGAAAAAGATATGGTAAATCCTTTTCATACAATGATTAGAAAGCAGGAATCCATTTCTGATTTGTTACCATACAGATTGGATACTCAATTAACTGGCTGGATGCTTAAGAATAGAAGTCCGCTTATGATCAATGATTTCCAAAATGATGAAAGATTTAAATTTGTAGTTAAAAAAGATTTTCCAATAAACTCATTGTTAAGTGTTCCAATGCTGTTAAAAGGTAAAATGGTTGGACTTTTAACGGTTTTCAATAAACATTCTGAAGCGGGATTTACAATTGAGGACCAAAGATTATTATCTATTCTTGCAGCACAATCTTCACATATAATTGAAAACGCACGCCTTTATGAAAGAGAACAGGCACTTATAAGACTTCAAGAAGAAATGAGGCTTGCAAATGATATACAGGTAAATCTCCTTCCTAAATCTAATCCGCAAATCGAGGGTTACCAAATTGCAGGCAAAAGTATTCCTGCAAAAGATGTGGGCGGGGATTATTATGACTTTATTCCCTTAAAAGATGATAATTTAGTTTTCTGCCTTGGCGATATTTCAGGCAAGGGTATTCCTGCCGCACTTTTAATGGCGAATCTTCAAGCGTCATTAAGAGGACAAACTTTAATGGATATTCCTTGTAAAGACTGCGTAACATTTACAAACAACCTTCTTTACCGCAGCACAGATGTAAATAAATATGCTACTTTATTCTACGGAGTTCTCCACTCTTCTACCGATAAGATTACATTTTGTAATGCCGGACATAATGAGCCTATTCTAATTGATTATAAAGGGAATGTGGATAGATTAAAAGAGGGGGGAATTATAGTCGGTGCTTTACCGGAAATTACTTATGAAGAAAAAACGATTGACTTTCCCTCCGGTGATGTTTTAGTTGTTTACTCGGATGGAATCACTGAAGCTATGGATAGTAAAGAAGAAGAATTTGGCGAGGAAAGACTCATAAATTTGATTAAGGAAAACCGGCAATTATCAGCTTCCGAGCTAATTGATAAAGTCATAAATACGGTAAACAAACACGCCGGTGATGTAGACCAAATGGACGATATGACTTTAGTGGTAATAAAAAGGAATTAAAATTAATTAATATTTTCTGTTTTTATTATATCCTTCGAAAAAAAATTAGCGGATAAATTACTGCACTAACATTTTTAATTTAATTTCTCCTGGAAAGGAGGTAAAAAAATGTTCATGCGTTTTCTTCAGTTAAAGCTTAAACCTGATAACATTAACGATTTTAAGGAATTTTATGAATCGGATGTTATGCACGAACTCCATAATACTCCGGGCTGTCTATTTGCCGGATTAATAAAATCTAAGCCCGAAGAAAATGAATTTATTTCCTTAACCTTTTGGGAGACACGGGAACAAGCTGAAAATTATGAAACAACCGGGGCATTTAAAAAACTATTCAATCAGGCAAGAGCATACTTTACTGAGTCGGCAGAGTGGAAAATTCAGCTTTCCGAAGATATGGAATTGAAATACGGTCCCGTAGATGAAGAACCGGTTATCAAAAAGTACGTAGTAACAGCACAGAATTTGGAAAGCGAAAACTTCTTAATCCATTCCTCAAATATGTATGTTCGGGTTCTTTCGTTAATAATTCAGGAAGACAAGGTTGAAGAATTTAAAAAACTTTATTCCGATATTATTATACCTTCTTTAAGATCAATAAAAGGATGCAGGTATATTTACTTAACGGAAAGTGTAAGTGAAAAAAATGAGTTTATTTCCGTAACAATATGGGATAGAAAAGAAGATGCCGACGAATATGAAGCAAGCGGCAAGTTTAAAGAATTGACGGAGAAGATAAAACATACTTTTTCACAATTATATCTGTGGAAAATGTCGCTTGAAAAAGATTACAAAGCAAGGGTAAAAACTTCGGAAGATTTAAAAGTAGAATTGTATAATATAGTAACCGGTAAAAGCTTTTTATAAAAATTAAATTAGATTAATAAAGTTACATAAAATAAGAAAAAATCAGCCGTTGTCATTTCGAACTTGATGCGGATTCCGCATTATTAGGCTATTTTAAGATGCTGAATCGAGCTCAGCATTACAGTTGTGTAAGTTAGGTTAGATTATTAAAATATTGCGGAAACTAATAAACTAAAATTTTAGAGATCCCTAATAATAATTATTCTTTATGCTGTTAAAATGATTTATCCTTTTTTTTTAAAGGAGATGGTTTATTGGAAATACTGATCTTTTAATTAAAATTAAATTACCACAACTTAAAACTAATTATCTATTCTATTAATACGTTTGAGGCATTTAATGATTAATAATACTATTCTCCATTACAAAATAATAGAGAAATTAGGCGAGGGCGGCATGGGTATAGTGTACCGTGCAGAAGATACTAAATTAAAAAGAGAAGTAGCAATTAAATTTCTGCCTCATCACATTTCCGCAAATGAGGAGGAACGGCAGAGATTTAAAATAGAAGCGCAAGCTGCAGCAGCATTGAATCATCCGAATATAGCAACCATCCATGCAATAGAGGAGTCAAATGAAGAAGTTTTTATAGTAATGGAATATATAGAGGGAAAAGAATTAAAAGAACAGATAAGTAAGGAGAAAACAAGTGTAGATCAAACAATAGCAATAATAGGGCAAATTGCAGAAGGTCTCCAAGTAGCTCACCAAAAAGGAATAACACACCGGGATATAAAAAGCAGTAATATAATGATTACTAAAAGTGGAAATGTAAAGATAATGGATTTTGGACTAGCCAAAGTAAGAGGAACGAGTCAGATTACAAAGTTTGGAACGACTTTAGGAACTACGGCATATATGTCTCCCGAACAGGCTCGAGGAGAACATGTAGATCATCGGACAGATATTTGGTCATTGGGCATTATAATGTATGAAATGTTAGCCGGAAAGATGCCGTTCAGAGGAGATTTTGAACAGGCAGTAATATATTCAATTCTTAATGAAGATCCGCAATCAATTATTACAGTGAAAGATGGAATTCCCATAAAGCTGGAAGAAATAATAAAAAAATCTTTAATGAAGGATCCCGAATACAGATATCAAAATATGGACGATTTCCTTAAAGCCTTGAAAGAAATTAATAATAAAAAAGAGACGTCTTCTGACTCTGAGAAAACTATTGCGGTGCTGCCGTTTGAAAATATAAGTCCCGATAAGGAGACAGATTATTTTGCGGACGGGCTTGCGGAAGAGCTGATTATAAATTTGTCGAAGATAAAAGAAGTAAAAGTTTTCGCTCGCGCTAACACTTTTCAATATAAAGGAACAAAAAAAGATTTGAAGACAATAGGAAGAGAACTCGGAGTACAGTTTTTAATGGTAGGAAGTGTAAGGAAATTTAAAGATGATCTTAGAATTTCGGTTCAATTAATTGAGGCTGTAAAAAGTACTCAAATATGGGGAGAAACATATAAAGGTAAATTAGCCGACATATTCGATATCCAGGAAAAAGTATCGAAAGAAATTGTTGAAGCTTTAATGGTAAAATTATCACCGGCAGAAAAAGTTAATTTGACTAAAAGACCTACTTTAAATGCTGAAGCATTTGATTGTTATTTGAAAGGAAGGAATTTACTGTCAAGCAGGACTAAAAATAATCTTGATTTCGCAATTTTGTTATTTGAAAAAGCAGTTGAGCTTGATCCGAGATTTGCTTCAGCATACGCAGCTTTGGGTGAAGCTTACGGAACAATGTACCGGGATTTTGATCGTGTTGAAACCTGGCTTGATAAAGCATTGGACGTCAGTCTAAAAGCGTTAATGTATGATTCAAGTTTATCCGAAGCCTATGCATCGCTCGGATTAGCTTATTTCGGTAAAAATGAATTGGATGATGCCTTATCGGCTACAAAAAAAGCAATTGAATTAGATCCTCTTAATGATAATGCATACTGGATTCTTTCAAGGATTTATCATACTGCAGATAGAGACAAGGAAGCAACAGAAGCTTTGGAAAAACTTATTACTATAAATCCTGAATACCTTATAGCGTATTCCGATCTTCAAATGTATTATGAGAGACTGGGTGAAAAAGAAAAATATCAGCAGACTTTGGAATCTGTTGTCAAAGTATCTCCGGGATATCTTATAAAACATCCTGAAGATACTTACAGAAGGATGTCTTATGCAGTTACTTTAGCTATTCTAGGTGATGCTGAAAAAGCAAAAACAGAAGGAGAAAAGGCAATAGAATTAAGTCCGAACGATCCTATCATGATGTATTACGGTGCATGTCTTTATTCTCGATTAGATGAAAAAAAACGTGCCGTAGAACTTATAACTGATGCAGTGAATCATGGCTATGTTAATTTTGAATGGATAAAGAGGGATCCTGACTTTGAAAATATACGAAGTGAACCCGGTTTTATTGAATTACTGAAGGGAAAATAAAATGGTCGGCAAAAAAATTCTTCATTATAAAATAATAGAAAAACTCGGCGAAGGCGGTATGGGTGTGGTTTATAAAGCCGAGGATACAAAATTAAAACGTGAAGTTGCTATAAAGTTTCTGCCTCATCACATTTCAGCAAACAAAGAGGAACGTCAGAGATTTGAAATTGAAGCTCAGGCAGCGGCGGCTCTTAATCATCCGAATATTGCAACTATATACTCTATAGAAGAGTTTAATAATGAAGCTTTTATTGTTATGGAATATATAGAAGGGAAAGAATTAAAAAATATTATAGAGACACAAAATGTTTCCTCTTTGCAATTAGATGAGGTAATTAATTATGTTACACAAATAGCTGAAGGGCTTCAGGCAGCACATAGAAAAGGAATAACCCACCGTGATATTAAAAGCAGCAATATAATGATAACGGAGACTGGTACAGTTAAGGTAATGGATTTTGGATTGGCCAAAGTAAGGGGGACAAGCCAAATTACTAAGTTCGGCACTACACTTGGAACAACAGCTTATATGTCGCCTGAGCAAACCAGGGGAGAGCATGTCGATCACAGAACAGATATTTGGTCTCTTGGAGTTATATTTTATGAAATGCTTACAGGTAAAATGCCGTTTAAAGGAGATTTTGATCAAGCAGTAATTTACTCTATTCTAAATGAAGAACCCGAGCAGGTCAAATCAATTAATAAGGGAATTCCAATTAATTTAGATCAGATAACTGGTAAAATGCTTGCCAAGGATCTTAATAAACGTTACCAAAATATGGACGATTTCTTAAAAGAATTAAAAGATATAAATACTCAAAAAATTCAAGACACTGATAATGATAAAACAATTGCAGTCCTTCCGTTTAATAATATTGGCTCGGATAAGGAAACTGATTATTTTGCTGAAGGTTTAGCTGAGGAATTAATTATAAATCTTTCCAAATTAAAAGAAGTAAAGGTTGTTTCAAGAACAAATTCTATTAGGTATAAAGGATCGGAAAAAGATATTACTACTATAGGCAGAGAGCTTGGAGCCCGTTTCATAATGGAGGGAAGTGTTAGGAAATTCAGAGATGACTTAAGGATTTCAATCCAGTTGATTGATGTTTCAGTAGGGCTGCAGCTATGGGGTGAAACTTATAAAGGAAAATTAGCTGATGTTTTTGATATTCAGGAAAAAGTAGCTAAGGAAATTGTTGATGCGCTTAGGTTAAAACTAACACCGACTGAAAAGATTGTCCTGGAAAAAAGATCTACATTAAACGCCGAAGCTTTCGATTTGTATTTAAGAGCAAGAAACTTTTTGTATAAACTTTCCAGTCATAACATCCAATTTGCAATTCAATTATTTAAGAAATCAATTGAGATTGACGGACGGTATGCTTCCGGTTATGCCGGTCTAAGTGAAGCGTATGCTGTCCAATATTTCTATTTTGAAAAAAACGAAGAATTATTGGATAAATCAATTGATTCCGGATTAAGAGCTTTAATGTATGACGCTTCTTTGTCGGAAGCTTACGCTGCGCTCGCATTAGCTTATTATAATAAGAAATTAAATAATGAAGCTTTTACTGCAGGCCAGAAAGCAATAGAGCTTGACAGCAATAATTATTCGGCTTATTGGCTGTTAGGAAGAATTTATCATGCAACTGACCGTGATAAAGAGGCTATTGAACTTTATAAAAAAGTTATCTCATTGAATCCGGATTATTATGTTGCTTACTCAGATCTTTGTGTCAGTTACGAAAGATTGGGAAATCTTAATGAACAGAAATTAACATTAGAGAAATTAATGGATGTTTATCCGAGATACCTTTCACAAAATCCTGATGATGCACGTGCTCATATATTTTATGCAATAGACTTAACTTTAACCGGGAAAATTGAAGAAGCCAAGGCAGAGGGTAAAAAAGCAATTCAACTTAGTCCGGATGATTCTTTGATGTCATATAACGTTGCTTGTTTGTATTCAAGATTGGGAGAAAAGACTTCCGGGATAGAATATTTGGAAAAAGCGATTAAGCAGGGGTACACAAACTTTGAATGGCTGAAGAGGGATCCTGACCTAGAAAATATTCGAAATGAAGCAGGTTTTGTGGAGTTGATGAAAGGGAAGTAATATAAAATTAATCAAGTTTTTACATGAATAAATAAAAAATAATAGGGTCGATTAATAATTAATTTAGGAAATAATTAATGGAAAATGTAATCGGTAAAACAATTAGTCACTATAAAATATTAGATAAGCTTGGCGAAGGCGGAATGGGTGTTGTTTATAAAGCAGAAGATTTAAAGCTTGGGCGGACTGTTGCAATAAAATTTTTACCGACCCATCTGGCTTCTTCTGAAGAAAATAAAAACAGATTTATGAGGGAAGCAAAATCTGCAGCGGTTTTAAATCATCCGAATATCCTTAGCATTTACGAAATTGATGAAGAAGATTCTTCTCTATTTTTAGTTATGGAATTTGTCGACGGCGAGACATTAAAAACACATATACCTAAAGTTACAAAAGGGACAGGGTTGCCGGTTGCTCAAGCAATTGAATGGCTTGAACAAATCTCAAACGGACTAAAAACTGCACATGATATGAATATTATTCACCGTGATATTAAAACTGAAAATATAATGATTAACAAAGACGGCCGATTGAAAATAATGGACTTCGGTCTTGCAAAACTTAAAGACCATGCAGGTATAACAAAAGCCGGTACGTCTTTAGGAACATTGTCCTACATGGCCCCGGAACAAGCCCATGGTATGCCCGCAGATAATCGATCGGATATTTGGTCGTTGGGAGTAGTCTTTTATGAAATTTTAACCGGAGAGCTTCCTTTTAAATCTGAACATGAAGCGGGTTTATTTTACATAATAGCAAATGAAGCACCGGCACCGCCGAATTTACTGAATAAAAAAGTTCCACATCAGCTGGATGCCGTGGTAATGAAAATGCTGGAAAAAGAACCGGATAAAAGATTTCAAAATGTTGATGAACTACTAAAAACTTTGAGCGATGTTAAAAACGATATTCAGAATGTTGTAAGCAGCGAAAAAGAAAAAGCAATTGTCGTGTTGCCTTTTGATAACATTAGTCC
>CAZCFZ010000035.1:28985-35383 GCA_964498065.1 uncultured Ignavibacteriaceae bacterium
ACTGAAAAAGTTGTCCTGGAAAAACGTTCTACATTGAATGCTGAAGCATTCGATTTGTATTTACGGGCAAGAGATTTTCTTTATAGAATGACTAAAACCAATATCCATTTTGCAATTCAACTTTTTCAAAGAGCAATTGAGGTTGATCCCAGATATGCATCTGCTTATGCCGGTTTAAGCGAATCTTATGCATATTTATTTCTTTACTTTGAAAGGAACAAAACTCTCCTCGACAAAGCAATTGAAGCGAGTTTAAAAGCAATGATGTACGATGCAACTCTTTCGGAAGCATATGCTGCACTGGCACTGGCTCATTATAACGGAAATAACTTAGGAGAGGCAACTACAGCAGGAGAAAAAGCTGTTGAGCTGGATCCGAATAACTTCACAGGTATCTGGATACTCGGTAGAATTTATCACAGCACCGACAGAGATAAAGAAGCGATAGAATTATACAAGAAAGTAATAAGTCTTAATCCTGATTTTTATTCTGCTTATCTTGATTTACGCTCAAGTTATGAAAGACTTGGAATGAAAGAAGAGTATGAGCAAACTTTGCATCAGGCTCTTGAATTATATCCTAGATATTTATCTCAGCATCCTGATGACGCTCGTGCTCATATACTTTATGCGACAGACTTGGCTCAAGTCGGCAAGTTAGATGAAGCAAAAGTTGAAAGTACGAAAGCGTTAGAACTAAGTCCTAATGATGCACTGATGCAGTACAATGGTGCATGTTTTTATGCGCGAATGGGGGAAAGCAGACAGGCAATTGATTATCTAGGGAAAGCAATTAAAACCGGTTGGGAAAATTTTGAATGGATGAAAAGAGATACTGATCTGGATTCAATTAGGAATGAACCCGACTATATTAAATTAGTTGAGGGTAAATAAAAATAATTCATATATAGAAATGTCTTTATAAAAAAATATTAAGGTGTTAAAATGGCTGACATTATTGGTAATAAAATATCACACTATAAAATTCAAAGTAAAATTGGTGAAGGCGGAATGGGTGTTGTATATAAAGCCGAAGATATGAAATTAGGGAGAACAGTTGCCATTAAATTCCTGCCAGCGCACCTTGCTTCATCAGCAGAGAACAAAACCAGATTTTTACAGGAAGCTAAAGCCGCCGCATCATTAAATCATCCTAATATTTTAAGTATCTATGAAATAGACGAACAAGACGGGTCCTTATTTATTGTGATGGAATGTATTGAAGGGGAAACCTTAAAATCTTACATTGCTAATATTAAAACAGGTTCCGGTATACCATTCAGTAAAGCAACCGAATGGCTGATTCAGATAAGCCTTGGATTAAAAGCTGCTCATGATAAAAATATAATTCACCGTGATATAAAGAGTGAAAATATCATGATTACAAAAGATGGTCAGCTTAAAATAATGGATTTCGGTTTAGCAAAACTGCAGGGAAGTTCCGGCCTGACAAAAACGGGTACCTCTCTCGGTACACTTTCATATATGTCCCCTGAACAGGCGCAAGGTTTGGCTGCGGATAATCGTTCTGATATTTGGTCGCTTGGAGTTGTCTTCTATGAAATGCTTACCGGAGAAACTTTATTCAAAGCGGAACATGAAGCAGCATTATTATATTTAATTGTTAATGAAGAACCGCCTGCACCCAGTCTGCTGGACAGAAAAATTCCGAATCAAATAGATTTAATAGTTAAGAAGATGCTTTATAAAGATCCAGCACAAAGATACCAGAATGTAGATGAAGTATTGAAATCTCTTAAAGAAGTAAAAGATGAACTTGATAAAAACACTGCATCTGTAAAGCGAAAAGCAATTGCAGTGCTACCGTTTGATAATATTAGTTCCGATAAGGAAAACGAATATTTCGGCGATGGATTAACTGAAGAACTAATTGCTAATTTATCCAGACTTAAGGAGATGAGAGTAATTTCCCGAACTACTACAATGCAGTATAAAGATACTAAGAAGGATATTAAAACTATTGGAAAAGAATTAGGTGCAAGATATATAATGGAAGGTAGTGTTAGAAAATTCCATGATGATTTAAGGATAACAGCACAGTTAATCGATGTTGAAAGCGACGAACAGCTATGGGCAGAAACATATAAAGGAAAGCTTGCCGATATTTTTGATATCCAGGAAAAAGTTGCTAAGCAGATTGTAGATGCTTTAATGGTGAAATTAACACCAACAGAAAAAGTAGAATTAACAAAGCGGCCTACTTTAAATGCTGAGGCTTATGATTATAATTTACGTGCAAGGAATTATCTATACAGGCAATCAAAGAACAATATACAATTCGCAATTCAATTTTTTGAAAAAGCTATTGTTCTCGATTCACGATACGCTGAAGCATATGCCGGTATGGCTGAAGCGTATGCCATACGATATGCATACTTTGAACGAAAAGAAACATGGCTCGATAAAGCATTAGAATTAAGCCTGAAAGCTATTATGTATGATTCTACTCTTTCAGAAGCCTATGCAGCGTTGGGCCTTTCCTATTTCTATAAAGGTACATTTGATGAAGCATTAGTTGCAGTTCAAAAAGCACTATCGCTTGATTCAAATAATTTCTTCGGTTATTGGATTTTAGGAAGAATTTATTTTACGACAGATAGAGATGAACAAGCAATTGAACCATTTAAAAAAGTAATCGAACTTAACCCAGACTTTTATACTGCTTTAATCGACTTAAGAATGGTTTATGAAAAGTTAGGAGATAAAGATAATCTAATTAAAATCATCAACACCACGCTTGATTTCTTCCAACAATATTTAGAACAAAACCCCGATGATGGAAGAGCAAGAATATTATTTGCGAATACTTTAGTTTTTGTTGAAAAAATAGAAGAAGCTAAAAAGGAAACAACCATTGCTTTGGAATTAAGTCCCAATGATAATGTTATGCTTTATAATGCAGTTTGTTTGTATTCTAGGATAGACGATAAGAAACACGCAATTGATACTTTGAGAAACATTATAGCATCCGGATTTGAGCATTATGATTGGATTAAAAGAGACCCGGACCTTGAGAACATCAGGAATGACCCTGAATATATTGAATTGATGAAAGATAAATAGGAATATGAATTATGAATTGAAAAATATGGTTGAACAGGCGGACAAGCTGCATCAGGTAAGGAAAAAAGATTTGCAGCCCGGGGACGAGGTAAAATTGAGGACTAGAAATTCCATATACTCAATTAGAGTGGATGAAGATGGCAGCTATATTGTTTCCGGCGGATGGTTTGATAAAATGGCAATGTCTCCGGTAAAAACAACCATAAACGGCTGCACCTGGGGCGGAAGTGTAATTAAAACCGATATAGTAGCAGCATGCGGATTATTCTTAGAATTTGGTAATCGTCTTTTAACTAGTACAATACAAGAAATTATATACTTTCCGAGAAGTATTAAAAACTAATTGTTCCGCGGATAAGGGACTAAAATAATAATTATTAATAGGTATTATAAAAGGTAACCTGATTCGGTTTCCTTTTTATTTATTGAACTCAAAACTCTAATTATTAATTGAGGTGGAAATATGTTAGGTGAGAATATTCTTCATTATAAGATTATGGAAAAACTGGGTGAAGGAGGAATGGGAGTAGTTTATAAAGCTGAAGACACCAAACTAAAACGTGAGGTTGCAATAAAGTTTTTGCCGCATCATGTTTTAACAAATGCGGAAGAAAAACAGCGATTCGAGATAGAAGCGCAGGCAGCAGCTGCCCTTAATCACCCTAACATTACAACAATATATTCGATCGAAGAATCAAAAGATGATATTTTCATCGTAATGGAATATATAGATGGAATTGAATTAAAACAGAAAATCAGCAAAGAATTACTCCCTATTGATGAATCAATAAAAATTATTGAACAGATTGGAGAGGGATTAAAAGCAGCACACAAGAAAGGGATAATCCACAGAGATATAAAAAGCAGCAACATAATGATAACCCAATCCGGCAAGATAAAAATAATGGACTTTGGATTGGCAAAAGTAAAAGGAGTATCTCACATAACAAAAATGGGAACCACACTTGGAACGACCGCATATATGTCTCCCGAACAGGCAAAGGGAGAGCATGTTGATAATAGAACTGATATTTGGTCATTGGGTGTAATCGCTTTTGAATTATTAACTGGTAAATTGCCTCATGCAGGTGAATTCGAGCAGGCAATTATATACTCAATATTAAATGAAGAGCCGAAATCGCCGGCGTCTATAAGAAAAGATGTGCCGCTAAAGCTCGAACAAATTACTATGAAAATGCTGAGCAAAAATAAAGAATCCAGGTATCAGGATATCTCTGAGTTATTAAGCGACCTAAATGAATTAAAGTTTAATGGCAAGAACTCGAATAAAAATGAAGACAAAAAGACAATAGCAGTTTTGCCTTTTGAAAATATCAGTCCGGATAAAGAGGCAGATTATTTTGCCGACGGACTTGCAGAAGAGCTTATCACTAATTTATCAAAGATAAAAGAAATTAAGCTGATCGCAAGAACCAATACAATGAGATATAAAGGAACAGATAAAGATATTAAAACTCTGGGAAGAGAATTAGGAGCTAGATATATAATGCAGGGCAGTGTCCGGAAATTTAGAGAAGACTTGAGAATTTCAGTTCAGCTGATGGACGTATCTCAGGAGAGCCAGCTGTGGGGAGAAACATTTAAAGGTAAACTTGAAGATGTATTCGACATTCAGGAAAAAGTTTCAAAGGAAGTTACTGCAGCATTAAGAGTAAATTTATCTTTGTCCGAAAAGGTAGGTTTGACAAAACGCTCAACAATAAACGCAGAAGCTTTTGATAATTATCTTAGAGCAAGAGAATTTTTATATAGACTGACAAAAAGCAGCGTACAAATTGCAATTCAATTTTTTCAAAAAGCCATTGAAAATGATACTCGATATGCAGCTGCCTACGCCGGATTAAGTGAAGCATATGCACATTTATATTTCTTTTTTGTAAGGAATGATGAATTACTTGATCAGGCTATAGAATCCGGAATGAAAGCCCTGATGTATGATCCTACCTTATCGGAAGCATATGCAGCGCTTTCCCTGGCATATTATAATAAAAAGTTTTATGAGGAAGCTTCAAATTCCGGTCAAAAAGCTATAGAACTTGATCCTAATAATTCTATTGCTTTCTGGATTTTAGGGAGGGTTTATCATAGTACGGATAGAGATCTGGAAGCAATTGAATTATTTAAAAAAGTAATTTCACTTAACCCCGATTTTTATTCAGCGTATTCAGATTTGACTGCATGCTATGAAAGGTTAGGCAAAACAAAAGAATATAATGATATTGTAAATATTCTACTTAAGGAAGTTTATCCTCATTATATATCAAAACATCCTGATGATTCTCGTGCTCACATTTTTTATGCAAACAGCCTTGCTGAAGCTAATAAGCCTGAAGAAGCAAAACTTGAAGTCAATAAAGCGCTTGAATTAAGTCCGAATGATACTTTAATGCTTTATAATGTGGCTTGTTTACAGTCAAGATTGGGTGATAAAAATAAAAGTCTGGAATATCTCAAAAAAGCAATTGCAAACGGTTATGCTAATTATGATTGGCTTAAAAGAGATCCGGATCTTAATAATATAAGAAGTGAACCGGAATATATTGAATTAATGAAAGACAAATAATAAATATTTTCTAAATCATAACAGAATTTATTAAAGGGATGAAAATGATTGGTGAAACAATTCTCCACTACAGAATAATAGAGAAGCTCGGTGAAGGCGGTATGGGTGTAGTTTATAAAGCTGAGGACACAAAATTAAAACGTGAAGTTGCGATAAAATTTTTACCGCATCATGTTTTGGCAAACGCAGAAGAAAAACAGCGGTTTGAAATAGAGGCACAGGCAGCAGCGGCTCTTAATCACCCTAACATTACAACAATATATTCAATCGAAGAATCAAAAGATGATATTTTTATTGTAATGGAATATATAAACGGTATTGAATTGAAAGAAAAAATTAAAAAAGGTTTAACGAATATTGATGATTCGCTATCGATAATTTCTCAAATTGCTGAAGGCCTTAAGGCTGCGCATCAAAAAGGTATAGTGCATAGAGATATAAAAAGCAGCAACATAATGATAAATAATACTGGGCAGGTAAAAATAATGGATTTTGGATTGGCAAAAGTTAAGGGCGTAAGCCATATAACAAAACTCGGCACTACATTGGGAACAACCGCTTATATGTCGCCTGAGCAGGCGAGGGGAGAACATGTTGATAATAGAACTGATATCTGGTCATTAGGTGTAATTATGTATGAAATGTTTACCGGCAGATTGCCTTTCAAAGGAGAATTCGACCAGGCAGTGATTTATTCAATATTAAACGAGGAACCGGATTCTTTAACTGC
>CAZCFZ010000035.1:35483-39044 GCA_964498065.1 uncultured Ignavibacteriaceae bacterium
TATAATAACCGGGAGTGTACAAAAGTTTCAGGATAACATTAGGATTTCAGTCCAGAGGATTGACATTTTAAATAACCGCCAGCTCTGGGCAAATACTTATAAAGGAAAGCTTGCAGATATATTTGATATTCAGGGCGAGGTATCCAAACAGGTTGTTGAAGCAACTATAGCTTTTGACTGTTATTTGCAGGCAAGAAATTTTTTAACCCGCCGTACCAAAAACAGTGTTAAGATTGCTATTGACCTTTTTCAGAAAGCAGTAAACCTTGATCCGAAATTTTCTGCCGCATATGCAGGTCTGGGCGAAGCTTACAGTATTATTTATAGAGATTTTGAACGAGAAGAAATTTGGCTGGATAAAGCTCTGGAAGTTGGTCATAAAGCAGTTGAACATGACCCCACATCATCTGAATCTTATGCAGCTTTAGGAATGGCTTATTTTGGAAAAAATAATCTTAATGACGCTTTGGATGCCACTAAAAAGTCTATTGAGCTGGATTCTAATAACTATAATGCATATTGGATTCTTGCGAGAATCTATCATACTACTGATCGGGAAAGTGAAGCGGCTGAAGCACTTGAAAAGCTTGTTAAAATAAATCCGGAATTTTTACAAGCATACCAGGATCTTTTAATGTATTATGAAAGACTTGGAGAAAAAGAAAAGTATAATCAAGCATTGGAAGCGTCCTTAAATATATATCCGAAATATTTAGCTAAACATCCTGATGACGCATATAGAAGAATGTCTTATGCTGTTTCATTAGCTTATGCAAATAGGAATGAAGAAGCAAAAGCAGAAGGTAATAAATCCCTAAAAGTAAATCCCAAAGATCCAATCATGATGTATTATGGTGCATGTCTTTATTCAAGATTAAAAGAAAACAAACATGCTGTGGAATTGCTAAAAAGTGCAATAGAAAACGGCTATGAAAATTTTGAATGGATAAAGAGGGATCCGGATTTTGAAAATATTCGAAATGAACCTGAATACATTGAATTAATGAAAGATAAATAAAAGAGATTAAAAAATGATTGGCGAAACAATCCTTCACTATAAAATACTAGAGAAACTCGGCGAAGGAGGACCTGTCCGCCGAAACGACCGAGAACTATCTCAACTTTTTAGAGGTAAGTTATGATAGGAGAAACTATACTTCACTACAAAATAATAGAGAAATTAGGCGAAGGCGGAATGGGTGTTGTGTATAAAGCCGAAGATATTAAACTGAAAAGAATAGTTGCTTTGAAATTTTTACCATCTCATATAACCTCTTCCAAAGAAGACCTTGCAAGATTTAACCAGGAAGCACAGGCAGCTGCTATTCTTAATCATCCGAATATTTGTACCGTATATGCGATTGAAGAATCTGATAATCAGCAGTTTATTTCAATGGAGTATATAGACGGCACTACATTAAGTAAAAAAATCTCTGATTCACCCTTAAAAGTAAATGAAGCAGTATCATATGCAATTCAAATCGGTGAAGCTCTTCAAGAAGCTCACAGCAATGGAATCGTTCATAGGGACATAAAAACCGAAAACATAATGGTCAATTCAAAGAATCAAATTAAAGTTATGGACTTTGGTTTGGCTAAGCTGAAAGGATCAATAAAGATAACCAAAGGTTCAAGTACTGTT
Source organism: uncultured Ignavibacteriaceae bacterium (assembly GCA_964498065.1). GTDB lineage: Bacteria > Bacteroidota > Ignavibacteria > Ignavibacteriales > Ignavibacteriaceae > FEN-1297. The sequence goes on from CAZCFZ010000035.1 coordinate 37,126, forward strand.
GGCACTCTTGCTTATATGGCTCCGGAACAAATACAGGGCGGAGAAGTGGATGCACGTTCCGATATATTTTCATTCGGCGTTGTCTTATTTGAAATGCTTACCGGGATTCTTCCGTTTAAAGGCGAACATGATGCTTCAATAATGTATTCAATATTAAATGAAGAACCTGATTCACTTCAAAAATATTTACCTGATGCGAGCTCTGATCTTATGCACATAATAAACAGAGCATTAGAGAAAGACTCTGAAGACAGATATCAGTCAATGAAAGATATTGTTATTGAGTTAAGAAGATTACAAAGGCATACCGGTGATGTTTCGAGAAAAATATTAAGAGAAATTCAGACCTCTTCAGCAGCTAAAGAAAAAGTTCAAACTGAATCTCCTATATCACAAATGGAAGAGAAAAAAAATGAGGAGATTAAATCTTCATCTAAAAGTAAAAATAAATTAATACTTGTTTCTTCAGCCGCTGGAGTAATTATAATATTGATTATTGGATACTTCCTGTTGTTCAATAAAAGTTCGGCACCGGTTGTGGGAAAATCGATCGCGGTTCTTCCGTTTAAAAATATGAGTCCCGATAAGAGCGATGAGTACTTCAGTGACGGAATTACTGAAGATCTTACTGCAGAACTTTCTCAAATCGGTGATTTGAAAGTAATAGCAAGAAACGCGGTAATGAAATACAAAAACAGCGATGCAAGCATTAAAGACATCGGGAACCAATTAGGAGTCTCATCTCTTCTGGAAGGAAGCATTCAAAAAGAAGGGAATGAAGTTAGAATAGTGGCTCAGCTGGTTGATGTTAATACAGGAGAATATATATGGGCAGGAACTTACGACAAAGAATTGACGCAAATATTTGCAATTCAAAGTGATGTATCAAAACAAATAGCAAGAGCTTTGAAAGCCAAACTAACTCCCGCAGAAAAATCAAGAATTGAGAAAAAACCAACTAATAATATCACAGCATATCAATATTATCTTAAAGGAAGAGAATATTATTACCGTTATACAATGAATGATAATGAAAATGCTATTAAACTATTTAAAGAAGCTTTGAAATTAGATCCTAAATATGCCTTGGCTTATACAGGCCTCGGTGATTGTTACGGACAAAGAGTATTAAGATTTGGTTTCAATGAAGAATGGAACGATTCTTCAATTGCCGCAAGTAATAAGGCTATTTCTTTGGATCCAAATTTAGCCGAAGGATATAAAGCATTGGCATTGGCTCAAAGCAACAAAGGCTGGATTAAACAAGCATTAGAAACAAATAAAAAAGCTGTTAAATTGAACCCCAATTATTGGCCTGCGGTAGGCAACGTTGGTATTATGTATTTTTATTTAGGTGAATTAGCAAATGCAATAATGTGGGATAAGAAAGCTTGTCGGCTTGACCCTCAGAGTGGAATGGGCTATGCCGTTACCGGATCGGATTATGCAGTTCTAACCGATTATTCTAATGCAGAAAAATATCTTAAAATCGCTTTAAATATTCAGCCCGACTTAACTCAAGTTTATTGGAATTATATCATTATGCATTTTGATCAAGGCAATTTTAAGCAGGTGATGAATGACTGCGAAAAGATATTGGCAATAACACCGAATGATGAATATGCACTTTTGTATTTAGGAATTATTCAAATAAAATTAGGAAATTATGATAAAGCTGTCAAAGCTTTTCAAAGTATCCCGGCAAACGATCAATTCAGTACATATGGTAATATCTACCTAGCTTATATTTTCAAAAAAATGGGTCATAAAGATGACTTCAATAAATTGATTCGTAAAAGTAAAGAAAGATTGCATGATAGAATTTCCGGAGGAAGTGAGCTTTATTTAGACGCACTATACATGTTTGTGGGTGAAGTAGTTGAAGGAAACAATATTGAAGCTTTCAAATGGTTAAATAA
>CAZCFZ010000036.1:0-29906 GCA_964498065.1 uncultured Ignavibacteriaceae bacterium
ACATCAAGGTGTTTAAATCTGGTAAAAAGTGTAAGACTGCTTGTCAATAAAAGATTATCTGCTAAAACAAATTTTCCGGAAGTTACGGATTGTAATCCGGTTTCAAATTTAAATGATTCAATTTTTGTTGTCGTCGGATCATCCGTATATTGTGTAAACTTATTTGCAAATACCTCTTGCACAGCAAGTCCAAGCATAGTCGAAAAACCGGTTAATCGCTCATATGCAAAACCTAAACTTTGCGTAACATAACCGGGATCGAAAAAGTTCGCAATTTCTTGCGGTGTAGGTGTTGCATAAGAATAACCGGGTGCAATAGTTGTTCTTATAATATTACTAAAATACGGATCTATTTTCCACCCTATATTTTTCGAAAGAACCGACTCAAGATAAAAATCATTATTGTTGGTTTGAAAACTGCCTCCGCCAAGTTTCGATCTTCCATAATCAACCTTTAAACTGTTTCTGAAAGTCCAGCCATCCGAAATATATTTTAAACCGAGATTTCCGGATAATGTCCAGGTTATGGCATTTTCTCCACCTTGAGTCCAGTTGCTTAATGCAAGCTGACTTACATTTAGACCTGCAACAGCAGTAGGAATCCATTTATTTACCTGAGTTGAATCTTCTTTCCCGAATGAGAAGTTTGCAAAAATTATTAACAGCACTATTATAGATTTGAATATATTTTTCATACTATTATCCTTATTTTTATTATACTTAATTAATAACTTTGGGAATTACGGCTGAAAATTGATGTATACAATAAACAATAAAATTTCAATTTATCAAAGCGGGGAGCCCCAAAATAAAGCGATTTTATTTATTCATGGATTTCCGTACGATCACAACATGTGGCAAAAACAAATTGAAGAGTTGGAATCGTCATATCATTGTATAACATATGATATCCGCGGCTTAGGAGCTTCCCCGGCAGGCAACGGCCAATTTACTATGGAATCTTTTGTTGATGATGTCGAATTTATAATAAATGAATTTAAACTCGATAAGCCGGTTTTATGCGGCTTATCTATGGGAGGTTATATAGCCTTTAGGTGTATGGAAAGAATGCAGGATAAATTCGGAGGATTAATTATTTGCGACAGCAAGCCCGAAGCAGATAATAACGAGGCAAAATTAAGAAGGGCAAAAGGTATTAAAACTATAAATATGGAGGGAGTTCAAAAGTTCGTCGGCGATTTTGTTCCCGGCTGTTTTGCTCAAAGTTCAATTAACAATCCTAAAATTCCTTATAATGAAGTTTTAAATAGGTCAATGAAATATGATCCGGTAGGAGTTAAAGGTTGTCTGCTCGCTATGTTAAGTAGAACTGATACATCTTCTTATCTATCTCAAATAAAAATTCCTACCCTTATTATCTGTGGTGAAAATGATAAATTAACGCCTCCGGAAGTTATGAAATTGACATCAGAGAGAATTACCAATTCCGAATTTATAATTGTACCGGAAGCGGGGCATATGACCCCAATTGAGAATCCGAAATTTGTCAATAAAGCAATTACAAAATTTTTAATGAAACATTTCCCGGGAATATAATGATGAAATCCCAAGACGATCTTTATAAAGATATTATTAAACACAGAGCAGATTTCCCTTCTTTAAAAAAGAAAATTAATGGTTATCCGCTTGCTTACCTCGATGGACCCGGCGGGAGTCAAGTGCCGTCATCAGTAATAAATGCAATTTCAAATTACTATAAAAATTCAAATGCAAATACTCACGGTTTTTTTATAACCTCTAAAGGCACAGATGATATTATAGAAAAAACAAGACAAATTTGTTCAGCTTTTCTGAATGCGGAAAGCAGCAGCTGCATCTCATTCGGCGCAAATATGACCACACTTAATTTTTCTTTAGGTAAAGCGATAGGTAAACACTTAAGAAAAGATGATGAAATATTAATAACTCAGCTTGACCATGAGGCCAACCGCGGACCCTGGATAAATTTAAGAGAGAATGGAATTATTGTAAGAGAAGTACTTTTAAATCAGGATGGAACTCTTAATTACGAAGATTTTTATAAAAAAATAAATGAACGCACAAGATTAGTTGCAATGGGCCTAGCTTCAAACGCTCTGGGAACCTTAAATAATGTTAAACTGGCAAGACAATTAACTTATGAAGTTGGTGCCTGGCTTTTAGTTGATGCTGTACATTACGCTCCGCACTTTCCAATTGATGTAAAATCATCGGGTGTTGATTTCTTATTGTGCTCGGCATATAAATTTTACGGTCCGCATGTCGGAATTTTATATTCCAGGGAAGGTTTTTTAGATCAATTACAAACGGATAGACTTAGAACACAAAACCCGAAATCGCCTAACAGAATTGAAACGGGAACTCTTAATCACGCGGCTATAGCAGGTGTTAAAGCAGCTATTGAATATATTGCCTCTTTCGGCATTGGAAATAATATCCGTACAAAAATCGTATCCGGTATGCAAAAAATCGGGAATTATGAAAATCATCTCGCTAAATTATTATACAACGGATTAAAAAAAATTCAGGGTGTAACTCTTTACGGTCCTTCATTTGAAGGTAAAAATAGAGCGCCAACAGTTTCTTTTACAATTAATGGATTCGAACCTTCTGAAGTATGTCGTATTTTAGGAGAAAAAGGAATTTGTGTTTGGGACGGTCACTTCTATGCGATAAGAGCAATAGAAGTTTTAGGCCTTCTGGAAAAAGGCGGTTTAGTTAGAGCCGGTATTTCTATCTATACGACTAAAGACGACATACAAAGATTGATAACGGGCATAAAAGAAATATTAAAAGGAAAAACCAAATGAGCGCTGCTAAAAAATCTTCACCCAAAGTTCTATTGATAGGTTTTGGTAATGTCGGGCATAAGCTTTTAGAAATTTTCAGCAAAGAAAAAAATAAATTTCCAAATCTTTCATTCTTTGATCCTAGATTTGTAGGGATATTTACAAAAAGTCACGGCGCACTTGTAAATAAATCCGGGTTAGATTTAAAAACTGCATTAAGAAATTTTTCACGCAGAAATAAGTTTTCATCCAACCACCAGGATTTTTCAAAACTTTCTTCAATGGAAGCCGTAAAAAAACTTAATTACAATACATTGATTGAGCTATCTACACTTTCAATAAACGAAAAAGGTGAACCGTCAGTTACCTACGTCCGGGAAGCACTAAAACGAGGAAAGAATGTAGTAACCGCCAATAAAGGTCCGGCTGCATTTGCTTTCAAAGAACTAACGGAATTAGCAGCTAAAAACAATTGTAAATTTCTTTATGAATCTGCAGTAATGGACGGAGCTCCGGTATTCAATTTATTTAGAAACGATCTTAAGGGATGTAAAATTACCGAAGTTTCAGGAATTTTAAATTCCACAACTAATTTTATTTTATCAAAAATGGAAGAGGGAGAAACTCTTGAGAATTCAATTAATGAAGCTCAAGGATTGGGCTTTGCCGAGGCAAATCCCGATTACGATATAGAAGGCTGGGATGCAACCGCAAAGATTACCATCCTTGCAAATAATCTTATGGGCGCGGCAATAACTCCCCTTGACGTGGAAAGAGAAGGAATTAGGGATATTACATTTACCCAAATACAAAATGCCATTGAGAGGGGATACAGACTTAAACTTGTCTGTCGAGCCTGGTATAAAGATAAAAAACTTCAGACAAGGGTTTCAATTGAAGAAGTTCCTTCTGATCATTTGTTCTCCACGGTAAACGGATCGGGTTCAATTTTAAGAGTGGAAACGGATTTAATACATCCGCTAACTATTGCACAGGAAAAATCCGATCTTTATGATACGGCTTATGGTGTTATTAATGATTTGCTTACTACAATTAGCTAATAAAAAAATCGCTAACTGCGAAAAACATTTAAATATTCATTAAGATAATGATGAAGCATTTTTCTTTTATACTGCATTATATATCTAGGATGATCCAGAACCATAATCTCTTTAAAAAATCTATTTTCTTTATTTATCTCATTAAGGAATAAATAATTTTTTCTGCCGAGACAGATAACAATATCTTGTCTGCATCCGAACCCGATATGGGATTTAATCGAATCAGTAATTGCAGGTTTAAGCATTTTAAAAAGCTTTTTCTCATCGTAAAAGTTATAATTCTTATTATCTTTTATTAAAGCTAACGGGTAAAGTGCGCTTAAAAAATATTTTGAATAAAATTTATCAGTCCCGCCGTATTCGGAAATAAATATATATATAAACTCACTGGATAATTCTTTCTTCTTATCAAATCTATTTTCAATTCCGCAAAAATTATTAAGGGCCACCGGATCCGTAAAAGAAATGCCTGTAATTCCACCGCCAAATCTTCCCGGGTTTATTCCAACCGCTAAAGTCCTTTTCCTGTCATCATTAAAAAATTTGTTGTAAAATTTTGTCATTACCTTTTTTGTCTCATCATTCAGATAAGGATTCATTACTTTGATATTTTTTGGCAGGTTTTCCGGGATTTGTAAATTCAAAAAGTATTTTAACGCCCGATCCCTAAATGTTTTACTACTCGCCATGATTCTATTCTTTTCTTAAAAAGATTAAATAATATAATATCTTGGTTTAAATATGTTATATGATTGTAATGCTTATCAAAAAGTTAAATTAAATTTTTACTAAATTATAAATAATTATCTTATTTAATTTCATCTAGAGTAAGAAATTTAAAATTAGGAAATATAAAAGTGCAAGCAGTAATTTTCGATTCTCCCGGTGAGCCTGAAGTTTTAAAATTAAGTGAAGTTAAAACACCCGTTCAGGGAAATAATGAAATATTGGTTAAAGTTGAAGCGGCCGGTATAAATCGCGCTGATACTCTTCAACGCAGAGGCAAGTACCCGCCCCCGAAAGGAGCAAGTCCGATTCTTGGATTAGAAATAGCCGGGATTATTTCTGAAATTGGGAATAAAGTCAGCAAATGGAAAGTCGGCGACAGGGTATTCGGCTTAATTCCGGGAGGGGGTTATGCCCGGTTTGCTGTAATAAATGAGAATATGGCAATGCAGATTCCGAATAACCTAAACTTTTTTGAAGCAGCTGCAATTCCGGAAGTTTTTTTAACAGCTTACCAATCCCTTTTTTGGTATGGTAAGATTAAGAACGAGCAGAGTGTATTAATTCATGCAGGCGGAAGCGGTGTTGGAACTGCTGCAATTCAGCTTGCAAAAGAAATGGGTGCACATGTTATTATAACTGCCTCTAAAGAAAAACATAAAATTTGTTCGGAACTTGGTGCCGAAAAGACAATTGATTATAAAAATTATTCTTTCAAGGAAGAAGTTTTAAAAAGCACTCAAAATGAAGGTGTAGACATAATAATTGATTTTATTGCAGGTCCATATTTTAAAGATAATATAGATTGTTTAAAAGACGATGGAAAAATGATTATTTTAGCCTCGCTCGGCGGCGGTAAAGTTGAGGAATTTGATTTAAGAAAAATTCTATCCAAAAGATTATCCATTAATGGATCGACTTTACGATCAAGAAATCTTGACTATCAAATTAAACTGACAAATGAATTCGGTAATTTTGCTTTGGAAAAATTCAGCACCGGTAAATTAAAACCTGTAATCGATAAAGTATTTAATTGGAGCGAGGCTTTTAAAGCTCATATATATATGGAGGAAAATAAAAATACCGGTAAAATAATTTTAGAAATTAAATAGTCTTGAAAAATAAAAGCAGCTATGTTAATATTCAAAGTTGCGTTAAATAACCTTAATATTTGCTTTATTTAATTAATGATGATGGCCGCCGGCTCCATGTACATGTCCATGTGATAGTTCTTCAGGAGTTGCATCTCTAAGATTCAACAGCTCCACATCAAAAGTAAGTGTTTGCCCGGCAAGCGGATGGTTAAAATCCAGAGTTACATTATCCCCTTCAATATTTTTTATTGTGAACGGCATCTGTCTGCCTTCCGGGGTATTTGCATAATATCCCATTCCGATTTTTAATTCGGTTCCTTCCGGGAATTCCGATTTATTTACCACTTGAATTGCAGATTCAGAAAATTTCCCGTATGCATTCTCAGGTTCTAAAACTACGGTACGCTTACTTCCAATCAACATCTCTCCAATGTTTTCTTCCAGCTTTGGTAAAATTTGTTCGCTTCCGCTTATAAACAAAAACGGTTCATCTTTCGTTGTCTCTTCAATTATATTTCCTTCTTTGTCCTTAAGAGTAAAATTTATTGCTACTACCTGGTTTTCTTTAAGAGGCATTTTATTCCTTTTAGATAAATGAATGTATTATTGATTAATTTTTTTTAAAATAAATATACTTTTTAAAATGTCAGTCAATACTATTATTCTTTATAAATATCTTTACTGTTATAATCGGTTTGCTTCGGTTCCCAATCAATACCGTCGCACGGCAGAAAGACTTTAGTAGGATGCTTATCGTACAACATGCACAAGATTGCGGATTTATCAAAGTGAGTACATGTAGAACAAAGAGTAGATTCAAGAATTTCTTTATTCTTAGATTTAAAGAGATTATAATGTATTACTGCAGGATGAATAATAACAACATAAATAGCAAGGACCTCAATCATCCACCAGAAATTAGAACTAAAATATCCTTGAAGTATCCATAAAACAGGAATAAGTATCGTTATACGTATAATTGTCCAAAAAATTATTTCACCCATATCAAACTCTCATCATATTATCATAAATTACATCATTTCAAACTTCAAACAAAAGATAGTTATTGATTTGGTAATAATAAAGCGTATATTTTATTTTTGTCAAAGAAATTGATAAAAATAATTTCGTTATAATTAATTTTTCGTTAAATCATTATAAGAATCCCCCTTTTTTCATTGTTAACATACTTGTAGTTATAGTAATAAAGTATTATAATTAAACAGTTTTCATAATAATTTTATATACTTGCCTGTATTTAGGGTTTTTAGATAAATAATGTAAAACAAATTTTGGAAAAATTTGCAGGGGAGGGGTATAAAATTATTTATAATTTCTATTAAATAGCTTATTTTTGTATAAATTGGAAATGAAGTATTATAAATGGAGTGTCCGCGAAGAATTTGCTTTCAATAAAATCAAAAATTAAAAGATGAAATAATATTTTGTGAAAAATTCATTAATAATTTGTAATTCATTAAAAAGTAGTGATAATAAAAAAGCCTTAAGAAAAAATTCTTTAGGCTTTTGTGAGCGCGGGTGGGCTCGAACCACCGACCCTCTGCTTAAAAGGCAGATGCTCTACCCCTGAGCTACGCGCCCATTTTTAAGAACTACAAATATAGTTATTCAAAAATTTTATTCCAAATTGCGAAGATGTTAAATTAAATTTTATATTACATTATGCAAAAAAACTCAAAGATACTTGTATGTGATGACGATGAAACCTTATGCTACTTATTAAAAGAGCAGTTAATTGAAGAAGGATTTTCTGTTGATACTGTGTATGACGGCGGTATGGCAATAGATTCAATTAAAAGAAAAAACTATGACCTTCTATTGCTTGACTTAAATATGCGCGACGTTCAAGGGGAAGAAGTTCTTAAGTTCGTTTCCGATTATAATTCATCAATTCAAGTTGTTATTTTAAGTGCACAATCGGAGATTAAAAATGCTATTGAGTGCATTAAATTAGGAGCTTACGACTTTATTGCCAAACCTTATAATTTTGACGAATTAATTTTAACTGTAAATAGAGCACTTGAACACAAAGATCTTTTGGTAAAAACCACGCTGCTTTCCGAGCAAGTAGATAAAAAACTTTCCACCCGAATAATAGGAAATAGTCAGGAATTACAAAGAGTAATAAGTCTTGCTAAAAAATCAGCGATTTCTGATTCCAACATCTTAATTGAAGGGGAAACCGGAACCGGTAAAGAATTAATGGCGGAATATATTCATAAACATTCTTCGCGGAACGAAATGCCTTTTGTTGTGATTAACTGTGCTTCTCTTCCCGATCAATTAATTGAAAGCGAATTGTTCGGGCATGAAAAAGGCGCATTTACGGATGCGAAAAATACCAAACAGGGATTAGTGGAAATTGCTCACGGCGGAACTTTATTCCTCGATGAGATTGGTGAATTGAGTCTTGCCTTGCAGCCAAAGCTTTTAAGATTCCTGGAAAACGGCGAGTATAGAAGGATCGGGGGAGTTACAAATTTAACTTCAAATGTTAGAGTAATAGGCGCTACAAATAGAAACCTGCTTGAAGAAGCAGATAACAAGAACTTTAGAAGAGATTTATTATTCAGATTAAATGTAATAACGTTAACTATTCCTCCTTTGAGAGATCGAAAAGAAGATATTTTAGTACTAACAAATCATTTTTTAGAAACCAAGTCGGCAATAAGATCTCCTAAAAAACTTTCGCCGGAAGCAGAAAAAGTATTATTAAAGTATGATTTCCCGGGCAACATAAGAGAACTGGAACATGTAATTGAAAGAGCTCTTATATTTGCCGAGGGAGAATATATTGAACCTGAAGATTTAAATTTACCAATAAATAATTACCAGGATTCTGCAAAAAAGTCTTATAGAGATTATGATGAGGATGATCGAATTATAAGCATTGAGGAATTAGAAAAAAAGCATATAGCAAAAGCATTAAAAGTAAATAGTTGGGACAGAGCTCAAACTGCCAATCAACTTGGAATAAGCCCGAAGACCCTATATACCAAAATTAAAAAGTATGAACTTAAGCAAGAATAATATCTAATGCGTGAGCGTACAAACTTACAATACGCTCTAACAGAGCTGGCCGAATCTGAACATATTTTCATTGCTATCGCAGATAAAGATCAAAAAATTACCTGGTGCAGCAAAGGCTTTAAAAGTAATTTCGCTTCTAAAAAAATTATTGGTACAACAATTGTTAAACTATTTAACCTGCCTTCACCTATCAATTTTACTGCACATAATAGGAAATCGGTAACCTTAAATATTCCCGGTAAAAACAAAAGTCTAACGGTGTCCGGTTTTAAATCGAAAAATAAGACATCGGAATATCTTCTTAAAATAGAACAAATAGAGACACGAAAGAAAATAAACAATATAGAGCCGGCAAAGAAAAATATAGATTTACAGTTTCCAAAAGAACTTCAGCAGATACTTACCTTGCTGGTTAAAGAAAAATCATTATCACATTTATCCGAAGAGATTTTAAAGAAATCAGCAGATTTAAGTAAAAGTTTTTTCGGGATGGTAGTTTTTCTTGATGAGGATAACAAAAAATCAGATTTCATATTTTATGATCCGGGCAAAGAACTAACAAATAAGAAGGAGTTGGAAAAAGAAACACAAAGCAATTTACAATTCATAAATAAATGGCTGGACCGAAACAAACACACCTTAATAGTTCTAAACCGGCAGGAAAATATCGGTTATAATTTAGCTTTACTATTCCAATGTAAAACCCTCGCAATCTCACCGTGCTTTTTTGACAACAAATTGCTGGCATCAATAATAGTTGGGAAAAAAAATAATTATTATGATGAGTTGGAGATTAATTATTTAGAGCAATTTGCTGCACTGCTCTCATTTGCAATAAGCAGCATACGTACAAGAGAATTGAATACCGCACTGGAAAACCGTCTTCTTCAAGCACAGAAATTGGAAACAATCGGAAAATTAAGCAGCGGCATGGCACATGATTTCAGCAATTTGCTCTCAAGCATCTTCGGAAGCTTAAATTTATTAAAGAAAAAAATTCCGGAAAAAGAAGATGTTTACCGTTTACTGGATAATATAGAAAATTGCTCAATCCGGGCAAAGGATTTAACAAAGGGTTTGCTTTCTTTTGGTAAACCTACTCCTAAAAGAAAGGAGCTGATTAAACCGAATATTTTATTAACGGAAATTTCAAAGGTTATAACACAAACATTTCCGGCTAAAATTTCATTTAAAGGTAATTTTGAAAAAAATCTTTATGACATGCTGGGAAATGCAACTGAAATATATCAAGTCCTGCTCAATTTATGTGTAAATGCAAAAGAAGCGATTGACGGAAAAGGTGAAATTACACTTACTGCAAAAAATTTAACAGTTAATAAATCGAATCAAGTAAATTATCCTTTATTAAATACGGGCAATTATATTTCGTTTTCTATACATGATACGGGAGCAGGAATCAGCGAAGACAATTTGACCAAGATTTTCGATCCTTATTTTTCAACAAAGGACAAAAAAACAGGCTCTGGCTCAGGACTGGGCTTGTATGTAACTTACGGGATCATTAAAGCACATAACGGGCATATCGAGGTTTCAAGCATCCTAAATGAAGGAACAACATTCGATGTTTATATCCCTGCGTATGAACCAACGGCTGTAAGCAAATCTTCTCCTACAGAAAAGATTATTTTGCTAGCTGATGACGAAATAATGCTAAGAGATTTATTGGCGGAACTTTTAGAATCGTACGGCTACAATATTATAAAAGTTTCAACTGGTTTGGAAGCTTTAAAAATTCTCACCGAGGAAATAAAAGTAGATTTAGCTATTATTGATTACAATATGCCTGAAATGAACGGTATTGATTGTATAGAAAAGATAAGAGATTTGAAAATAAAAACACCCATAATTTTATCATCGGGCAGCCTTACTTTGGCAGAGGAAATAGACAGCAGGAAAATGAGGATAAGCGGTGTACTATCAAAACCATATGAATTTGAGACAATGCTGGCTACTATTCAAAAACTAATCTAATGGTTCCTTAATTTTATCATCACATTCAACCATCTTTATATTCTTAACATAATCGGCAAAGACAGGTTTTTTAATTGAATTAAGTTGGTTAAGAACATCATTTATTTCTTTAACAGCGGATTCAATATATGCAAGTCTTTTTAATATTGAATCTTTTGACAACTCTTCTTTTTTCAATTCTCTTTTTATAGCAGCTGTTGAAAGGCTCATCAAAGTAAGCGGCTGTTTTATTTTATGATTAGCGGTTACAACAGTTGCAGCGAATGTGTTTTTCTGTTCTGCTTCAATTAATAACTTATGCGCCTCTACTAATTTGAGTGCAGAATTTACTCTGGCAACCAGTTCAATTCTATTGAACGGCTTCTTTATATAATCGAATGCACCCGCCTCTAGTCCTTCTTTTGTATCTTCCGCACCTGACTTAGCCGTAACAAGTATGATCGGTATATTAGAAGTAGATGGTTCCTTTGTTAATGTTTTTAATACATCTAAACCCGATATTTCAGGCATCATTACATCTAATAGAATTAAATCAGGCAAATTACTTAATGCCTTATCAATTGCTGTTTTACCGTCGTATGCGGTTATAACCTCAAACCCTTCACGCTCAAGCCTATCTTGAAGCATAAAAACATTTTCCGGCAAGTCATCTACTACAAGTATTTTTTTCATTTCAGCTAATCTTTAATTTTGAAAACAGTCTCTCAATTTTAAAAGCAAGAACACCGGAGTTCACTGGCTTTGCTATATAATCGTTAAAGCCGTTTCTTAATATAACAGCTTTATCACCCAGCATAGCTTTTGCAGTAACTGCAAATACAGGTATTTTCGCCCATTGATCATTTTGTCTTATCCTATGTAAAGTCTGAAATCCATCCATTCCGGGCATCATAATATCCAGCAGTATTAAATCCGGGATTTTTTGCTCCAATGCTTTTATACATTCTGTACCGCTTTTCGCCAGTGATGTTCTGCAATAGCAAGCTTGTACTATTTCATTTATTGTAAAGAGAGTATCAGCATCGTCATCAACGATTAAAACTTCTCCATGATACGATTTATCTGGTACTTCATCGATAGATTGTTCCTCAATATTTATTTGATCTTCTACAAGCCCAACTGATTCTTGGCTATACTTATAATCCTCTTGAATTTTTAACCTATCTCTGACAACTTTTAATACATCAAGAGGGTGCCCTTTCGATTTGATTGTAATATCCTCGACAATATTGTTGAGAGAATTTCTTTCTTCCTCGGTTAGATCTTTTGCAGTACTAATAATAATTGGAATATGCTTTGTGTCCCGATTGGATTTTAACTTATAAGACAGTGTAATGCCGTCGACATTAGGCATTATCAGATCCAGAATTATCAAGTCCGGCTGAACTTCCAGTATTTTACTAAAAGCAAGCTCGCTATCTTTTATATATTCAATTCTAATGTTGTCATCTTTAAATGCATTTTTAAATTTATCGAACTCCAGTTCATCATCATCAACAAGCACAATTTTCTCAATTTTCTTTTGTGCTAGATTTTCAAGTCTATCAAATGCCGACAGCAGCTTTTCCGGTGAAATAGGTTTGACAAAATATTCATATGCATTTAATCCAACGCCTAAATTTTTATCGCTGAGTATTGATATTAAAATTACCGGAATATCTTTAGTAATTGGATCATTCTTCAATTCGCGTAATACCATCCAGCCGTCTTTTTCCGGCATCATAACATCGAGTGTTATTGCAAAAGGCTGCAGTTTTATTGCTTTTTGAACGCCTTCGTCTCCGTTAGATGCATAAGCAATTTCATACCCCTTAGTTATTAAATATTGACCGATAGTGTAACGAACTTCCGGATCATCGTCAATAATTAATATTGGATTCTTATGATTCTTTATAAGAGTGCGGACGTTGATTTTTGCTGCTTTATATATTTCATGTGTTTTTATAAAATTTAAAGGAATGATAAAAGTAAATATTGAACCTTTATGCAATTCGCTTTTTAATGTTAAACTGCCGCCAAGCAGTTCGGCAATTTTTTTACATATAGCCAATCCTAATCCCGTTCCGTTATACTTTCTCGCCGTCGAAGTATCAAGTTGGCGGAATTCTTCGAATATAACGGCCTGATCTTTTTCGGATATACCTATACCTGAATCAATTACTTCAAATTTTAACTGTTTATTGTCAATTGTAGATACGTGTAATTCAACAGAACCTCTTTCCGTAAACTTAACTGCGTTACCAAGCAAATTAAATAATACTTGAGTAATTTTGTTACGATCGGTACTGATGATAATGCCTGTATTTATGCTTTTAATTAATTTAAATGCAATTTCTTTTTGGGAAGCAAGAGGAAGAATAGAATTTTCAAGATCTTTTAGCAGCTCATCCAGCGGTACTTCTTCGCTGTGAATTTCCATTTTGCCGGCTTCTATTTTGGAAAGATCCAAAATGTCGTTAATTAAATTCATCAATCTCTTACCGCTTTTTAATACTACTTCCATTCTTTCGCGATTTTTGCCCCGGAGATTTCTATCCTCCAAAATCAATTCTGTTAAACCAAGTATGGAGTTCATCGGAGTTCTCAATTCATGAGACATGCTGGCTAAAAAATGAGATTTTAATCTTGTACCTTCTTCAGCTTTTTCTTTTTGAATCTCAAGCTCATCAGCTTTCTCTTTAAGCTGATTATGCAGTTCCAATAGTGTTTCATTTTGTCTTTTTACTTGAATATTTTGCTTCTGATAATCATCATTCAGATTTTTTAACTCGACTACCAAATTTTCCAATTGAACCAAGGCCATTGCATTTGTTAATCCTATAGCTAATTGTTCCTTAATTTTCGACAAATATTCCCTTGCCTCAATTGATGGATTGCTAATTGACCCCAATTCGAGAATTGCTATTACTTTATTATTATAAATAATGGGCTGAATTAATACACTTTTAATTTCAAGTGAAATTACACCTGTTGAAATTACCGGGAGACTTTCTTTAGAAGTTATTTCAATGGTTTCATGGTTTTGAAGTATAGACTCCAGAACTTCAGATTTGTCGTGAAGTGAAAATTCCTTAGTAAGCCCGTATGTGCTGATCAGATTCAGTTTGTTATCTTCAATAGTATATAATGCGCCGATAGTAAAATCACAGGTTTTTATTATTTTTTTAAGAACTGCTTCCGATATTTCATTAAGAGTTGGATTTTTATTTATTAAAGTAATAAACTCCGAATATTCATTTTTAGATTTTTCATTCTTTTGAAGTTCATCAAGCATCGTATTAAAAGCCCCTGCCAGTTCTCCCAATTCATCTTTGCTTTTAACGTCAATTTTATATTGAAAGTTTCCGTCTTTAGTTGTTTTTGTAGCGTTACTAAGTTGAGTTATTTGTTTTCTTATTTTATCCGTAAAAACCAAAGTAAGTATAAGTGATAATATTAATCCGGCTAGTCCAATTATACCAAGTAAATATTTTACACTTGTCCTTAAATCTGCAACTTCGTTAAGATTTGTAAATATCAAAAACTGAATTTGGCTATGCGGAATAAAATCTAAAGATGGTTTATAGATAGTTGCTAAAATATCTGCCGATTCACTTTGTGCCGAATAAATATCGAAATTATGTTTATTATTTAAATCTTTGCTGGCATTTTTTAAAACAACCAATAGCTTTTGATTTGCCAACTCATTAGAAATTTCTGTTGGAGAACCTTTCCAGACTACCGCAACTTCTGCATTAATTTTGCCTGAAATATTATTTAAAAAACTACTGGATAAAATTCTTCCATAATAATAAGTTTTATTATTAGGTAATTTAGCACTTTCAATTACCGCCAAAGGATTGTCTTTGATAAAATCTTGTATAGTTAATGTAGAATTCGGGAAATATACATTACTATTATATATCTTGTCCTGAATTTTAGTAGTATCATTACTTCCCGTGTTGAAAATAAAATCTAAATTTTTTGTTTTGGAATTCTGACTTTTAAAAACCTCAGCAATATTGTTATTTGCTAAATAATAAAATTCACTCTCGGCGTCCTGCATCATGCTTCTGAAAGTATAAATAAATTCGTTTGCAGAGTTTAAAAGGTATTTGGATTGCTGTGATGAAAGGACATTATACATTATCGAATAATAAGCTATCGCAGAGCTTACCAAAATTATTGCTACTATAGCAAAGTTAATCAACAAGATGCGAAGGCTTATTTTCATGGCTTAAGAATCTCTTTGAAGTACTTTTCTGATGGTTATTAGTAGTTCATCAAAATCATACGGCTTGCTTATAAAATCCGTAGCCCCTAATTTAGCCGAATCTATAGCGCTTTTAACATCAGCATAAGCCGTTAGAACAATTACTTTTGATTTAATTTCTTTACTTTTTAGCTCCTTCAGTACATCAAAGCCATCCTTACCGGGCATTTTAAGATCTAAAAGAATAAGATCGGCAGGTTTTTTATTTAAATGTTCAAAAGCATCGTTACCGTCGTTTATATATTCTGCATCATATCCTACTTCTGCTAACTCCTCTTTTAACACTGTGCACAGGTTAATATCATCATCTATGATTAATATTGATTCCATTTGTCATCTGTTATTGGTCATTGTTAGGATTTTTACTGGTCTGAGATTGTAATTGTTTAATCCTTTCTCTCTCAAGTTGCAGTTCATCTTTTAATGGCGTAGTTGACTGAGGAGTAGCTAATCTTTGCTGAATTGAAGGAACAAGGTCCGCTTTAATTAATATAACCAATTCTTTTTTATTTACTACGTTATCTTCATAACCAAAAATATATCTCAGCCCGAAAAACCACCAAGGCAGATCTTTCAAAAACGGCACGCCTGCGCGAATCTTTGATGTTTGATTAAAGAATAATCCGCCTATCACAGTCTCCTCACCGTTCAACAATACTACTTTAGTATCGGCAGCAGTTTTATTAATAATAGTTTGAGTCGGATCCGGAACAAAAGAACTTCTTTCTACATGAATTTTAAGCAAAATATAACTAACTCCATTTTGCTGTAAAATGTATGGAGTAACAGTAACAATGGAACCAATTGAATAAAACTTTTGAATTATGTTTCCGGAAAAATCTTTCTGATTAATTGCTATATCCTGGCCATCTTGCAAATGAGCTTCCGTTCCATCTAAAACCGTAACATTTGGGCTGGTTATTATTTCACCGGCATTGTTATTTTCAAAAAATTTGAATATAGCTGTTGCAGTTCCGTAAAAACTACCGGCATTAAAACTGGAATTTCCGTAAACATTGAAATCTTGCTGCGTTTTGGGATTGGTAATTGCAGTAGCAGATATCGAAGTAGAATCCGGAGAAAAACTGAATGAATTTACACCAAGACTAAGTCCTGATTTAGTAAACAAACTTTGCCAATTCATACCTAATTGCTTTTCTTTTGCAACATCAGCCTCAAAAAATACGGCTGAAATTTTTACTTCCTTGGCTGTTATTGGAACATAAGTAGCTGTAGCTTGTTGAGATAGATTATCCGAAGGTCTTTTAATAATAATTATATCCGGTTTTTCTTCGTACATTAAGCCTTCCATTTTGACAAGAACAACCATAGCCTTAAAATAATTCATATTGTTAATATTAAGCCCAATTGCAGAATCTATTTTTACAACCGAGACTATTTTCTTTCCCGTCATTTTTTCACTCACTTTGCTTAGCAACGCGATTGCCTGGTTAAATGAAATGTTGGAGGAAAGGGAAATAAGTTCTTCGGGATTTTGGCTCCTTAGAGTTTTTTCCAAATACTCTTGAGAGAAAATCTGTGCTGATAAAATCATCGTAATTATTGCTGTAAAAATTATTGTTTTCATATTGCATTCTCTCTTTTATTTTTTCTTGTTCGAGTCATCTTTTTGCAAGGTGAGATTAACTTTATCAATAATACCTCCCTTATTCAATATAAAGCTTACCGAATTATGAGCATAATCTATTTTGGTGAGATATCCTAAATATACTTGCTGACCTTCCCATAACAAATATGTATTTCCTTTGCTGTCCGAAAGAAACGCACCCTCCGGGATAAGTGCCAGTAATTTTGCGCCCTGAACATCCAATAAGTTATCCAAATTTGGGGGTATTTGATTTCTTATTAACGGATAAAAATCATCATATATAGTTGGAGCACTAAGGTTATTTTCAACAAATGACGGCGGCGCAAATCTATTGTTATCGGAAAAATATACATCTACAAGCATCGAAAAACCTACAAGGAAATTAGGTATTCCGTCCTTTGATGTTGTAATAGTGTTACTCATTAACACTTTATTAATTTTTTTAAGTTCCTTACTCTGTTCAATTGCATATATTAATTTGTATACTTCATTAAAATCCCCATTGCCGTTAATTTTATATTCATAATAATAGAAATTCCGATCTTTATTTCTTTGATTAAATTCAACGTTTACATGAGTATTTTCTGAAAAATCGGCGGTTACTTTATTTACAAAAGTAAAGAACTTTATTGATGATAAGTTTTGCGGTATATTGAATCTTCTTGAAGCCAGGACAGAATCCATGACAGCGGCTCTTTTCTGAAGCTGCTGGTACTCCGTGGTTAATTGTCCCGTGTTATAATGGTTTGCTTTTAGCTCTGTAAGTTTTTTATTGTCTTTTTTTATTTTGCCGCCCTGAAATACATAAATGTATATACCTCCGGCTAAAAGAATTACAATTAATAAACCTACGAGCGCTAGGGTATTTTTTAATTTTCTATTCATGCTGATTTTTCTGATAAGTGTTTTTATTAAATGTTAAATTAAATTTATAAGCATTTTTCTCTCTAAGGGATTCAAAATCAACACTCTTTAATTCCGCTGTTTTCAAAAAGTATGCAAAATCAGTCAATGTATTTTTATTGAGAGAATAACCTTGCAGAACAATGTTATTAGCATCCTGGCTTAAACTTGTCAGCCACATCTCTTTCCTAGGTCCAAAGAATTCCGAAATCTTACGGAAAACATTTGACCATACGCCGGTTCCTGCCGAAGCCGAATCCAGAATAGTCTGCGTCTGAGCAAAGTTAGCTATATTACTCTTAATATTATTTATTTTACTAACAATAGCTTGATTTTTATGTAATAATAATGTCTGTTGAGCTATTTGATCATTAAGCCTATTAATTTTAATTTGATTTACTAAAAGACGTTGTGTAATAAAGAAAGTAGCAATGAATAATATGGGAAGCATTGCAAATCCATGCCAGGCAAACTGGAAAACTTTTTGATCCTCTTTAACATATTTTGGTAAGAGATTTATTCCTTTGTGAATTTCATCCAGATCATCAAAATAATCATTAGCCGTTGCGAACGGAATACTATAGGAGGATAATTTTTCTTTTGTCTCATCATCGATTAAAGAAAGATCCAGCTCGTCAAACTCTAATCTGGAAACATTAGCTTCCGGAAATGTACCGTAAAAAGAAAGGATTAAGTTTTCAGAATCATCCTCTCCGCAAACGATGATATTATCAAGTGAGGTAATACCGCCGTTCTCCATTTCCAATAAAATTTTGGAAAAGTATACATCATATGTATGAAGATTAACAGTACCTACATCCAGAGTTGCCCCGATATGCTGTAATTTCCTTCCTTGCAAGAAGATCAATTTGCTATACTCTTTACCAATATATACTATCAAAGAATGGTCATCAGGGAAGAATTTTTTTCTTTTAGCAACATAATATGCTAAAGATATATCAGCACTTTTTACCGAAGGAATTTTATAATACCTTTTACCGTTATAGGCAGCTAAAGAATTAATTAATTTTATGCAGTTTACTTCTCCGCTTAGAAATACGGATAATATAGACTTATCAGCTAATTCAGTATATCCTAAATTTTCTTTATCGATACTAACGTTTTTTGATTCCTGTATATCAGTAACGATTTCCTGCGTAAGTTTTGTTGATTTTCCCGCCTTCGCTCCTTCAAAAACATGATAATAAATTGCGGGTTCGGTTAAAGCGGGAATAAATTCACTTTTTTTGAGATTAAAACCGCTAAGTGTAGCGCTCATAAGGCTCACGCTTGAACGGCTAAGCTCTTTATCCTTAGGGCCCTTAGTGCCCAATGAATCCTCAAACGATAATTCCTGGCCGTCAATTTCTAAAGTTGTAACAGCTGAATCAACATCCATAGTGGGCTGAACAACCTCAAAATTAGCCGCCTTTAGTACTTTGATTTTATCTTTGTCTTTTGAAACGACAGCTATTTTGGTATCGTTTCCTTCACAATAAGTACATATTAATGTTTTCATTTACATTGCCGATAAATTTTGCTGAATTCTTGTTTTATTATTTGCATACGCAACAGCATTTTCTAATGAAATTTGTCTGCTAAGATATAATCTTTTTAAATCTTGTTCCATAGTAATCATTCCTTGAGAGGAGCCTTGATTTATCATCATATAAATTTCACTTGTATTATTGTTTTTTATAGCCGCCCTTACACTAGGAGTTACAATTAATACTTCTTTAGCTAATACTCGTTTACCGTCCAAACTTGGAACCAGCTTCTGAGAAATAATAGCAATTAAAACATCTGCAAGTCTATTTCTAACACGATCCTGTTCGCCGGGATGCATCTCAGCTACAATTCTATCAATAGATTCAACTGCAGAAGAAGTGTGCAATGTTGAAAACACTTTATGACCTGTATCAGTCACTTCGAGCGCAGCTAAAATTGTATCCGGGTCTCTCATTTCTCCGATTACTATAATATCGGGATCCTGTCGTAAAGATTGTATAACCCCGTCTTTAAAGGAAATTACATCCCTGCCGACTTCCCTGTGCTTTATGAGGGAGACATTGGATTTATGAACATATTCAATAGGAGAAGCTATAATTACAATATGTGCCGGGTCTATTTTGTTATGAGCATCAATAACAGCGTCTAATGTTGTTGATTTTCCTGATCCCGTAATACCGGTTACTAATGTTAAACCGAATTTTATATAAGAGTGGCTTAACGTCTTAAGTACGCTGGGATGAAAGCCTAAACTTTCTACTGTTCTTAAATTTGAATTAATGGCTCTCATGTTTAAAGTGAGAGAATCAAGATCAAAATATGCATCTGCTCTAAACCTTATATTAATCTTTTTCCTTTCATAAAAGAAGGAATAACTAAAATCTAAATTTTTTGTAACCGCCAAAAATTTTCTTTGGTTCGTATTAAGCATTGTAATAATTAGCAAAGCAGATTCATCTTCCGTAAATGTAGGAAAGTCTTTAACCCTTTCTTTTTTACCGAATATTCGCATCCAGATATATCCGCTGTTTCCGTGTCCGCCGATTTCTATATCCGAAGCATCTTTTTCTACCATATTAGTTAAAAGCCGATTGATGAAATTTCTTAAGACGTTTCTGTCTTCATTACTAATACTCTCTATATTCTCAAAAAGATAGGTAACTCGATCAGGCCCGAAAAAATGCGAAGGGATGCCCGCAACAAACTCACTTAAAATTGTTTTTACTTCTGGAAAGAGCACGTGGATTCTTTCTATAAGTTTTGAAATCTAAATTATTATCTTAAACGGAGAAAGACAAGCAGATTTTAAAAAAATTTCAAATCTGCTTGAACATTTTTTCTCGCAAAAAACCAATTTTAATTTATTATCGATAAATACTTTTTATTCTTCGGTTGTTGAAGCGAGAACTTCTTCTATAGAACTTAATCCCAGCTTAACTTTTTCCAGGCCGGCTTCCCTAAGATTAAGTGTACCGTCCTTCCTTGCCTGTATACGAATCTTCTCTTCATCAACTTCAATACCGGAACGAACTATAATTTGTCTTATTTCTTTAGTGAAATATAATGCTTCATGAATTGCAATCCTACCTTTATATCCCGTTCCATTACATTTTTCACAGCCGTTAGGCTCATATATCGTATATTTTTTCCATTCATCAATATCTAATTTGGCAGCACTCATTAAATTTTCATCATATTCAACAACCTTTTTTTTGCAGTCCGGGCATAATCTTCTGATTAGCCTTTGAGCGACAATTATGTTGATTGCATATGCAATGAGGAATGGCTCTATTCCCATCTTATACAAACGTGCAACTGCACTCGGGGCATCGTTAGTATGCAGTGTCGAGAATGTTAAGTGCCCGGTATTTGCTAATTTTATAGCAATATCGGCAGTCTCTTTATCTCTCATTTCACCGACTAAAACAATATCTGGATCATGTCTTAATATCGATCTAATTGCTTGTTCAAAATTCATTCGATAACCGATTTTTAACTGACGCGCACCTTCAATTACATATTCAACAGGGTCTTCCACGGTTAAAACATTTACAGTTGAATCTATAACCTGGTATAATGCAGCTACCAGAGTAGTACTTTTTCCGCTTCCGGTAGGACCCGTTAATATTACCATACCCTGCGGTTGATTAATAGCCTTTTGAAAAGCGCTTTTTGCATAACCGGTTAAACCAAGTTTATCAAGATCTTTAATTACTTTTCGGTCGTCAAGAATTCTTATAACGACACTTTCAAATTTATTTTTTAATTCCGTTCCGACCATAGGAAGGACGGAAACACGAAATCTTATAATATGGTTATCAATTTCTCTTTGAATAAAACCATCCTGTGCTCTTTCTCTTTCAAACCTGTCCATACCTTTGGAACGATCTTTTACCACGGCAATAACAGCTTCCGGCAACGTATTTTCCTGGACATGCCACAACTGAAGGTTGCCGTCTAACCGCATAACTATTTCAGTTTTATTGCCGGACTTGGGCACAAAATGTATATCACTAACACCTTTTCTAACACCTTCTATAAGAGCAGCTTCAACTAAATTGATGAGAGCGCTTTTATTAATTTCAGCATCCAGCGCCTGCTCATCAAGTGCATTTTCATCTTTATCAATTTCAATTTCAGTTTCGGCTTCTTCCATCATTTTAAGGTATACATTTTCCGGCGGAAGAATTGTCTGAATCAATCTTTCATAATCCCTTTTACGGATGAACATTACCTCATATTTCTTCGCATTCAATCCAAAAGCAATTTTAGGAATATTCCTCTCCGTCGGATCGATTGCGGCTAATATAAGCTTGTCTTTTATTCTTTCATCATATTTATAGGGAATTATCTTATGTTCAAGTATTTGCGCCTTTAGCTGATCGCCGACATTATTTATCATATGCTTGATTGAATCTAATCTTTCCGGCGGAATTTCATCCTCCGGCAGCTCTAATTCACGGAAAGCATAAAGGACAGCTACTTCTCTGAAAATTAAATCATGATCGTATTTAAAATCTTGAACTAAAATTTGAGCAAGATTTCTTTTTATCTTGCTCTTATCATTTGCTTTGGCATTTAAGGCTCTTTCAAGCATGACAGAATCAATAATACCTTTTTTAAATAAAAGATATCCAATTTTATCGGTCATTTCTAAATTAGTTTCTATCATGCTATATTTCTTTCAACAACAACGGTTTTACTTGATACGCCTGCAGGATTCGGATGAATGGTTGCAGTTTCAGCAGAAACTAAAGTTAATAAAATCATTACTACCATTATTATCATTGCAATAAAAACTTGCACTATTTCTATAAAGTTTTTTAGTTTATAAACAGTTTCAGCTTCATAATAATTTGCTAATTGAAGAGATGTATTTTTTATAGTTCCGGTTTCTTCTCCGGAATGAAGCCTTGAAAGTGCTGTTTCGGTAAATACGCCACATGCTTCAAATGCATCTGTTATTCCTTTTCCCTTTTTAACCATTAAGGGAATTGCAACATTCTT
Organism: uncultured Ignavibacteriaceae bacterium; assembly: GCA_964498065.1. Lineage (GTDB taxonomy): Bacteria > Bacteroidota > Ignavibacteria > Ignavibacteriales > Ignavibacteriaceae > FEN-1297. Next base: position 22,494 of record CAZCFZ010000036.1, read on the forward strand.
AATTCTATCTTCGAAGTACTTATTACCGGTTGCCTCGGCTGCAATTCTTACTGGTTCAATGCTTTCGGCGGAACCACTGTATAGTGTATAGAATACTCTGCAATATACTTCAATTATAGTTTTGTGAATTAATGTTCCTATTACCGGAATTTTTAACAGATATTGGTCAAACAAGAATGCGCCTTTTTTTGTTTTTATATATCTCCAAAAAATTATCGGCGGAACAACAAATAAAATAATAATTAAGGTACTATGATCTACTAAAAAATAACTCATATTAAGGGTAAATTTTGTCATAGGAGGTAATGGAATTTTAAATCTCACGAATAGTTTTGCTGTTTCAGGGAAAATATATGCTACGTAAAACAAGCAAGCTATAAAAAGTACAAACATAGTAACCATTGGCGTGATCAAAGCGCTTCTTAAACTTTTTTTAAATTCCTGCCGCCTTTCAAGAAATTTCGCGGTTGCTTTGTAAATCTCGGTCATATTACCGCTTTTTGATGCTAAACCCAACATATATGCTGTAAACTTACCGAACACTGATTGATATTTTAAAAAGGTTGCTTCGCTGTCGGCTCCCTTTTTTAAATCGTTATTAATTTCTTTTAATGTTTCCTTAAGAGTTTTATTCTGAGTATCATTTATAAGAAGAGTCAATATTTCACTATATGCTAATTTTTGATCAAGTAATTCTGCACTTATTTTTACGAATGTTACTATCTCTGCCGTTGGGGGTTTCATCTGTATATCAAGTAATTTCCGATATACTGAAATTACTTCATATCCAAGCCTAGAAAGAGCTTCTTCAACTTCTGTTTTTGTAAATGCTTTTTGTTCTCCAGTTATCGGTTTATCTTTTCCTTTTCTTACCTTATATAAGAAAGTAACTTTTTTCTGGATGTTTTTTATTTTCAACCGGTTTTTTTCAGCCAAATGGTGAATTTTTTTCTTTCCTTCTAAAGCCGACTCAGCTGTTAATGAACCGGATATTGCCTGACCGTTTATATTTAGTGCTGTAAATTTAAATTCAATCATAATATTCACTCTTTATAATATCTGCTGATAGGATTTAATTATCCTATCAGCTTTATAATTTTAACTAACTATTAAAAAATTAATTTAGTTAAGGATTAATCTTAGACGTAATATTTGTCGGAGTCACCGTTGTGGTAACCGTCCACGTGTATCCCGATCCGGTTAATGGAGTTCCAGTAATTGTAACCTTTTGATCAGCTACATTTGCAATATATGTCCCATTTCCTGTAGTATCTAACAATGCCGGTACAGCCCATTCAGCAGGTGCACCATTAGCGGTACTAAAAGCATTTCCGCCGCCGCCCATTGCAACCGGCTTCTTGTAAAACTGCTGCGCCATTGCACCCAGGTTTGTGCAGTCGGAAACCACTCCGTCTTTGGCAGAGCTTTCTGCATTTGCATTAAATAGGTTGATACCTACTACAATGGCGATACCAACTATGATAACGCCAAGAACGATTAAAAGAAGTTGTTGTTGACCCATTTTTTCTCCTTACATGTTGTTGTTAAATTTTGTTATACATTTAAAAGAATTATTCGTATAACAATTATTATTTATTAATTTATAATGTTTGTAGTATAAGAATCTGGATATACAGTTGTTTGGACTTTAACCGAATCTGTTCCGTTAACCGTTTCATTGCCTGTGCCTGTAATAATTACATGATCGTCATACACTTGTGCATCATAAGAACCACTAGCAGTACTTCTTACTTGAGTAGGTACTATCCATCCTGTAAATGATCTTCCGCCTCCACCGAGCATAGCCGGTTTTTTATAATATTCAATTGCTGTTGAAGCTAATGTTGTACATTCGTTAATAATTACTGTTCTCTTTTGCTCGATTGCGTTCTGTCTAAATATTGTAATTCCAAGAATAACCGCAATACCAACAACTATTACACCCAATACGATAAGAAGTAATTGTTGTTGTCCCATTTTTTTTCCTTTGATTATGATTGTTCTTAGCTATAAAAATAATGCCAATTTTATTTTTTATATTTCTTTATAAAATAAGCGATTATATATCCATACTTAAAGTTTTGGTAGAAATTACCGGCAATTATTACCGTATCGGTAGAATTTGCTTAAATCTAAAAATTCTTTAATTTTTTACACTATTCCAAAGAAATTTCTGCTTTTTATGTGATTTGCAATATAAAAGTAAATATCGTGCCATAGATCTGATTAGCCAATAGTCATAAATATTCATTTTATTTGAGTATTAATTACCTGTTAGGTTAAAATTACCTGTTAAAAAGTAAAATAGAGGTTTTAATAAAGATTAGAGTAAGCTGTTTTTAACAGAATATCTAAGCTCGGCAGAGGCTGTCTTAAAACCGTTAATTTGTCATTCTGAACTTGATTCAGAATCTTTTTTTCAACAATATCGTAATTTTAGATTCCGGATCCCGCCAAAGGACGGGCAAGCAAGCCCGGAATGACACTTTTGAGACAGCCTCTGAATTTATTTTTTATAACATCTGTTTCCTGCCAGGATCGAAGACGACGCAGGGTCTACGGACTCTGCAAGAATGGTCCGTTACAGCCAAGCATTATATAAAGAGGTTTAATAAAAGAAGTATTGATTTAGGCATATTTATAATCATTAAAAAACAGGTATCATTTTACTCTTCAACACTATAATGTTTGTAACTCTAATTATCAATATTAAGTTCACTCTTAAACCTGAATTGTTAATACGTGACTGATTTGGCGATTTATATTTTGAAGGAAAATTTATCTATGAATAAAACTACAAAACAAAGATTGATCTCGTCTAATTAATATCCCGCATTATTCATCTCAAGATATCTAAATTATAATCTTTCTTTTAATTGATTATGAAATCCAATTAACATGACAAAATTATCTACCCAGCATTAGTTAATGATTCATTAAGAAATATGTCATCTTTCAATTCTGCGGTTTAATGTTTCATTTTTATTTTGCGGGTCACTCAATCTCAAAATGAGCATATAGTAAAAACATATCAATAAATTTCAATAATCTTAACATTATGGATTTATCCGCTCTAATAATGTCAGTTTCGAAGTAAAAATTACATCTATAGAATTTGATGAATATATTTAATTGGAAAAAATTTTAAATATAATATAGAAAGTAAAAACCTGATCGGTATTATTTACATATTGTTGCTAATAAGTATTAATAATATTATAAATCATTTCAAATAGGCTACTTGAAATTTGGCTTAATATTTGTACAGTTATCTGAAAATTAAAATCAAAAATCATTTGTAGGTTATTTATAAGTGAATACAGGTCAAACCATGTTAGCGGTCGGAGCAATGATATTGCTTTCTATATTAATATTGAGAGTAAATAATACCTTTTTAACTACAAGCAGTACTTTTATGGACAGTAAATTTGAAATTATGGCTACTTCCATTGCAACTTCGGAAATAGAAGAAATAAGTAAGCTAGCATTTGATAAAAGTACGATTTTAGATTCAACTATTGTACCCGCAACTAGTCTTGCAGATTTAACAACTCCCGGTAATCTAGGACCTGATACAGGAGAAGATCCGAATGACGCTAAAACGTTTAATGATATAGATGATTATAATGGATATACTGTAAACATAAATGCTGATTCTACAATGCCTTCAGCAAATTTTAAGGTAAGATGTGTAGTAAGTTATGTAAATCCAAGTACACCAAATGTTGTTTCAAGTACTGCAACCTGGAATAAAAAAATAACGGTGTATGTTTCCAGTGTTTCTATGCCTGATACAATTAGACTATCGACAATTTATAGTTATTGGTATTTTTAAAGAGGTTATATGGGCTATTCGACAATATTAGATATAATAGGCTCTGCCATAATAGGCGGTTTAATAATGCTTATATTATTCCGTATGAGCGATGCTGCATCTCAAAATACATATAATAACAGTCAGGAATTAGTGGTACAAACCAATCTTACTACTTTAGTAGGAATACTTGAAAATGATTTTAGAAGAATTGGATATTGCAAGCTATATAATAAAATTCCAATATCGAATACTGCAATAATATCTGCAGATTCTACAAGTATCAGCTTTTTAACGGACGTAAATGATACCGGAGATGTTGATACTTTACATTATTATGTTGGACCAACAAGCGAATTAACATCAACGCCAAATCCAAATGATAGACTATTATATAGAGTAATTAATAATGAAACACCAAAAAGTGTTAATCTTGGTCTTACTGAATTTAAATTATTATACTTTGATACCTGGGGAGATACCTTAAAATTTCCTATTGCTACAACTAAAGCAATTACAAGTATTCAAATTAGTGTTCAGGTAGAAAATGCCGAAGCATATGGTAATGAATATGTATCCGCTTTCTGGAGGCAAATTCGTTTAGCAGCAAGAAATTTAACAAACAGGTAGGAGAACTATATGAGCGGAAAAGCAATCTTATTCTTAGTTGTTGGATTCAGTTTAATATTTTTAGTATTAGGGCAAAATTTCGGCAGGATTTCGACAGAAGGGATTGATAATTCAAGCAATTATTTTGAACGAACAGTTGCCCATAATATAGCTTCAAGCGGAGCTAATATAGGAGCAAACCAAATTTTTCTTAATCCTAATTGGACTGCCGGATTAAATAATATTAGTTTCGATGGAGGAGTTCTAAATGTCAGCGTTGATATTATAGATGCATTTCAAAATATAAGAAGAGTTAATTCCATAGGAATTTTCAAGGATGACACTTCAATTGTACAAATTACCTTGCAGCCAAGCTCTTTTGCACAATTTGCTTATTTCTCAGAAAATGAAAATGGTATTAATTGGATAACCGGAGATACTGTCGGCGGACGATTTCATACACAGGATTTTATAACCAGTGATGGTCATCCTGTTTTTATCGGAAAAGCTACCTCCTATAGAGGCATTAAATATGCAACCGGAAGCAAAACAGCTGACAGTCCAATTTTCGATGGTACTTTTGGGCGTGACTCTATCCCGATCCCCAGCACTTCTATTAGCAACCTGGAAAACGAAGCAAATATAAATGGCCATACTTTTACAGGTAATGATACTGTAAGTTTAACCTTTATCGGCGATAGCATTACATATACAACCTCAACTAATACCACCACTAAAGTTCCTACCAGATGGGGATGGAAATATGAAACAACTACAACAAGAAATACACAAACAGTATTAGCTTCTAGCTTTGCTCCCAATGGAGTTATTTTTGCTGACAATTCGGTATTAAGAATTAAGGGTCAGGTTTCCGGCCAATATACAGTTGGTGCATCAGGGACCGGCTATGTTGATAACTACGGTGGCGGTCACGGTACGGGTATTGTTTATGTTGATGATAATATTACTTATACTACTGATCCGAGAACCAATCCAAATTCAACAGACTTATTAGGTATTGTAGCAGAAAAAAGTGTATTGGTAGCTGACAATTATGCAAATCTTCACGACGGTGTTAATATTGACGCGGCAATATTTTGCAAAGATGGTGGTTTTGGAGCTGAAAATTTTACATCTATCGCTCCGGCTAATGGGCCAATAAATTTGTATGGAGGAATATGTCAGCAAACAAGGCAGGCTGTTGGTTTATTTTCACAGAATAGATGGACACATCAAATTACTATTCAAAGCGGGTATTACAAACATTATTATTATGATCCCCGTTTAGCAACTGCTTCTCCACCAAGCTATCCGGCGACAGGTAAATTTCAAATTGTTTCCTGGTATGAAAGTAATTCTAAATTATAAAAATTTTAATTTGGCTGAATGGGCAGTGATTTTCTAAAAATGGATTTAATAATCCAAAGAAATTAGCTGCCCTATTTTTTTGCAAAATGTATCATATAGAGCAGTCATTAAAAATAATTCTTAATATGCTAATATCAATAATTTATCAGTTCCTTTTACCTTACCTTTATATGTAATTCTTTTAATTGCTCCTCGCCCACGTTTGATGGCGCATCATCCATTAAGGAAACCGCACTGGCAGTTTTAGGAAATGCTATTACTTCCCTGATAGAATTTTCACCTGCAAAAATCATAGCCATCCTATCGAAGCCGAAAGCAATGCCTCCATGCGGCGGGGCTCCGTATTTGAATGCATTGATTAAGAAACCGAATTTGTACTCTGCTTCTTCATCGGTAATACCAAGAGCTTTAAACATTTTTGACTGCAGTTCTGCATTATGAATTCTTATACTCCCCCCGGCAATCTCACTTCCGTTCAATACAAGGTCATAAGCCCGAGCTCTAACTCTTGACGGATCCGATTCCATAAATTCAACATCTTCCAACCTCGGCGAAGTAAACGGATGATGCATCGCATAATAACGGTGTGTCTGCTCATCCCATTCAAATAATGGAAAATTCGTTACCCATAGTAATCTTGGTTCGGCATCAGACTTTATTAAATTTAATCGTCTCGCCATTTCCATTCTTAGTGAGCCCATAATTGAAAGCGCTCTTAATCTTGGCCCGGTTATTATAAAAATCAAATCTCCAGGTTTAGCTTTTAGTGCTTCTGCTAAATTTTTCTTTTCCTCATCTGATAAAAATTTTGCTATAGGTGCCTCTAGTTCTGTACCGACAGCAGATTCTTTAACCCGCATCCAAATAAGTCCGCCGGCTCCTAGTTTTTTTACAAAATCCGTAATAACATCTAGCTGATTTCTCGTATATTCTCCGCAGCCCGGTGCAAGCAGTCCGGTAATTATTCCTTTATTTTTTATATGATCTTGAAATACCTTGAATGATGTATTTTCAAAAACATGATTGAGCGTAACCATTTCAAGGTCGAATCTTAAATCAGGTTTGTCGCTTCCGTATTTTTCAAGTGCTTCATCAAAAGTCAATTTTGGAATAGGCAAAGACAGATCACGATTCCATATTTCTTTAAAAAGAATTTTCATTAGTCCTTCAACAATTTCGAAAATATTTTCTTGATCTATGAAAGACATCTCAACATCAATTTGTGTAAACTCAGGCTGTCTGTCCGCCCGAAGATCTTCATCTCTGAAACATTTTACAATCTGGAAATACCTGTCTAAACCCGATACCATTAACAGCTGCTTGTATTGCTGAGGTGATTGGGGGAGCGCATAAAACTTTCCTTTATGAAGTCTGCTTGGAACAAGATAATCTCTTGCACCCTCAGGCGTGCTTTTCATTAATACAGGAGTTTCAACTTCGACAAAATTATTTTCATCGAAATATTTTCTTACAACCTGGTACATTTTATGGCGCATTAAAATATTTTTTTGCAGCGACTGCCTTCTCAAATCCAGGTATCTATATTTTAATCTTACATCTTCACTTGTGACTACTTCATCTTTTACGGGGAACGGCGGAGTTTTAGCTTCATTTAAAATGAT
>CAZCFZ010000036.1:30006-36968 GCA_964498065.1 uncultured Ignavibacteriaceae bacterium
AAAAATAATCAATAAACAGAGGGTAAACAAATGATTTGCAGCTTGAAATAGAATATTCATTCATTTCGGAATGATTATTTTTAATCATAATTAAATTCCCTCATTTTTTATACATAATTATTCATATTCTTATTAAAATTGTTTCTGCTGAAAAGAAATTAATTATGCCTCACACTTATATTTAATACAACAAATATTTACTAAACTTTCTTTTACTTCAAAAACCAATTAAATTTAATATTATTTTAAATATTCTTAGTAAAAAAAGTAAAAGATTAATGAATACTGTTGAGATTATTAGAAAAAAAAGAAACGGAAATGAACTTTCAAAAGAAGAGATCAGCTTTTTAATTTCTTCTTACACAAAGAATAAAATTCCTGATTATCAATTTTCAGCATTTCTAATGGCTTCTTTTCTTAAGGGAATGACTAAAAAAGAAACTTCTTACCTAACTAAAGAAATGCTTTACAGCGGAAGAATTATTGATTTAAAAAGTATACCCGGAATTAAAATAGATAAGCATTCTACCGGCGGTGTTGGAGATAAAGCATCTTTGATCCTGGCTCCTATTGCGGCAGCAGCAGGAATAAATGTGCCGATGATATCCGGCAGAGGTCTTGGCCATTCGGGAGGAACATTAGATAAGCTTGAATCCATTCCCGGATTCAGAACGGATTTAAATTTAACGGAATATAAAAATGTAATTAAAAAATGCGGTGCTGTTTTAATAGGACAAACAAAAGACATTGCTCCTGCCGATAAATTGATTTATTCTTTAAGAGATGTCACTGCAACAGTTGAATCAATTCCTTTAATAACTGCAAGTATTATGAGTAAAAAACTGGCAGAAGGAATTGACGGATTGGTCCTTGATGTTAAAACCGGAAACGGTGCGTTTATGAAGACTCAAAAGGAAGCTGAAGAACTTGCCTTATCTTTAATTAGTACAGCCAAATCATTTAATAAAAAAGTAATCGCTTTTATTACGGATATGAATCAGCCGCTTGGAAATTATATAGGCAACTGGCTGGAAGTTTACGAATCAATCAAAGTACTTCGAAATGAAATTGATGAGAACGATTTATCGATATTAAGCACTACCCTTTCAGGCGCAATGATATATCTCGGGAGAAAAGCCTCTTCAATAAACGAAGGAATCGAGATTTCTAAGAAATTAATTAAAAGCGGAAAAGCATTTGATAAATTTATTGAGATTGTAAAACTACAGGGCGGAGATGTCAAACTAGTAGAAAATCCGGAGAAATATCCCAAAGCAAAATTTGTTGAGAAAATATTTGCTCCCGGAAACGGCTACTTAAAAGAAACAGATAACTACCGCATAGGCATTGCTGCTTTAGAGCTTGGAGCGGGACGTAAAACAAAAGAAGATAAAATAGATCCTAAAGCCGGGATAATTATTAAATCTAAAATTGGTGATTTTATTAAAAAAGGCAGCGAAATAGCTGAACTTCATTCTAATGCGGTAAATAAATTAAATTATGTAAAAGCCTGGTTCCCGGAAGTTTTCACTTATTCCGATAAGCCAATAAAAAAGTTAAAATTAATTAAAAAGACAATTACATAGTAAAAATACTAACTTATAGCGGATTTCAATTAAATAAACAATTCTGTAATAAAACATTGACTGACCAGTAGGTCATTATTGTCTTGATTTATTTAGATTAATCATATATTTTTATACCTATTAGTCATAAAAGGCTTTCTATGAAAGACATAATAGATTTCTCAAATATTCTGCTTCCCTTTCTTTATATAATTACATTTATTTTCTATTCATATGATTTTATGAAGGGAGGAAATAGATTTGTAAATTCCAAAAGATTGTTTTTATTTTTAACTATCCTCTTTCACTTGTTCTACCTCCTTTTAAGAACTATTAATTTTGACCATCCGCCGATTACCAATGTCTTTGAAATCTTTACCGTCCTGGCATTTGCAATCAGCTTTACATATTTTATCCTGGAATTAGTTACCGATATAAGAGGAACAGGCCCTTTCATTATAATAATTTCAATTATATTCCAAACTATTTCAACATTTTACATTCAGGACTTGGTACAGGTAAAGGAAGTTTTGAGAAACCATCTTCTCGGCATTCATGTCTTTACGGCGCTAATCGGTTATTCGGCAATTACAATTTCCGCAGTATACGGGTTATTGTATTTAATTCTTTACAAAGATATTAAGCTTAATAAATTCGGCTTAATATTCGACCGGCTTCCGAGCCTCGATATTCTTGAGAAGTTAAGCTTTTATTCATCTGTAATTGGGTTTGTCTTTTTAACGTGGACAATTATAATAGGCATTATATGGCTTCCAAAAGCATTTCCCAAATTTTCATACACCGATCCGAAATTAATAGGAACTTTTTTAGTCTGGGTTTTATATGGAGTTGGGATTTCAACAAAAATATTCGGCAAATGGCAAGGAAGAAAAGTTGTTGTGCTTTCCATAATCGGCTTTTTAATAGCAATTATGTCGACGATATTAACAAACTTTTTAGCAAAAAGTTTTCATTCATTTTATTGAGATTTTATGAATCTATTGGCAGTTTCAATTAATCATAGAACAGCTCCTGTTGAATTAAGAGAAGTGCTTCATCTTAGTGAAGATGAAATTAGGGATTTTATCAGGAGGATAAAAGGAACTATTTTAAACGAGGGAGTTGTTATTTCTACTTGTAACCGGACAGAAGTTTACGGCTTACCCAATAACTCAAATTTAACGCATAAGGATTTGCAGAATTCACTTTTAAATTTAAAACCTGTTAAAGAATTAAAACCGGAACATTTTCAGAACTACTTTTCCGATGAAGCAATCAAACATTTATTCAGTGTAGCAACCGGAATCGATTCCCTGCTCATCGGCGACAATCAAATTTTTAAGCAGGTAAAAGATTCTTTTGAAATTGCAGAGGAAAGCAAGTTTGTCGGTTTCTTAATGAAAAGAATTTTCGACTCAACCGTAAAAGCCGGCAAAAGAGCCATCACCGAAACTCAAATCAGCGAAGGTGCGGTTACAGTAAGCTATGCGGCTGTTCAGTTAATTGAAAAGATATATTCCAATTTAAGCAAAAAAGCCGCACTTGTAATAGGAGCCGGCGAAACAGGTGAAATTGCAGCTAAGCATCTTAAAGAACGCGGAATAGGCAGGCTTGCAATAACAAATAGAACAATTGAACGCGCGGAAAAACTTGCTGAAAGCTTAAATGCTAAAATAATCCCATTTAATCATTTTAAAGATTTCCTTCATGAATATGATATTGTACTTAGTGCCACAAGTGCCGAAAATCTTATCCTAACTAAAGAAGATATAAAAGCTTCGATGAAAAAGAGGAATTACAATCCATGTGTATTTATGGATATTGCAATTCCACGCGATATAGATCCGGAAGTTAAGAATATTGATTATGTATTTTACAACGACATCGATTCGCTCAACATTATTGTTCAGCAGAATTTAGTGAAAAGGAAAGAAGAAATACCCAAAGTAGAAAGTATTATAAATGAAGAAGCGTCATCTTTTCTAAGCTGGTATAATTCACTCGAGGCAGCACCGACAATTAAAAACCTCCGTGATTTTTTTGAATCGATTAGAAGTGAAGAAGTAGATAAAAACAAAAACAGATTTTCAGCGGATGACCAGGAAAAACTTGAAATAGTTACGAAAAGAATTATTAATAAAATTTTACATCATCCTACGGTTGAATTAAAAAAATATACGGAATCGAATATCAATTCCGGCGACGCAGCAATGAGAATAAGTATAATTAAAGAGCTGTTCGGAATTGATAAGAAAAACATCAAGGAAGAATAGTTTGAAAAATAAAATAATAATAGGTTCACGCGGCAGCGATCTGGCTTTATGGCAGTCGAATTTCATTAAGTCCGAATTGGAGAAAAAAAACAAAAATATTAAGGTTGAGATTAAAATTATAAAAACAACCGGCGATAAAATTCTGAATGTTGCTTTATCCAAGATTGGTGATAGAAGCTTATTCACAAAAGAACTTGAAGTTGCTCTTCTTAATAAGGAAATCGATTTGGCAGTTCATAGTCTTAAAGACCTGCAAACACAAATACCGGACGGTTTAAAATTGTCTGCAGTAACCAAACGCCATCCCGTGGAAGATGTTTTAATTTCCGGCAGGAAAAGAGTTACCCTTCAATCTTTAAAAGAAAATGCCGTAATAGCTACCGGCTCACTGCGTAGAAAATCCCAGATTTTACATTTACGCCCTGATCTTAAAATGGAAGAACTCCGCGGGAATGTTCCTACAAGAATTAAAAAATTTTTAAACTCGAAATGGGACGGAATCATTCTTGCCCGCGCAGGCGTTGAAAGATTAAAGCTACAAAAATATATTTCTTCTGTGATAAGCATCGATGAAATTTTACCGGCAGTAGGACAAGGAGCGCTGGGAATAGAGATTAATGAAGAAAATAATTTTGTTAATGATATTTTAAGATCCATTCATCATGAAGAAACTTATAAAGCCGTACTGGCGGAAAGAGCTTTGTTAAAGTCTCTTGAAGGCGGCTGCCAGGTTCCTATTGGAGCTTATGCGGTTGTAAAGCCGAACGGTTTATATCTAGATGCTCTCGTTGGTTCGTTGGATGGAACATTAACATTTAGGAAAAAGCTGCGCGGCAGTAATGTTAAGCCTGAACAGCTCGGTAAAAAGCTTGCAAAAGATCTTATAAAAGCCGGCGCTAAAGAAATTTTAGATGAAATTTATCAGACAGCCGGATCAAAATGATCAATTAAGAATTAATATCCGGGAGAAGAATATTTTTTAAATTATGCTTGTTGAATCGAAAAAAGAAAATAAGAAAAATCTTAAGAGAAAAAACATAATCGAATCCGCTGCAGTTTTATTCTCTCAAAAAAGCTACCACGAAGTGATGATGGAAGATGTTGCAAAATTATCCTCGATTGCAAAAGGAACTGTTTATAATTACTTCACTTCCAAGGAAGAATTATATTTTTCCATTATGAACCTTAGAATGGAAAAATTAACTTCTTCGTTAAAAGAAAAAATTCAAAGCGAGACGAGCAGCATCGATTCGCTTCACTCCTTCGTTATCCATCTCTACATGTTTATGATGAAGTATCAAAGCTTCTTTTTAATGTACCAGAAAGAATCGCTTAAAAATGATCATGAACTTTGTGCCGAACTTGTTTCTTTAGAAAAGGATTTAAGAAATATTCTGGCAGGAATTATAAATTCCGGTAAGAAAGAAGATTTGTTCAGAGATATTGACGAAGGATTTGCAGTTGATTTAATTTTAGGCAGTATATACGGTGCTGTTCAAAGAGGTATAGAAAACCGTTATACTGAAAATCAAATGATAAATGAGCGTGAAAGAATTTTTGATTTTGTCCTTCACGGATTATTTTCAGGATACAAAGAGAATAATATGTTTCCTCTGCAAGGCAAAACAATTGTCATTACTAGAACCGTCGAACAGTCAAAAGAATCTTCGGAAATATTCAGACAGCTCGGCGCTAATGTTATTATTTTCCCAACACTGGATATTGTCCCGCCCGATAGCTGGATTGATTTCGATTCTGCAGTTACAGGTAAATCAAAAATTGATTTTATAATTTTTACTTCGGCTCATGCTGTAAAGATGTTTGTAAAAAGAAGTGAAGAGCTTGGGATCATTTATGACTTTAACCGGATAAAAATTGTAGCTGTAGGGAATAAAACTTCTGCAATTTGTGAAAAAAATAAAATTCCGGTTCATATTATACCTCAAAAATTTAGTGCTGCCGGAGTAATAGACAAACTTTCAAATTACGATCTTAAAGGAAAGATAATCTTTATTCCACGTTCCGCTATCGGAAGAGAAGAATTGCCTGGGGGCCTGGGAAAACTAGGTGCAATACTTAAAACCGCTCCTGTTTATAATGTTTCGCTTCCTTCGGAAGAAAAAATAAAAGATAACTTGGATATCTTAAATAACAATAAACCTGATTTATTTATTTTTACAAGCCCGTCGACATTTGAAAATTTTCTTCAGATTATAAATGTTTCCGATCCGGTTGGATATTTTAATAATTATGATGTAGCGGCTATCGGCCCGACAACCAAAACTGCCATAGAAAACAAAAGTGTTCATGTAAATATTATTCCGGAAGAATATACAATCGACGGTTTAGCAAAGGCTATTATAGAATATTATAAATGATTTTATGTTAAAAACCCAGTGGAGAAAAATTTGAGTTATTTAAAAAATGATTTGTTTTTGAAAGCTTGCAAAAGATTGCCTATTGAAAGGACGCCAGTCTGGATTATGCGTCAGGCAGGCAGGTATCTGCCGGAATATAGAGCTGTAAGAGATAAAGCAGACTTCTTAACCATGTGCAGAACTCCGGAACTGGCTTCGCAGGTAACAATTCAGCCGGTTGATATTATAGATGTGGATGCCGCTATAATTTTTTCAGATATTCTTGTAATACCGGAAGCTATGGGAATGAAGTTTGAAATGGTCGAAAGCAGAGGTCCTTTATTTCATCATCCTATAAGAACAGAAAGCGATGCAGAAAAGTTAAGAGATGTCGATCCGACAAAAGAATTAAAATATGTCTTGGAAGCTGTTGCATTAACAAAAAAAGAGCTGAACGGAAGGGTTCCGCTAATCGGATTCAGCGGCTCGCCCTGGACTTTACTTACATACATGGTTGAAGGAAACGGATCAAAAAGCTTCGGCTTTGTGAAAAAATTAATTTATAATAATCCTTTGCTTGCGCATAAGGTTTTAGATAAGCTATCAAAAACAATTGCCGACTATCTTTCAGCTAAAATTGAAGCAGGTGCAGATGCAATTCAGATTTTTGATACCTGGGGAGGAATTCTATCACAAAATGATTTTGAAGAATTCTCTCTTAAATATATATCGAAGGTTATTTCGCAAATTAAGAGAAAAGATGAGCC
>CAZCFZ010000037.1:0-36736 GCA_964498065.1 uncultured Ignavibacteriaceae bacterium
TTGTAATATCGGTGCTATTAATCAATTTTTACCATTGTTAAAATAAATGTGATTTAAAGAGAATTAATGAAACAATAATCATTAAAATTGACGAATTATTGTTCTCAAGAAATATATTTTTAAAAGATTACCTCAGAAAGTACCTTAATTTGCAATTTAAATGTCATGGATATTCTACTTGTAAAATTAAAACAACAAAAATAAAATATTTGATAATACTCCTTTACTAACAAAGGAGTATTATCATTAAATTATTTATGGTGCTTATCAATCTTATTCAAAATTATAATATATATGATATAGTAATGTTCCCGTAAAACGTAGCTTTATAATTGCCGGGGATAATATAACCGTCTCCCGTCCCTCCGTCCTTTTCTTGTTTCAATCCATTAATATTGGGGCCTACGAAAAGAAAAGTGTAATAGGTACTGCTTAAAAGATTATCTCCGCCTGCAAAAATATTAAGTTCAAAATGCTTATCAAGCTGTTTTTTATATCCTATTTTAGCACTTAACAAACTGTAAGCTTTTACATATGTGGAATTATCAAATGTAACCGGTACTTTATCAACATATTGATATGTTCCGTAAAAATAAATACCGGGATTCGTTTGCAGGTCTATTCCAAGGTTAATCATATTTTTCGGAACACGTGCAACATAATTACCGGAATAGTCCACAGCTCCGGCATTATTGCTGCTTTTGAAATCAACATATTTAAAATTAGAGTAAGTATATGATGCCCAAGGACGAAGCAAAGAAAGTGTTTGACCCGGATTATTAATTATAAGATAATTAACAGATAATTCTAGTCCTTCATTCCTCTGCTTTCCTGCATTAGTCGTATATGTAAAAGAATTTGAAGTCTCTCTAACAAGTTTGTTTGTATTTTCAAGATCGAACAAAGAAAACTGGTAGGCAAATTTATTATTAAAAAGATTTCCTTTACTTCCGATTTCATACTGAACAGCACGTTCGGGTTTTAATGATAAATCCACTGAGCCGTCACTAGCTACCGCATCGCTCAGTAAAGGCGGTGTATAACCTGAACTTATGCCTGCATATATAGTGACCATATTGTTGAAAACCTTTGATAATGATATTCGAGGAGTAAAAACCGGATCAAATGATTTAACAGCCAAACTAGTAGTATCATAAACCTGATTTCCCCTAAGCATGTTTCTTATGCCGAATTCATTTTTATTTAAACTTGCGCCAACCGTAATATTAAATTGCAAAGGCAATGCAAAGCTCCATTCGGTAAATACAGAAAAATTCATTGCATAGTTTTCCTGATCGCTCGGTCTTTCCGGAAACGGCGGAGCAGGAATTATAAAAACTCCGTTGCTTGTTAAATTTGACTGCTGAAACATTCCGCCGAGTTTTCCGTTTATTCCGACAGCTTCAGTTTGAGCTGTATAATTAAATAATGTACGTGCACCGAAATTAAATTGATTTACATCTGTAAATCCATGCGCAAAAGGCTGATTGGAGGTAAATCCAGAACCAAATAAAGTTGTTGAATTATTGAAATATTCGCTGATGTGATAATTATCTGTAATTCCGGTCAAAAACTTTTTGATGAAAATATGAGAATTATTAGCAAGATATAGAGGATTACTTACCGGCAGCCTGTTGTAGAAATCGGCGCTGTCAATCTCACCGGCAAGCTCTTCATAGGATTTATCGTAAGAAAAATAAGTTGACAAATTTTGGTCAGAACCGATCCGGAAATCTCCATTTAGTATAATAAAATCTTTTTTAGATGCACTGTGCGGCCTGAATGAATCATAAGTCTGGTGCCCGTAATTTAGAACTAAAGAAGAATTTGTTCCTGAACTTATTAGAGTAGAATTTGTTCGGAATAAACCGTCACTCCCGCAAATAACTTTTTCATCAAAACTTGATTGATTTTGTACCGGCTTAGCTGTTGTAAGATTTACAGCGCCTCCGATAAAACTTCCGTATAAACTTGAAGAAGGTCCTTTAATTACTTCAACGTTACCGAGGGATGAAAAGTCAATGTTATCAAGCACTGTAGCACCGGTTGCATCCGTAATTGGAATATTATTTAGAAATACTTGATAGCCTAATCCGTTTGAATTCGGACTATTACCGCTTGTACTGGGATAATAACCTCTTATTGTAATTCGTGCCCCTCCCCAGGGAGTCCTTGTCTGCATAAATACTCCCGGGATATTATTTATGGAACTTTCTAAAGATAACCCGCTGAAACGATTCAAGTCCTGTTTTGTTAAAACACCTATTGATTGTGCACGTAAAAGTTGATTACTACCGACAACTTCAACACCTGTAAGTTTAACAGGTGATGCAGTAAGTAAAATGTAAAGTGACTCTCCGGGCTCTACATTATTTAACTCTCTGGTAATATAACCGATTCGAGTAATTTTTAGCTTAGTAATTTTATTAGGCGATTCAATAACAAATTTACCATATTCGTTAGTTGTTGTATTTATGTTAGTCCCTTCAATTAAAATAGTTGCTCCTGCGACAGGTTCTTTAGTCTGATAGTCTGCAACTTTTCCTTTCAATATTATCTGCGCCTGCAATGTAACCCGGATAATTAAAAATAAGGAAGCACAAAAAATTATAATCTGTTTATTCATAGAATTATTTCCTCAAAAATTTTATCTATAGTTTTAAATCATCTTTAAATATTTTAATAAGTATAAATTTATTTTAAAATGAATTTGCTTTTAACCAAATATTAATTCATCAAAACAAATCCATAGACAACACGCATTTTGTCAGATGATTATGGGGTGTTTATTTTCTTACACTTTAATTAAAGTTAACAGGGTAAAACTATCTTAGGAGGAGGGAGATTCGGTCCGCTTTGAATGCTGACATAAAGGTTATTAATAAATGTGTCAGCCAAGCCAGCAGTTTGGTTTAAGAGGAATACACTAATTTTATGTAAATTATACTTACTTAGTTCTTTTATCAAATAGATATCGCATGTTTTCTTGCCGGAGGAGTTTTTTCTAAGAAGGGTATCAAAAATTTGAGTTAATTCTTTTTCTTCTTTATCGTGTATACAATAATAGGTTACTTTATTTTTATTTATTTCTGCTTTAACTACATCATACATTTCATTATTATATTTAAATTCCTTTCCTTTTCTGGTCCAAACAACTTGTTTTAAAACTTCCGATACATCAAATGATATTTTGGTAAATGCATCTTCATCTCTAAAATCAACAGCCTTCTCGCTCATTTCAGCTCTTATTAAGGAGAGAACTACATAATATGGGATATAGTATCCGAATAAATTAAAAATGAAAATTAATAAAATAAAAGATATTAAAAGTTTCTTCATTATTTCGTTTTTAAAAGAAAATATCTCTTTCCAATGAGATGTTTTTCAACGTTTATTATGCATACGGATTTTTCATTTAATAAGTTGTGAATTTAATAGATAGATACTAATATTTCCAGGAGACTTAATTAATTTTACAAAAAATCCATTTTATATCATATCAATCCAAAATAAATAATAAATTAATACTAATACACTTAATAATTTCTTATCTCATCCCTCCGCGATTTTTAATCTATTCGTTTATTGCTTTTTATAATAATTTCACGACTTTGGCGTTTGATGCAAAAGCCCGTAGGGCTGATATTTTTAAAATTGAAATCTAAACCAGAATAGTTTTTAATCCGGTAGGGATGAAATTATTCCCAAATGGAATTGTTTTGTTTTCCTGACATTTACAAAACAAATTTCTTGATGCCGATTTATTTTGGACAGCACTGTTTTATATATTAACAATTATATCTTAATTATGAGAACATACAGTTTCTCCTGAAGACTTATAAATTTTTGATGATCCGGTAAATGCGGCCAAATGATTACCAATGATTCTAAAGACTGGGAGATATTATACGGCTGAATTTAACAGAAGTAAATTATTATGCAGAATATATTTCGATTGATTGGATACGGGAAATTATTCTGTAATTAAAAAATGATTTTGATAGAGTAAAAAAACACAATTAAATAAAAATTTCAAAATATAAAAGAGCACATAACAATCAATTATATGCTCTCTTTTAAAATATAATTTGAATTCAATATTTATTTAAGGTAAATGATTTTTTAATACATGATAATGTTTTCACCATGCCATCAATGCATAACCTCTTAATTGATATGTCGGTACCACCGTAAGCGCTGAGAGAGCAACGGTAATATCCTTGTTCACCCATTTCTGATCGTAGTTGTTATCTGCTAATGCTTGTCCGCAGACATAGAATTTTACACCTGCTTTCTTCAGTTCACTTATCACTCCTATATCCGAATTATTTTTCCCAAATTTTTTCTTATACTCAAGATTGTTCAAAACAATCGGGGTTGCCGGTCCATGAATAACTGCAACAAGTTTCATTTTATTAGGCATAATTCCCGCAGATGCATAAACATTTATCAGCCTTGCAATATGTGTTAAAGCCATATTTACATTATCCGGATCAGTTCCGGCTTTTGTTATATCAAACAAAATTTTATAATGGAGTGATTTATCAGGCTGAACAGCAGCATGAGGCAGTGGATGAACGGGGCCATAATCCTTTATTACCGGAAACTCCCATTTGCTCTGTGCATTTGTAAGATTAATAAATCCTGCAAACATAACAAAAATAAAAAATGATGTTAATAAATTTTTCATATTCGACCTCTTTCTATAATTATTGATAGTAAATAAATTGTTAAGTATTGAAAACAAATAGTCTATTTTAATTATTTCTCACTTTATTCATAACGAAAACAACCACAATTTCTCCAGACCAGTAGATTTCCATAAAGTTACTTTTACTTTTTTGATCTAAAATGCGGTCTTGGCTGACTTGTAACAAATGCAGCAACATCAAGTGCTTGATCCTCAGTAAGGTTTGAAACATGATACGGCATATTATTGTGTGCAAATGCAGCAAGGTTAGCAAGTTTATCCATTCCGGCACCATCATTGAATGAGTTTTTACCCCAAAGCGGAGGTGCAACAGTTGTTCCCTGTCCATCGGTTCCGTGGCATGCGACGCAGGTTGTTTCATAAACATGTTTGCCTTTCATTGCATCGGGTTTATGATTGCTTTTGATATGCTTTAATCCCAACCATGGAATTTTTTGGTATATGGGCAGGCCTTTTGAAATCCACTGGAAGTAAGTCATCAGCGCAACCATTTCTTTACTGTATAACGGCAAAGGCTTACCATTCATACTTCTTACAAAGCAGCTATTCGTACGAAATAATAAGTCCACAACAGTCTTAGCTCTTGATCTGTATTTGGGATACTCTGTAGCAACTCCAACCAATGAAAGTCCGCCGTTTTTCCCGCCTTCGGAAATGCCCCCATTAAAATGACAATTTGAACAAGTTAATTTATTGCCGACATATTTTCCTGCATACTTTTGAGTTTTGTTCATTATATTATATCCGAACATAACTTCTTTTCTCATATCTGCAGGGGCATCTTTAGGCAACGGCGGATCATATTTTATCGATTCAGCTGATTTGTTATTTCCGGTTTTTTGAGGAGTCATATAATCTGTTTTAGCATTTTGCAATTTCTTTGAATTTGAAAGTACGAATCCGGTTGCCAGTAATGCCAAACTTAAAAATGATCCTGCTAATATTTTCTTAATCATTATTTCAATTCCTATAAAAATTTTTCATTAATCTTTTTGATGTAAATTTTCACTCATTAACAGCAATATTATTTAAGAGACATAAAACCGTATTTCTGATATATCTCAGAACTCTTTTTACTTTTTAGGAATTTAAGAAAATCCTTTGCTGCTTGGGGATGAGGGGCATCTTTTAAACTTGCCGCTGTGTAGGTAACAACAGTGTTATCTTTAGCGGGAATTTCAACTAAACTAACCGGATTTCCAATCATTTTTTGAAAATTAGCTTCAGTAAACCAAACCGGACCTGCGTCAGCTTTCTTTTCAATAATTCTCATGGGAGTTTGTCTATGGTGAATATGTGTTAGAAAAGTAGTTTTATCCTTAACTTTATTAACCATAATTGCTTTAACTAAATCTTCTCCTCCCGCTTTTTTATATGTGCGAATAATTATTTTGGCAATTCCTTCCCATTTGGGATTTGGCATACTAACTTTTATTTTGGGTTTTGCTAAATCTTTTAATGAAGTTATATTTTTAGGATTCCCCTTGTAAACCATAATAGCTAAACGATTCTTTGCATAATCCACAGTGCTGCTGAATAAGTGATCTTTCTTTTGAACTGCTTCAATATGACCTTTGCCGGCAGTAAAAATATCCGGCATTAGAGAAATCCTCATATTTCCGATTATTATCGCTTTCTCTTTTATTTGATCCAATAATATTCCCGGAGGTAGTGTTTCAACAAAAATTCTTTTATACTGAGGATACTCTTCTTTAAATGCTTTCAATAAATCCGGTACAACCATAAACTGGTTTCCGGCAAAGAAGACAACTAAATCCGGATTATTGATATCTCCATGTAAATCGGGAACATTGTCAACACCCGGCACAGTAAACAATTTTCCTTCTTGATGGAAATTTGACCATGGAGGATTAATTTTTTGGGCTTGTGCTTGATTGATTGAAATAAATAAAATAAAAAGAGAAAAAATAAATGTGGAAATAAAAGAGAAGTGTTTAAATTTCATGTAAATAATCTCCTGCAAAATATATTGATAAAGATTTTTTAGTTGATAATGTATTAGAAACTGGGCTGTTATAATAATTCAAAAATAATTATATAAATGTGACACATACCTTCATAAGAAGACATTAAAAATTAATTTGACTTGAATCATTTATAAAAACAAATTTTGCATACGGCATTTATTCGATACAAATATTGTTCGCAGATTCCTTGTGTGGAAGTTTGAAATGATTAATTTTTTTTCACTTGGATTGGTCAAATTTGCTTAAATAATTGCTAGGAATTTTGAACTGGATTAACAACTAATTTTATTATTTCAATTTTAATTGCAGTTGCTCTTACAATTAAGATACTAAAATTATCCAAAACTACATTTTCCCCTTCAGCAGGAATTCTTCCCAATTTAGTTGTGATAAATCCCCCGATTGTTTCATAATCGCCCTGGCTAATATTTAAATTGTATTTTTCATTTATATGATCTATCTCTACTTTACCGCTTATAATATACGTTTCAGGAGCAATCCTTCTGCAAATGTCTTCTTCTACATCATACTCATCTTTTATTTCACCAAAAAGTTCTTCCATTATATCTTCTATAGTTATTATACCTGCCGTACCCCCAAATTCATCAATAACAATAGCAACCGAAACATGCTTTGACAGAAATTCATTAAGCATATCATAACTTTTTTTAGTTTCAGGTACAAAAATGGCTTCTCTGATAATGCTTCTTATATCTTGAGGGTATTTAAATAGATCATATGCGTAAATCATTCCTTTAACGTTATCAAGATTCCCATCATACACAGGAAGTTTTGAAAAACCGGAATCAATAAATGTAGTAAGCACCTCGCGGATACTTTGAGTAATTTCTACCCCAACAATTTCGGTTCTAGGCCGCATTGCTTCGTAAACTCTTTGTTCACCAAGGGCAAATACTTTATTAATAATATCGCTTTCATTCTTATTAACAATACCGGCTTCAAAACTTTCTTCTACAAGAGATTCTATGTCCTCTTTGCTGAAAAGGTAACTAATCTTTTCCTCTTTAACATTGGAAGATTGAGTCAGCAAATCTGAAATCGATGAAATAATTTTAGTAAAAGGATATAATATAATTGAGACTAATCTTATAGGTAATGCAGAAATCAGAATTACCCTGTCTGCTAATTCTCGTGCTAAATATTTAGGAATAAGTTCGCCGATTATTAACAACAGCGTTGTTGATATTATCAATATTTCAAATTCATTTATACTGGGAAAAGTAGTGAGAACAAATGTCAATAAGGATGCAAATGTAATGTTAATAATATTGTTGCCTATTAATATTGTGGAAAAAAAGCTTTGAGGCTTTTGAACAAAATACATAGCATTTTTAGCGGCAATATTATTCTTTCTTGCTTTTACCTCCAGCTTTAATTTATTGGATATTACAAACGCCAGCTCGGAACTGGAAAAAAATCCGCTGATAACCAAAAGGATTAATAACGCTATTATATCTTGCAATACCATTAATAAACTTTTTCAATTTTCAAATTATTAACTGTAAAATTATAATTCTTACCGGAAGATGTAAATATTAATTTAACTGAGATTAATTTATCCATATTAATTTTTTTAAGCATATTCAGAATCCAATTTATTCTAAAATCAAAGTGAGCTGCTTTGTTCGGATTTATAGAGTTATTTCCGGATGGTGAACTAAAAATAATATGAGTAGAGGAAACTGAGTCGGAGCCTTGAAAAATTTTAATTTCTCTTAAGTTAATATTACTCAAAACATCTTTCCCTTTATTTTTAATATTCACAGTTCCAGAAATATAAAAAGTTGCTTCCTTTCCCGGCATTAAATTTTCCCATGCATTAATTTTTACCGAGCTTATTTTTATATCCAGTTCCCTTCCATTATCAAATGACGGGTTGCAGCCAGGTATTATATTTATAACAATTGCAGTAATTAAAAGTAGAATATTTTTTGTAATAAATAATTTCATTTCAATTTTTAAAGAATTGTAAGGCATGTAAAAATTGAAGATTTAATTTTATAAAAAATTATAGACTATTGATACCGTACTAAATATATATAATAAAACATTTATAATCATCGGAACATCTGTAATCATAATTTCCGTAGTGTTCTCTCCTTTTTGATTCATGTGGACAAGATACATGTATCTAAAAATACCGAATACTACGAAAGGTGTGGTATATATTAAATTATCAGTTCTGAAGATTGAAACAGTTCTGCTTGATACAGTGTATAGTGCATAACAAATTATTACGCCGGATGCAGCTATAGTAGCCATCTGATTTGTAAAATCCAAAGAATAAGACGCTAAAACTTTCCTGGTGTCTATAGATTCTGCTTTTTGAAAAAGTTTTAATTCGGACTGCCTTTTCATTATAGCAAGAAATAAAGAAACAAACATCGTCGTTAAAATTAACCAGCTGGAGATTTCAACATTTATAATTAATGCCCCGGCAACTACTCTTAGCATAAATCCTGCAGCAATGCTGAATATATCCAGCAGTACTATATGTTTAAAAGAAAAGGAATAAAAAACATTTAAAATGAAATAAGAAAGTATGCACCAAAAGAAAAATTTGTTTACATAAAAAAGTGAAAGACCGACCGCAAAAGCTAAAATAACGGCTAAAATGACTGCACTATTTTTAGAAATTTTTTCCGAAGGAAGAGGTCTTAGCTTTTTAACAGGATGAGCTTTATCTGCTTCAACATCAATAATGTCATTAATGACATAAACAATGCTCGATGTAAAACAAAAGAGAATAAAACCGAAAAGAGTCAGTAGAAAATCATGCTGATAAAAAAGATGCCTGGAAAACAGCAGCGGGACAAAAACAAAAAAGTTTTTAATCCACTGGGGTAATCGAAGCAGTTTTATATAATTTAAAATCATTAAAAGACAGCTGTTTCTTCGTAAATACCGAACACTTCTTTAAGTTTTCCTGTCATCTCGCCAAGCGTAACATAATGATGTGCAGCTTTAATTAAGGGCGGCATTAAATTTTTGTCGTTCAATGCAGCATCTTTAATTTCACTTAAACAATCATCTACAGCTTCCTGGCTTCTATTATTACGAAGATCAGCAAGCTGCTGCTTTTGTTTTTTCTCTACTTCCGGAGAAATATAAAGGATAGGGATATCTATTTTTTCATCTTTTTCGACAAATTCATTTACACCCACGATAAACTTTTCTTTTCGCTCAACTTCCCTTTGATATCTGTAAGCTGCATCTGCAATTTCTTTCTGAAAATAGCCGGTTTCAATAGCAGGTATTACACCTCCGATAGAATCAATTTGTTCAAAGATTTCATTTGCCTGCTTCTCCATTTTATCCGTAAGAGCTTCAACAAAATAACTCCCTCCTAAAGGATCAACCGTATTCATAACCCCGGTTTCGTAAGCAATTATTTGCTGCGTACGTAAGGCAATCTTAACTGCTTTCTCACTGGGCAAAGCTAAAGTTTCATCCATAGAATTTGTATGCAGGGACTGTGTCCCTCCTAAAACACCTGCCAGAGCCTGGTAAGCGGTTCTAATTATATTATTTTCAGGCTGCTGAGCGGTTAAAGTACATCCCGCTGTTTGAGTGTGAAATCTTAGCCACCAGGACCGTGGATTTTTAGCACCATATTTTTCCTTCATTCTTTTAGCATAGATTTTTCTCGCCGCTCTATATTTTGCGATCTCTTCAAAAAAATCTAAGTGAGAATTAAAGAAAAATGAAATACGCGGCGCAAAGTCGTCGACGTTCATTCCTCTTGCTAAACATTCTTCGATATATGCAAAACCATCTGCTAATGTGTATGCAAGTTCCTGTATAGCGGTTGAACCCGCTTCGCGTATATGATAACCGCTTACAGATACCGGATTCCATTGCGGTACTTCTTTGGTACAATATTCTATCATATCCGCTATAATTCTCATTGAAGGATTTGGAGGATAAATATATTCCTTTTGAGCAATATATTCCTTTAAGATGTCGTTTTGAAGAGTTCCCCTTAGATTTTTAAAATCGACATTTTGTTTTTCTGCAACTGCAAGATAAAAAGCAAATATCATTGCGGCTGGGGAATTTATAGTCATTGATGTGGAAACTTTATCCAAAGGAATTTTATTAAAAAGCACTTCCATATCTTTTAAAGATGAAACGGAGACACCGCAAATTCCAACTTCACCTTCACTTAATTGAGAATCGGCATCCCAGCCCATCAACGTAGGAAGATCGAATGCAACCGAAAGACCTGTCTGCCCGTTTTTTAATAAATAATGAAAACGCTGATTGGTATCTTCAGGAGTCCCGAAACCGGCAAATTGCCTCATAGTCCAAATTTTACCTCTATATCCGTTAACATGGATCCCTCTTGTGTATGGATATTCTCCGGGGAAACCAATTTCAGATAAATAATTAATGTTCTCAACATCATCCGGTCCATAGAGTATTTTTACATCTTCTCCGCTGACAGTTGTAAATTTCATACCCGTATTTGTTGATTTATTAACTTTAGCATCATACTCTGCTTTTTTCTTTTTAAATTCACCGTTGTTCATAAAATGCCTTTTTTAGTTTTGATAAAACTAACACTGCTGCTAATTACCTTTTGAGTAATTAGCTTTATAAATTTAAGTTCTGCCGAACCTTCTGTCAAATTCTTCCAAAGAAATTTTAATTACAATAGGCCGTCCGTGAGGACATACATACGGCATCGATGTTGCAAATAGCTGATCAATAAGAAGCCTCATCTCCTTTTCTGTCAGATAATCGCCTGCTTTAATAGCTGTCCTGCAGGAATATGATTTTGCAACATTATCTCTTTCTTTTAATTTCTTTTCTCTTTGGTTAGAGACAAATTCATCTATTATTTCAAGTAATACTCTTTCTTCCGATCCTCGTTTTACATCTTCGGGAACGCCTTCAATAACCACTGTATTTTTGCTGAAATATTTTAATGCAAATCCCAGCTTGGTCAAGAACGGATGAATTTCTTTTAAAATTGCAAAACTTGCAGGATCTAATTCTACTGTTCTAGGAAATAGAAGCTGCTGCGAGAACGGCAGGTTAGCATCAAACCGCTTTAAAGCTTTTTCGTACAATATTCTTTCATGTGCAACATGCTGATCAATTATCATTAAACCGGTTTTTATCTGGGATAAAATATATTTATTATGCAGCTGAATAATAAAAGGGGTATCTTCCGAGCTTTTTATGTCGGGTGAGCGTTTGTCAAGCTCGTGGAAAACTTCTCTGGTTTCCGGTTTATCAAATGGAGGCGACATGGAATTTTCGGCATCAGGTTTAGTTATTGTATCAGGAATATTGCTGAAAATTAAGTCTATTGCCCTATCCGAGAAATCTGTTTTTGCAAATGATTTTTTTTGAACAAAAGCCGGTCTGTCGGAAAAATCGCTCTTTTCAACTTTATTGAAATTATTAAACTTAAGTTTCTCTCCTTCTTCCGCTTGGGCGGTAAAAATCATGCTGGGAACTAAATCATGAGTTCCCAAACTTTTTCTTATAACTGCAAGGACAAAATTATAAATATCCTTTTCATCGTCGAAACGGATCTCAAGTTTGGACGGATGAATATTTACATCAACTCTTTTGGGATCTAAATCCAAAAACAAAATGAAGAACGGGTAATCACCTTTTTCCAGTATATTTTCATATGCTGTAAAAACCGCATGATTAATCTGTTTACTTACAACATACCGCGAATTAAGAAACAAATATTGTTCGCCTTTGCTTTTCTTAAGCATAGTCGGCTTTCCGACAAATCCGTTAATGTTTAAGAAGTCTGTCCTTTCATCAACCGGAATTAATGCATCAAGCATATTATCCGCAAATACCTGTTTAATTCGGTCATCTAAAGTTCCTGCCGGATAATCAAAAACCAGGTCATCATCATTATAGAATTTAAATCCTAAATCCGGATGGCCTAATGATATTTTGTTAAACGTATCGATGATATGTTTTAATTCTGTTGTATCTGTTTTAAGAAAATTTCTTCTTGCAGGTGTATTAAAAAACAAATTTTTCACTGAAACAGAAGTGCCTTTGGAAAATGAACCTTTTTCCTTAATAATAGTTGATGCATCTTCCAGTCGTATAACTGTTCCCAAATCCTCATCTTTTGTTTCGGTTTTAATTTCCAACTGGCTTACGGCAGCTATTGAACTTAATGCTTCACCCCTAAATCCTAATGTTGAAATTGAATCAAGATCATCAATTACGGATATTTTGCTTGTCGCATGTTTTTGGATACATAATACGGCATCTTCTTCGGTCATTCCATCACCGTCATCAATTACCTGAATTAGAGACTTTCCCGCTCTTTTCACAATTAGTTCTACAACTTTAGCGCCGGCATCGATTGAGTTTTCGATTAATTCCTTTACAACCGACTCCGGCCTTTGTACAACTTCACCTGCAGCAATTTTATTAGCGATATTTTCAGGCAGTATTTTAATTTTCTTTATAGACATATTACTTTCTTTTTACGTATTTCAGAATCTCAAATTCGTTTCTATTATCCCTGGATTCTATCATCCATTCATTATCATTTATTTTAGGAAAAAATACATCACCTTCAGCATCAAAATTCATTATTGAAATAATCATTTCATCAGCAGTATCCATAGCTTTTTTATATATTTGTGCGCCGCCTATTACAAATACTTTTTGATAATTCCGGGCTTCACAAAACGAATAAGCATTTTCCAAACTATTAAAAATTTTAGTATCATGAAAGCCATATTTCAAATCTGTCTGCAGGGATAATATAATATTGAGTCTTCCTTTTAAAGGTTTACCCAATGTTTCAAAAGTTTTTCTTCCCATAATTACCGGAAATCCAAAAGTAGTCTGCTTAAAATGCTGAAATTCTTCTTTTGAATGCCATGGCATTTCACCGTTTGACCTGCCTATAACCCTGTTTTTGGCAACTGCTGAAATAATTATTTTTTTCATAATAGATTTAATTATTGTCAATACTAAATCTGCTGTTGATATTATCCGCGGAGAAAAAAAACAATTTTTATTTATTAAAACTCAATCTCAACTTTTATACTTCAAAAAACATTTATACAGCAACTTTAAATTTAATTTTATCATGACACTTATAATCTATTAGTTCAAAATCTTCAAATTGCAATTCACTCATAGGTTTCTTGGCAATTTTCAATTTTGGGAGCGGATATGGTTCGCGTTTTAATTGTTCCAATAATCCTTCTTTATGATCATACTGTTCAGTGGCAGTTCCCTTTTCTGCAACATAAATATGTGCGTCTATAATTGTATGAGCAAAGTAACCCAATCCCAGTCCGGTCTCTTGAGCTATAATTTGAGTAAGAATTGAATATGCCGCAAGGTTAAAGGGAATGCCAAGGGCGATATCACCCGATCTTTGGGTTAGATGACAGTTAAGTTTATCGTTACTAACATTAAAAGCAAAGCTATAGTGGCAAGGAGGAAGTTTGCTTTTAGTTGCATTACCCGGCTCCCACGCAGAGACTACAAGTCTTCGGCTATATGGCTTTCTTTTTATTTCATCAATTACATATTGAATCTGATCAACTTCCCTAACTTTCCATTCACCTGATTTATCTTTTTCAGCACTTGGGAAATGCCGCCAATAGTACCCGTAAGCGGTTTCCAAATTTCCGTCTTCATCAGCCCAGGCATCCCAAATCTTTGTGTACTTTCTTAAATTACGAATATGATTTTCTCCGGAAAGATACCACAGCACTTCGTGTAAAAGTGAGCCCCACTCCATTTTTTTCGTGGTTAATAAAGGAAATCCTTTTGAAAGGTCGACTTTATAAAAGGCTGCAAAATATGATATTGTGTCTACACCGGTCCTCGACTTTTTTCTAACGCCTTCATTTAAAACCAATTTTACAAGATCCAAATATTCCTTCATTATTAGTTCCTAACAAAATAAAATAAATTAAATATGCTCTTAAATAATTTTCTAATTTACTAAAAAATACAAAGCGAAAAAAACTTAATTTCCTATAACGTTAATTATTTCCGAACAAGCCAGTTCAAGACCCTTTTTATAATGTTTAATTGCATCTTTTTCGTTGTCAAAATAATCAATTAACTGTATAGGCTTAATAATATTCAATGATCCGATAATCTTGCGATCAATTTTTCCGCAGCACAAAAATATGGGTATATGTCGATTATTAAAAACCTGCAATATGCTCCCGGTAGCTTTTTTCATAAGGCTTTGACTGTCAAATGCTCCTTCTCCTGTAATTACAATATCAGCAGAATTTATTATATCGGATTTTATTATTTTCGATATAAACTGGAATGATTGTGTAATATCAGCGTTAAAAAAAATTTGAAATCCGGCAGCTAAACCTCCCCCTGCTCCAGACAATTCTTTAGAAGGATCATATAACTTGTTGTTTTTCAATATATTAGCAATTTTATTGAATCCAATTTCGATTTTTGTAATTTCATTATCGGTTAGACCTTTTTGCTTTCCGAATGTTCGAGTAGCTCCTTTTTTCCCTAACAAAGGATTTTCAACGTCCGTAAGAACATTTATTTTGAAAGGCAGTTTAATTTTATTCCAAACAATTCTAGTAGCCTTACTAAAATTTTCCGGAATAATCTCCAATTCTTCATTAAATTTATTATAAAGCTTCAATCCAAAACGGGAGCACATTCCTAATCCCAAGTCATTTATTCCGGTTCCGCCAATACCGACAATTACCTTATCGACAAATATTTTATTGCTTTCAATGTCTATTTTTAAAGCTAACAACAAATCACCGAATCCCTTTGAACTAAGTTTTACAGGATGTCGTCTCGGCTTTGGTATTACTTTTAGCCCAAGTACATTTGCAGACTCAACAAATACAATTTTATTTTTTTCATCATAGCCGACCTCACATAATATTTTTGTATTATCATACGGAGTTGAGATTTTATATTTAATAATTTTAAGCCCGTAATTAATTTTACAAACTTCCAGAAAACCGTCTCCTCCATCGGATATAGGTTTTTTAATTAAAAAATAATCCGATAGTTTCTTAAGATTTTTTTCAATTAAATTTGCTATAGTTACTGAATCTGCGCATTCCTTAAAACTATTCGGAGCGATTAATATTGTTTTTCCCTTTTTCGGCATTTAAATATGAATTTTTTGAATATATTGAAATATACTTTAAAGAACATATTCAAATTTAGGATTTCATTTAGTAATTTGTATAAGGATTAATAATAAAATTATTCGGCTCAAGATTGGAAAAATTTAATTACTTAGAACATTATAAAATAGATGCGGAGGAGTTCAACTATTTTGCAGAACGAACCGGCGCAACCGAACATGACGAAAGAAGGGTTCATGAATATATAATGGCATTTGTTCCCAAAGAGATAAAATCCGTTCTAGACGTCGGCTGCGGTTCCGCTTGGGTTGCAAAAAATTACTTAAAGAAAAATATAAATGTCTATTCATTGGATATATCTGTTTTAAATCCCGTAAAAGCATTGAAGAAATATCCGGCTGATAATCATTTCGGTATAACAGCCGATTCTTATAATCTTCCCTTCTTAGATAATTCGTTTGACTGTATAATTGCTTCGGAAATAATTGAACATGTTATAAACCCCGAAGGATTCGTCAAAGAACTTATGAGGGTTGTAAAACCTAAGGGTGAATTAATTATAACTACTCCGTATAAAGAAATAATTCGCTATGCACTCTGTGTTCACTGTAATAAAAGAACGCCTGTTAATGCACATATAAATTCATTCGATGAAAATACTCTTACTGATTTGTTTAAAGGTGAAGATCTCGAGTCTGTTAAATGGCAAACCTTCGGCAATAAATTATTGATCTTTCTGAGGACTTATGTTGTTTTAAAATATTTGCCTTTTAGTCTATGGAAGATTAAAGATAAGATTGTAAATCTAATATATAATAATCCTGCCCACATAATTTTAACTTATAAGAAAAAGTAATTTGAAAAGTATAAAAATTATAACAACAACATCACATTATTGCGAGTAATTTTTTAATTTCAACATCCCAGTTTAACTCTTTAGCGGCTAATTTTGAATTAGTCTTTACACGTTTAATAAAATCATTATCATAAAGCAGCTGCTGCAAGGCTAATGAAACATCCTTCATATTTTCAGGATCCGCATATAACCCGATTTCAAATCTATCAATAATTTGTTTCATTTGAGGAAAATTGCTTGCTAATACCGGTACGCCTGTTAATATATATTCGAACATTTTGTTAGGCAGCGCATAATAATAGCTTAAGCTGATGTTTTCTATTAATGCCAAACCTACATCAGCATCAGCCGTATAATCAAATAAATCTTTTTGATCGACCTTTCCCATAAAAATAACTTTATCGGAAATTCCTTTTTCTTTAGCCGACTGTTCATAAAAATTTTTAAGCTCCCCTCCCCCGATAATAATTAAAACACAGTTATTAGAATTTTTTAATATATCAAAAATTATTCTTAATCCTCTGCCGTGTAAAATTACACCTTGGTATAATAAAATTTTCGTTTCTGCTTTTAATTGATAATGTTTCCTAAAATCAAAAGGATCATCGATTATTTTAAAGACAGGAAGGTTTCGAATTACAATTGTGTTTTTAACATTATATTCCTTTTCCAGAAATTGCGAATCCATTTCCCCTGTTGTAATTATTTTATCCACTTTATTTATACAGATTTTCTCTATCCATCTAAGCAGCTGCTGAACAATTTTTTTCTTCTTTAACCCTGCTAAATAACCGAATAATTCCCTTGAGTCATAAAATACTTTTGACTTTTTCAACTTTCCAAAAGCCAGGACAAAAGGAAGTGTATAAATATCTTCTGCAAAAAGAAAATCGGCTTTTGTAAAAAGAAGATGATATTTCATTAAAACGGCAAACTTAAGATAGTAGGTCAGAGATAAAAATCCTTTATGAAGTTTGTAAACGGTTATTTCGCCTTTTGTAGTTTTAACATTTTCGGTAAGCCAATCAAAAGAAAGAACCTTTACATTATAACCTTCCTGTTTTAGAGACTTATAAAGGTTTGAAGTCCTTGAATCATAATGTATGTTGCCTAGGAATGCAATTAAAACGGATTTATTATTCATAACAATCTTCTTATGAATAAACTATAATTTAATATACAGGGTATTTCTCATAATGGTTTTAGCATCAAACTTTTCCTTAAATTCTATTAAGCTCATACTCGGTGTCATCGGATTCTCCGCTTTAGTATCCTGGGATACGCCGATATCAACATACTTGTAATTGTGTTCGGTTGAATATTTTACAACTTCATACATTACTCTATGAATAGGTTTTAAATGTTCGTATTCATATAGAAGCATATTATAGAAACAAAGCGCTACTGTTTTATTGCAAAAGAACATCAGCGATCCTCCGATCGGTTTATCTTTGTAATAAACCATAAACAGCTTTAGATTTTCAGGGAGCAGTTTTTTCAATCTTAACAAATCTTCGTATGAATGGGTGGGTTTTACATCATGTTTCGCTTTATTCGATAATAGTATAGGATAAAATTCATCGTATCTTTCATTTATTTCAACTTTAATATCAGGATTTTTTAAAGTCTTTCTTATGTTTCTTCGAACTGTAGCTTGAAATCTCCCAATAATATCTCTTTCTTTATCAAGCTTTATTGCGCTGGAGATATAATGCAGATCGAATTTAAATCCCTGCCAAAGCATGGCGAAATCCAGGTTCTGATTTTGATACTCTTCATAAATCATCGGCGCCGGCGTAAGCATAAATTCATTTATACCTGTTTTTTTTCCGTAATCAAGAAGAGATGAAATCAGTTCCATAGTAAAAGAAAACTTAATATCATTCGTTACTATCGATCCGTAACTTGCCCCAATCGGTGATTCAAATAGACCATTTTTAAGTTGTCCGGGCAACACTGCAACTATCTCCCCTTTTTCAAGAAAGATTAAATGGTTAAAGATGAACTTACCGGGCACATGATAATCAAAAAATTTTTGCATATGGAACATAGTTCCATTGTTTGAACCAAGGACAAAATTGTCCCACTTCTCTTTCCATTGTTCTGTATATTCAATTATCTGCATTATAATTCCAATAATTCTGAATAAATCCTAAAATGTTTTTTCAAATACTTTATAATTATCTGAAGAAAAGATTAACTTATAATTATTTCCTTTTACAAAATTCAAATTGGGGAATTTATATTTTTGAAGTTTCAATTCATCAATATTATTTTCATTTAAAATTACAAGGGCCTGCATCGGAATTGCCGCAGGATTAAAATTTTCCTCTTCCAAATTTAATATATTATTTTGGTTTTTATATCCTTCCATAAAATTAATACCGTATCCGGTATAATGATCCGTATATATTAAATTATTTTGATGGATTTTCAAAAAATTCTTAAATCGGGATAAATTTTCGGTGCTAAAGTAAATATCATAACTTCGGCACATAACCAGGCTAAATATAAAATACATGGTTATAAATAGATACATGTATTTTAACTTAAATCTCATTATTAAAATGGATGACAAAATAACAACAGGAATTATTAACGGATAAATATACCAGCTCCTATGCAGATCAAGAGGGGCATACCGCGTAAATGATGCGGTAAAACCGAGAAATAAAAATAATAATCCCCAGAAGAAAAAAGTAACAGCGAGATTTTTTTTCTCTTTAAAACTTATTATGCTGCTTACAAATGCCACAAATGGAAGGAAAAGATAAAATCTACGTAAGAATATTGACTTAATATTTATTATAAAAATTTGATACAAAACTTCTGTCCAATACCCCGCCCCTGTTCCCAAATATTTTATTACAGTGTAAGGGAAGAAATCATAATAACAATATGAATAATTCAATTTGAATATTTTTAATCTATAGAAAAAATCATTCTTTATAAGAAGATAAATGAATCCTTCGATCAGGAAATTAAAAAAAATAATTAAAATCGGGATTAATATTATGGATTGATCTTTATCTTTTTTATAAGATAGATATATCCAAAACAAAATTAGAAGTATTAAAAAGAAATAAATATTCTCTTTGAACTGCATGGATACAAAAAGACAGATGCCGGAGAAAACCGAAAGCAATTTTGATTTATTTTCATATGCCTTCCAAAGTAGAAACAAGCCTAGATAAATAAAGAAAGTATTGATTAAATCGGGGAAACCGATTGTGGCAAATACAACATCCGTAGGGAAAAATGCCATTAAAAATGCAGCAATCAATGCAGCTCTATCGCTTTGCGTTACGGCTTTTGTAAAAGAATAAACAAGTATTATGTTCAGTATTGAAAAAATAAAGGGGAATACGGCTAAGGCAAACTGATTAATACCGAATAATTTAAACGCTCCGGCTAATAAAATAGTCTGACCTATTCTTAATAAAAAAATGGGGTAGCCCAAATAATTACCGGGATAATTTCCTTGTAGAAATGAATGAGCAAGAAAAGTATAATAAGAATCGTCGGAAAAAATAAATCCGACAAAGAAATGCAGCCTTACTATAATTGCTGATATAATAATTACAGCTAAATAGATTTTGTACTTCAAATATATCTATCCTGTATTAAGTGTATTCTGACGACAAATAATTAAAATAGAAATTCAATATCTATTAAAAGAAAATAGCATTACAAATAAAACGGGAAAATTAATAATTAATAAGTTTATGAAAATACCGCAGTTAATTAAAACAATTTTCCCCGCATAAAATTTACATATTTCCCTTTTAATTTATTATCCCTTAATTAAGGAATTTAATTTAAAGCCCGCAAATGGAAACAATAGAATTATTATCGGATATTTAAACCTGGGTGAACCAAAAACCAGGAGTGTAATTGATAATGTTAATAACGCAACTAAAAAAATAAGGAGTAAACCTGATTTTAATTCCTTCCCGTTAATCTTTGCGACAATACCCAAGATAATAAACAAAAACAACGCGAAATAATATAAATGGTGAATTATTAAAAATGCAAAGAACAATATTTTTATAATTAATGTATTATTTCCCAGCAAGCCCTTAAAACTTTTATGTGTTTTGATATATTTTAACATTGCGTAAAGATTCCAGTCTTGCATATGCATTAACTGGGATACCGAATAATCATCCCATAAAAAAATATAACCCAGTTTTAAAGGGATAAGTGCAATCCATTTAACAGGATGTTCTTCTATCCAATTTATTGCTTGATGTTCCCAGTATTCTCCCTTTTCAATATATGTTTTGTTCTCGGCATCCTTAATAAGGCCTGGGTCTCCGGGGCCAAAAACTTTAGAATTAAACGCACCGGTAGCATTATTATTAGCTCCTATCAAAATATTTGCAGGACCGTTTGTCGAGGTGTATATGAACTTGCCGAAATAAGATTTTGTAAAAAGGCCGAATATCAGAATAAATATTATAAAACCGCTTACTAATATAATGTTATTTTTTAAATCAGTTTTTAATTTTATAATTTGATAAAGTCCTGATAAAATATAGGCGATGAGTAAAGCCCAACCCAAGGGTCTTACGGCAATTGAAGCTGCTGCAAGAACTCCTGCGAATAGATAGGATAAGTTTGTCTTCTTAAAATAAATATATATACTTGATAAAATTAAGACATTAAATAAAAATTCGGTTAAATTAAGTAAAACTAAACCTAATGTGGATAAATAAAATATATATAATATTACGGTAAGTAATGCAGTATCTTTATCCAGAACTTTAACAGTTATTTTATAAACAAGGAACAATTGAAGAGAATTTAATAGAATATTCAACAAACCTATAGAAATAGTTGAATTATAGATTGATAATATTATAATTAATAAATTGATAAAAAGCGGAGCGCTAATATAATCTTCATATAAGTGCTGAGGAGCCGGATAAAAACTATGTGCAGATATACACTGTTCGGCAAGCCGGAAATAGTAAAAAGAATCGCTTTGAAATTTTACGGGGAAAAACAGTACATAAATTAATTGAATTAAAATATATGTTACAATTAGGTATGATATATTTTTTTTAAGAAACTCAAAAATTTTTCGCATTACTCAAATTTTAAGAGTACAATGGAAAATTATATATAAGAAAATTTAGAATTTAAAATTTATTGAGAATATATTTGCGCTTCCCAAACCGTCTAAGAAAGGTTGAAACGCATAGTCTAATCCGAAATTACCCCACATTAAACCGAATCCGCCGGTAAAACTTTTGGATTCATAACCTGATTGATATCCGCCTCTTAATGCAATTAAACGGTTATATACAATTTCAACTCCTAAACCCACATGCGCATTATTTTCAAGAGTATATTTCTGCAGGTTAGCCCCGGCTGTTACAGAAAACTTATCATTATTAAAATCAAATTTATAAGCAGGCCCGATATTAAATTCAGTAGGCAGTTTAGTCTTTTCATTTTTGAGGATATTCATAGAACCAACATTACTTATTACTCCCGCAAAAGATAAACCTTCAACCGGTGTTTTATAATCTAATCCAAAGTCAAAGCCCCAGCCTGTTGCTTCATCCATGTATAATCCTTCATATAAATATTTTATAGAGACTCCAAATGCCAAATTATTGTAAATATTAAATCCTGTTGATAAACTCCCGGAAAAATAATTCGCATTAAATGTCGACAAAGGCTCGGCAGACGCTACAAGACGTATCGGTATATCGCTGACCGAAGTAACATTAACACCTAGAGCTAAAGGTAAGCCCCAAACAGTAGTTTTTGCTCCGAGAAATTCACTTCTGGTTCCCTGTATCCATTCATTATGCATTAATAAAATTTCATTCCCGGTTTGTCCGGATAATCTTGCCGGATTATAATAGAGAGATGTTACATCATTAGAAACTTCCGCACCAATATTACCTAATGCAATATTTCTTCCGCCAAAACCAAGTTTAAGAAATGCCATCCCGCTGTTCCCTGCCGATTGAGCAAACAATGCAGTGAAAGAAAATATAACCAACAATACCGTTTTATACATAAATTTCTATTCCGAATATTCTTTACTAAAAATTAACATTTACTCCTATAATATGCCTGTCCTGAGGCGAATATTGTTCAATAACAAATGCATAATCAACACCAATGTCTAAATTACCGAAGTTTTTGATATAAGAAAATCCTAAGGAAGGATTTGATGTATAATCAAAGTTGCTTAAATTGAATTGGTCGATACCTCCTCGAATAAATAATCCTTCATAGATATTATATTCAATTCCCGCCCTCAAAATATTTGTTCCCGCATTACTATTTTCAAATTCAACATCTGTAACAATTTTATATTTTTTATTATAATAGCTGACACCTATTTTCTTTAATATTGGAAAGACTTCTGTCGTCGTGGTTCCTTGTTCCTGATATAAAGTAGATGTATCCCATTTATATTTACTATTTATATCGGAAATCATTAAAGACAGGTTCCATGCATAATTAATTTTATATAATGCTCCCAGGTCCAAACCAAGCTCGGTTGAAGAAATTTTATCATAGAGTTTATAATAGTAAAACTTAACGGAAATGCCTATTGCCAGTTTCCTTGAAAATCTATTTGATAATCCTAAGAAAAACTGATTTTCGGAAGTCGAAAGATCGCCTGTTTTATTCCCGTTATTATCCCTGCCGTCAATTTTACTCACTCCGGAATTAATTAATCCGACACTAATACCCGCACTTGATCTCGGTACGCTGGTTTTATCATTTGCATCTTTTGAATAAAAATCAAATCGTTTTGTAAAATTCAGAAAATTTAAAGAACGATCCAGAGATAAAATTGAATAAGATGTTTGAAAAGAATTATTTTCCTGGAAAGCAGATAAAGCGGGATTGTAATATGAAACGAGATTTCCTTCGGTTACGGCGGACATTGCATTACCCATTCCCATGCCTCTAGCACCGAATCCCATTCTTGAAAAAGCACCGGGCATGCTGCTGATTTCGGTAAATTTGGGTTGAGCTAATGAAGCAGCAGAATAAATTAGAATGAATATAATAATGAGTCTTTTCAAATAATTCCTCTTAATGTATTACCAAAATTTTACCATAAACGGGATCCTGCGACCCGATATCAACTCTATAAAAATAAACTCCGTTAGGTACGGTATTTCCATTGGCATCCTTTCCGTTCCAATAATCAATAACTCCTCCTGATTGATCTACCGAATGTGCAGCGCCGCGCGAAACATTTTGTATAATTGTTTTTACATAATGCATACTGAAATCAAATATTCTAATAGTAACCGGTTCACTTGACCCGGTTATTTCATACTTAATTTTTAATATATCCGTATTCGGATTAAACGGATTCGGGTATGCATATGTACCGCTGCTTGCAGATAATGGCTGGGAAGCAAAATAAAGATCCCAGGTTCCGCTCCACATTGGTCCGCCGGTTTCATCAAGTCTTGCAAGCCCTTCACTTGAACCTAGCCATACATAATTATTGCTAAAATCAGCGGAATAGAATGCTGTTGTATTCAATGTTAATCCTGTATTTTTATCTACAATTGAGCCGGGTAAAATCCAATTAGCCCCGTTATCCTTTGTTCTAAATGCGCCGTCATCGGAAACAGCTATTACTTGATTTTCGTTATCCATAAATCCGAAATTATGCACTTTCTCACCGCTGAGGGATGTCTGCCAATTTGCACCGCCATCGCTGGAAAAGCTTACGGCATAAAATTCATTTGCACCTTCCGCCGGCCATGAAGCAGCCCAAATAGTATTATTAAATTTTTGGTATCC
Organism: uncultured Ignavibacteriaceae bacterium; assembly: GCA_964498065.1. GTDB lineage: Bacteria > Bacteroidota > Ignavibacteria > Ignavibacteriales > Ignavibacteriaceae > FEN-1297. The sequence goes on from CAZCFZ010000037.1 coordinate 24,478, forward strand.
CAATGCAACTATAAAGTTTCCGCTTATAGGGTTGGTTTCATTTGTACTCGTATATTTTACCCAGCTAATTCCATTATCCGTAGATTTATTAATTCCATCGGCGGTACCGACATAAAGGGTTGAATCGTTTGCTGCAATAACAGAGAATACTCTATAGTTTAAATTATTTTCTGTACAAAAAGATCCTGAAACAGGCTGCATACAAAAATGAAGTGTGTCTGATGGTTTAACCTCATCCAAATAATCCGGCGGCAATACAACACGCTGCCAAGTTTTTCCCATATCTGTACTTTTCCTTAAACCGCCCGCAAAAGTCGCGATCCAAATTGTTCCGGGTGTAAAAGCAATATCATAAATTAAATTATTTATAGGAACTGTAACAGGAAGGGCTCTCAAATTATTATTACCGTAAGTAACAATAGTATCATTTTTATCATCAACAGGTTCGGGAATAAACGTCCAGTTCTTTCCCCCGTCGGATGTATATCTTAAACCGTCGCCTTTAGGCATAACACCTTGAGCCGTATTTGTATCCTGTGCCGTTGCCGCCCAAAAAATGCCATTATTATAACCGATAGCAGAGATGCTTTCAGTTCCGAAAGTTTTATCATTAGTAAAATTTGTCCAATTATTTCCATTATCCGTAGAATAATCAACCCCCTGGTCGGTACCGATCCAGATCGTATCTCCAATAGTTAAAATATCGCTTATACTATTACTTGAAATTGTCGGATTTCCTTCGGGTTTATATATCTTTTTACCCTGACTTAAATAAAATGAATTAGGTTTAAACTGAGAATAAGTTAAACCGGATAAAAGTAATACGAAAAAAAATGAATGAAAATATTTTAACTTCATTTAACTATTATATTGTGAGTAATTATGTTGCTAAATAAACCGCTTCTATCCTTTGCCTGGAATTCAAATTTCCATGTACCTGCCGGCTGTCCGCTTGGAAAGGTAAGTTTGTTAGTATAAATGCCGTCATTTGCTTTATCATCTCCCGTAACACTGAAATCACCATTATCTGAAAGCGGATATTCCGAGATCCCCTGTTGATTTGTTACAAGAGAGCCGTCAGGTCGGTACAATTTATAGAATACGGTTAAAATATCGTTAAGTCCGTTAGAATCGCTTGCTGTAACATTAAAAATAAAAGATTCACCAAATGAAACCGAATCCGGCATAACTAAATTAGAAATAACCGGCGCTGCATTTGCCTGCCCGTTATCGTAAATAAAAGAATGGACAGCCACTAGATTGGTATTGTTTGAGTTATCTGTAATAAAATATTGAATTTGATAAGTTCCTTTTGGATAATAATGACTTAACGGAAATTTATTTGAATAAGTATAATCTCCGATTTGAATAGCACCAGTATCTAAAAGCGTAACCGACGAATTATTTAATTGGTTATTATCTGCATCAAACACATTTACAAAAACGCTTTTAACATTTACCGTAGTATTTAAAGTAATACTCACTGTCATTAATGAATCATACGGCACATAAGTAAATTGATTTGCCGTATTTATGCTTTTAACTTGATAACTTGAAGGCTGACTATCAATAATATCGTTAAAATTCTTTTTACATCCCCCTAAAAGGATGGGTATTAATAATAAAATTAATTTTTTCATCTACATAAATATTTATTTTTCAAATACTTCCCTCAAGGTAAAAAAATTTCTACGCAAAATTATTTCCCCAATGTAATCATAAACGGACTGGGTGAAAAAGAAATAATTAAAATTAAAAAACTAATATAGCCTAAAATTTTCCTTTTTCCATCTAATTCAGTATAATCAGGAACCAAAGGGTGTCTTAATTTAATTACAAAGAATAAAAGTAAAGCCCATAATAGCCAGCCAACCCAGCCAAAACTTATACTCATATCAAAAAAATATTCTGCTAAGCCCAATAATCCCAAAACCATTAAAACAGCAAAAGACACTACAGCTATTTTAAAATGACTTCTTTCTCCAAACATTGTATAAGCTATATGCCCTCCGTCCAACTGTCCAACAGGAATCATATTCATAGCAGTTATAAATAAACCAAACCAGCCTACACATAAATAGGGATAACGGTATATTTCCGACATTGGAGGAAAAGCCTGCGAACCATGTATAAAAACTAATTTAAAAAACGAAAAAAGCAGTGTATTGCCGAAAACCAGTTTTTCTACCGGCGCATTAGCAGCCCCGGTTGAAAAATATACCGGCTGTATTGTTTGAAGATAATCAGCACCAGGGATATGAGTAAAGCCGTAAACCAAAACAATTATACAAGCAACAAACCCGGCAAGTGGTCCGGCAATACCTATATCAAACATAGCCTTTTTAGAATAGATCGGAGATTTTGTTTTAATAACAGCACCCATAGTTCCGAAATTCAAAAAGAAAGGAATCGGCGGAAACGGTATATAAAAAGGGAGTGTTGATTTTATTTTATGATACTGCGCCGCAAAATAATGTCCGAACTCATGGCATGAAATTATAAACATAATTGAAATAGAGTAAGGCAAACCTTTTAAAAGGAATGCTAACTGATATGGCCCTTGCAAACCGCTTACCCATTGTGCCCCGGCTATTGTAGTAGTAATAAAAGTCAAAATAAAAAGTGTTGAATGAAGGATATAATTTTTTTTATCCTTTTTATTGACTTCTACCCTTTCAGGTTCTCGATATATGTAGTTATAATGATCGGGCATTTTACAAATCGATATTTATTCCGAAAGCAGCGTAATGTTCACTTAAATTATAAAATAGACCGTGTATACTTTTCCCGGAATAATATGCAAAAAGTATACTAAAACCTTTTGAATCATATTTCCCGAACTTAATTCCCGCTTTGAATATGTTATTGCCGAAATATTTGTCTATTTCCGTAATTTTGAAATCATCGGCAAAAAATGGAGAAATGTTTTTCGATATCAATGAAGGTAAATAATAATCAAAACCTGCCTGGTAAATTCCTTTCCCTATTGTGTTCGGTATAACGTGAAATAAATAAGTTAGTCCGGCATAAACTCTAAAACTATTGATTTTATAAAACGGGAACAGTTCCACAAATTCCCTGCTGTAGACAAAAGGGATTAAATTGTCTCTCCAGCTGTTTGATTCACCATTATATCTGCCGTCAACTAAATGAGCGCTTATATGACTTAACCTGAAACGAAAGCCGTACTGAGTGTTGCCTTTAATTATTTTATAACCGCTGTTAACGCCAAAGAAATAATCAATTGTCTCAACCGGGAAACGAAAATTATTTTCGCTTCGCAATCGGGTAAAAGTAAAAAGATCGGCGCCAAAAGATAAAACCGAATTGTTTTTCTCAATTCTGTAAATATCCTGAGAAGAGCCTATATCCAATCGTATTTTTTTCTGATTCAATAAGTAAGAAGCGCCGGATCTTGCTTCCAATAGATTCGCGGTAAAAGGCTGAATGTTTAATTGAGATGGAAACCATTCTTCTTTAGTTTGCGCTTGAACAAAATTAGTTAATAATATTAATGTAAGTGTAATAAGTAGGAGTTTCTGCATTTAATTTGATTCCGATTTTAATAATAGTTTCTTTTTAAGTTTTTGTTTAACAAGTTTGTTATACCCGTACTTGAATTTAGACGGCAGACTTGCAAATGCATAAGCATTCGTTGGAAAAGCAAACGAAGGTTCAAAATAACAATTGACCGTACATCCCCCGCAAAAATCAAATTTCCCTTCCATTCTTTTAAAATATTCAACCCTTTCGGAATTCCGGATTTCTTTTATCGGCCTGTCTATTGGTATTCTTTCGCTGGCGAAATGATAACACGGTAATAAAATTTCATTATCAGGTGAAATTACTATTACACGCGATACAGCTTTACAAAGAGGATCATTAATTTTATTACCGCCGTCTCTCCTCAATTTTAGATAGGCAGAATTCAAATAAATATCTAATTTACCTTCGACATATTCTTCAATATAATCAATGGCTTCGTTAGATAAGCCCGGGTTGCCGAAATAAGAAAATACAGGATTTACAATTAGCACCAGATCATTCTTAACGGCAATTTCATGCATTCTCGGCAATTTCTTATATGTATCATTTGTAACGGTAAATAAAATATCTGGGAATTCACCTAGAGATTTTGCAATATCAATACTTTTGATAACGTGATCGTAGCAATTTACTTTTCTGATTTGATTATGCTCTTCCGCATCAGGCGAATCCAATGAAAAATGGAGAAGATTTATATTGCCGGCCAGCTTTTCAGCAAACTTCGGATAAAGCAATGCATTTGTTGTTATACTGGTCTGCATATTTAATTTTTTAGCCTGCTCTGCCATTAAATGAATATCTTTATGAAGCAGCGGTTCGCCACCGGTCAGATCAATAAACTTAACGCCCAGATCCGAAAGCTGTTTAATGTTGGAAATAAAATCCTCCAGTTTTGCATACCTGCTGTTCTTAAAGTTCTCATGAATACCAAAATGACAGAATGTACAATAGGCATTGCATCTATATGTTACATAATAATTACATAAGAGAAGCATCAGTATTCTCTTCCCTTCCACTTAACCTTGCGGCCGGCAGCTAATACAAACGGAATAGCTATTACGTAAAGGGTATAATAAATTTGAAAGTATAAAAAATATTTCAGATTCCTTGATATACCAAGCTGTTTGTGTACAGGGTATAAGACAAAGAAATCTATTGCTATTTTAAAGACCGCCAAATATAACCATACAGGTGAGAAAAATAAAGGAGTTAATAAAATACCAAGGTTAGTTAAAAATCCCCATGCCATAACAATATATCCCCTAAATGGAACACCAAGCCCGCCTACCGACCATCTTTTTTTTTGATGATAAAGATCTTTAAAATTAGTGCAGGGTTTTGAGGTAATCAAAGTATTCGAATCAAGAGGCAGAATGATTTTATATTTGCCGAGCTTATATATTGAGAATAAAAGATTGAAATCCTCGGTAACGCTGAAGGGTAAATTTTCATAGCCGCCTACTTCCTCGTATGCTTGCTTTCTGTAGGACATATTGTTGCCGATACAGCTAATCGGCTTTTTTAAATTTATCGTACCGGAAGCTACGGTTAGTAAATAAATAAAATCTATGGCCTGCATTCCGCTAAATCCGTTACTTGCATTTTGAGTTGTAAATCCGTTTACCGCACCAATATCTTTTTGATAATAAGATGCAACGGTTTTTGCCCACGAAGGATGAACCTTGCAGTCAGCATCAGTAGTTAATATAATTTCTCCTTCTGCAATATCTATAGCATTAGCTAGAGCATTAGTTTTCCCCTTAAGCATACCGATTTCTTTTTTTGTAACGATTTTTTTAAATTTTTCTTTACCGGCTATAAAATCATCAATTATTTTACCGGTTGAATCTGTTGATTTATCATCGACAATAATTATTTCCAATTTGCCTTCGGGATATTCAAGATGTTCTAATGATTCCAGGCAGTTCAAAATATTTTCTTCTTCATTCCTTGCCGCAACAATAACAGTAGCTGACGGCAAATCTTCTTCTTTAATTTTAGGAAATCTTTTCGCAGCCCCTATTACAAATAATACCGATTGAATAAAATAACCGCTTAAAACTACTAGAAAAATTATCTCAAACATTCGGAAGCTTCTCCCAACTGAAAATTATATTCATATACTTTTTCTAAAATAAATTTTAAGGAATCAATTATTATATTTTCGGACTTTAAGCTGTCATGAAGAACAATAACCGAGTTAGACCGTAAATATTTGCTTACTCCAAATTTAACAAGATTCAGGTCATTTTTATAATCTCTCGTTAATAGAGACCACATTACCGGTTTTAAATTTGCTTTATTAATTTGGTTTACAACAGTTTTGTTAAATCTGCCGTGCGGCGGACGGAAATATTTAATGTCATAATCATATTTTTCCTTTAATAAGTAATTAACCTCAGAAATTTCACTCCAAATTTCTTCCTCTTTTAACCGTGTTAATCTTATATGATTAAAAGTATGATTCCCTATTACATGTCCTTCGGAAATAATTTCATTGCATAGGCCCGGATTTTTTTTAATATTATTTCCTACTAAAAAAAACAGCGCATTTATCTTATTTTGATTTAAGAAGCTTAATATTTTAGGTGTCGCTTGCGGTATCGGTCCGTCATCAAAAGTTATCAATACTTTATTATTTATAGTATTCCATTGGAAAAGATTAAACAATTTTTTTATAATTTCCGGCGGATCGTATAAATATTTCATTGGCATTTTGAATATCCAATTGTTATAAAACCAGCATCTTTTTGATTAAAAATTTCCATTTATATAAATCCTTATTTATAATTTAGAATTTATGTAGTCAAGATACTTATTTAACTAAAATAAATAAGGATAAAAAACTTAATTAAAAATTATAAAATTAAGTTTTTTTGTATAATAAAAATTCTAAAACAATTACTAATTTTGTCTTTTAATTAGCTTACTCTTTGTAAAAATAATTATAGATTATGAAGCACTTAGCAGAACATCGAAAAGGAATACTATTTGTAGCATTCGCCGCTCTTCTTTGGAGCAGCGGGGGTCTACTGATAAAATTAGTTACTTTCGAGGCAATGCAGATTTCTTTTTTCAGGTGTGCTTTTGCATCTTTAACCTTCTTTGCTGTTTTTAGAACACAAATTTTCAAAGCAAATGTTTTTACTATAATTAACTCATTATTTTATGCTTCGGTTTTAATTTTATACGTGCTGGCAATGAAAGCTACTACAGCAGCCAATGCTATCTTTCTTCAGTCAACTGCACCAATCTATGTTTTAATATTTGAACCGCTATTGATTAAAACCAAATATGAAAAAATAAATATTATTAGTGTTGCTGCCGTTTTTATAGGGATGATTTTGTTTTTTACCGGGAAAATTTCTCCGGAACATTTTGAAGGAAATATTTATGCATTACTTTCAGGAGTTTTCTTTGCTGCGCTGTTTCTCGGATTAAAAAAGAATAAACCGGAGTATCAATTCAGTTCTATTTTCTTCGGTAACGTAATAGTTGCTCTTGTGTGCATTCCTTTTTTAAGCGGCATTACAAATGTTAACTTCTCTAATTTGTGGATGGTTGCATTTCTTGGAATCTTTCAGATTGGAATTGCTTACATTTTCTTCAGCAGGGGTTTGAAGCGTGTAAATGCAATCGAGGCTTCCTTAATTTCGCTGATTGAACCTGTTCTTAATCCGGTTTGGGTATTTTTAGGCTATGGCGAAGTTCCTTCCTTAACGGCAATTATAGGAGGAATAATAATTATTTCAGCCATTTCAATAAGGACCTTTATAATGAAATCACCAACGATGAAAGCAAGATTAAAGAGGGATTAGAATAATTTTTTAGACTAGTTTATGGAGCCAGCCTCACTATCTTCCATCGATTATTACTTTTAATATAACTTATGCGGTCATGGAGCCTATTCTCTCTGCCCTGCCAAAATTCAAAAGATTCCGGAATCAATTTTAATCCTCCCCAAAATTCAGGCAGAGGGATTTCCTTTCCGTTAAATCCTTTTTTTAACTTTTCAAATTTTTCCACCAGATGTTCTCTGTCCGGTATTATACTGCTTTGTTTTGAAGCCATTGCTGCTAATTGACTTTCATAGGGCCTTGAATGAAAATATTTCTCAGAATCTTTTTTTGAAATCTTTTTCACTTTGCCGGAGATTCTTACTTGTCTTTCAAGTTCTTTCCAAAAGAAAAGCAAAGATGCCTGGGGATTTTCAGAGATATCTTTCCCCTTTCTGCTTTCATAATTTGTAAAAAATATCAATCCCTCTTTATCTATTCCTTTGAGCAGAACAACTCTTACTGACGGCACAGCATTCTTATTTGCAGTTGCCAGTATCATAGCGCTTGGATCAACTAAATTAGCCTTAATGGCTTCTTCCATCCACACTTCAAATTGATCAAACGGATTTTTCTTTACATTTGATTCATTAAGTTCGGTAAGAAGATAATCTCTTCTAAATTTCGAAATATCTGTATTTTCCATCATAAATAATCATATAATATATTTTTTGTTTACTATAATTATATAGTTTTATTAAATTTAACACACCATTTTGCGGATATTTATAATAACTTACTTTTATTCCAGCGAAATAATCGTTTGAAAGTGGTGACTAATTATTTTTTATTAGATAAATTAATAAATGAATGTTAAAACTATAAAAAAATAAGTGTAAGATGAAATCAAGTGATTTAACTAAAGAACAAAAAGAAGAACTCGAGAAATTCGGTGCAAATACCTGGTTTGTAGAGTACTTACATAAACAATATGAAGAAAATCCCTCGGAACTATCCGAACAGTGGCAAAATTTTTTCGGTAAAGTTAAGGGGAATGTAAAAAGCAACGGGAATACTCACGTCGAATCAAAAACTATATCAATTAATCGAAATGAAAGTGTTAAAACTCCTCCGCCTTCGGAAGAAGACCGGCTGCAGATAATTGCAGGCAGTTCAGCTAAAATTCTTGAAAACATGAATCACAGCTTAACTATCCCTGTTGCTACTTCTCAAAGAACAATTCCGGTAAAACTTCTTGAAGAAAATAGAATTATTATAAATCGTTATCTCAAGAAGAAAAATAGAGGAAAAATTTCATTCACTCATTTAATTGCATGGGCAATTGTAAAAGCCGTTATGACAAATCCGGTAATGAACACTGCTTTCACCAAAATAAATGATAAACCGAATATAATAAAACGTCATGCAATTAATCTGGGTTTGGCAATTGATATTGAAAAGAAAGACGGTTCTCATTCTTTGATTGTACCGAATATCAAGAATGCAAACCTGATGAATTTTGAAGAATTTTATAAAAAGTACGATGATCTTGTTTTAAGATCGAGGAAAGGATTGATCGATCCGTCTGAATTTTTAGGAACCACAATCTCTTTAACGAATCCGGGAACATTAGGAACTGTAACTTCCGTACCTAGATTAATGCAGGGCCAAGGAACTATTGTTGCAACGGGGGCAATTCAATATCCGGCCGAATACCAGGCAATGCCGCAAAATACAATTTCTGCACTTGGAATAAGCAAGGTAATGAATATTACAAGTACATATGATCATCGAATAATTCAAGGAGCTGAATCAGGTTTATTCTTAAAAGAAATTCATGACCTCCTTTTAGGGAACAATTTCTTTTTTGAGGAGATTTTTGAGGATTTAAATATTCCGCTGCAGCCGCTCAAATGGAAAACCGATTATCAGCCCGGTACATTTTCCAGCCATCCGAATACTGAAGAAATTGAAAAGCAGGCCAGGGTTCTTCAGCTAATAAATTTATACCGCGTAAGAGGACATCTGATTGCCGATTTGGACCCATTGGGATCTCAAACTTCTTATCACCCTGAACTGGATCCGGCTACTTATAAATTAACGCTCTGGGATTTAGACAGGGAATTTATTACCGGAGGTTTCAGCGGATTAAAAACTGCAACATTAAGAGAGATTTTAGATATTCTTCAAAAAACTTATTGTGAAAAAATCGGCGTTGAATATATGCATATTCAAAATCCTGCGGAAAAAATCTGGCTGCAGAGTAAAATGGAACCGATAAAAAATATTCCTGAATATAATCTTCAGGAAAAGGAAAATATATTAAATAAATTAATTATCGGTGAAACATTTGAGCACTTCGTTCATACTAAATTCATCGGCCATAAGAGATTTTCACTTGAAGGATCGGAGACGCTTATACCGTTGCTGGATCAATTATTAAATGATGCCCATGACGGCGGCGTTCAGGAACTTGTCTTCGGAATGGCCCACCGCGGCAGGTTAAATGTCTTAGCCAATATTATCGGTAAATCCTATGAATCAATATTTTCCGAATTTGAAGATATTCAAGACCCTAACTCGATAGAGGGTTCAGGCGATGTAAAATATCATCTTGGCGCAAGCGGGAAATATAAAACTAGAGACGGAGAAAGCATTACTGTTTCAATCGCCTCAAATCCAAGTCATCTTGAATGGGTTGATCCCGTTGTTGAAGGAATTGTTAGAGCAAAACAAACCAGGCATGGAGACAATAAAGAACATAGAAAAATAATGTCCGTACTTATTCATGGTGACGCTGCTTTTTCAGGACAGGGGGTAGTTGCAGAAACACTTAATCTTTCGCAGTTGAGCGGATATAGAACGGGCGGAACCATTCATATAATAATAAATAACCAGATAGGCTTTACAACAACACCGGAAGATGCCCGTTCATCTCAGTATGCAACCGACGTTGCAAAAATGATTCAGGCACCTATATTTCATGTTAACGGTGATGATCCCGAAGCTGCTATATGGGCTACCAAACTTGCTTTTGAGTTCAGGCAAATATTCAAAAAAGATGTTGTTATCGATATGTTCGGTTATAGACGTCATGGACATAATGAAGGTGATGAACCTGGTTTTACCCAGCCTCTTCTTTATAATAAAATTAAAGCTCATCCATCGGTTAGAGAATTATATTCAAAATATCTCCTCGACAATAAACTTTTATCCGAAGATAAAATTAAACAAATGAATGATGAGATTTATAATATTTTAAGCGAAGCCTTTGATAAAACTAAACGACGAAGCGTTGAGTTTAGTATTGATGCACCCCTTGCGGTTTCCAAAGAAAGAGTAGCGGCGGTAACACCCATTGCGGAAACAAGTATTTCGGAAGAACTGCTTAATAAAGTTGTAGATGGGATTACAAAATTACCGAGAGATTTTTCGATACATCCCAAGCTTAAAAAATTTCTTGATAAGAGAGTTAACCTGAAGAACCGAACAATTGAAGCAGATTGGGCATTTGCCGAATCGCTCGCGTTTGGTAGTCTTTTACTTGAAGGAACTCCAATAAGATTAAGCGGAGAGGATAGTGTAAGGGGAACTTTCAGTCAGAGACATCTTGCTTTAACGGATATACAAACAGGTTTGGCTTATATCCCGTTAAATTTTATGACTTCCGGTCAAGCAAAAATTGAAGCATTGGACAGCCTTCTCTCCGAAGCTGCAGTGCTTGGATTTGAATACGGCTACAGCACTGCCGATCCGCTTGCATTAGTTATGTGGGAAGCGCAGTTCGGTGATTTTGCAAATGCTGCCCAAGTTATTATAGACAACTTCGTTGTAGCATCATATGAAAAATGGAAACTGCCTAATAGTCTTGTTATGCTGCTTCCGCACGGATACGAAGGACAAGGATCCGAACATTCGAGTGCAAGGATTGAGCGTTTTCTTACTTTATGTGCACAGGATAATATGCAGGTTTGCAATTTATCAACGCCTGCTCAATATTTTCATGTTCTTAGACGACAAATTAAGCATGCTGTAAGAAAACCACTTATTATCATGACGCCTAAAAGTCTGCTTCGTTTGCCTGAAGCAAAATCTTCAAAAGATGAATTCATAAGCGGAAAATTTAATGAATTTATTGATGATCTTGATATTAAAAATAAAAACGACATTAATAAAGTGATATTAACTTCCGGCAAAGTCTATTATGATTTAATAAAACACAGGAGCGATAATAAATTTACTGATGTTGCAATTGTCAGAGTAGAACAATATTATCCTTATAAATCGGAAATGGTTAGAGAGATATTGAGCTCATATAGTAATGCCAAAAAAGTAGTATGGGTTCAGGAAGAGCCTAAAAATATGGGTGCGTGGAACTTTTTAGCACTTCGAATAATTGAGGATCTGGCTGAAGGGCAAAAGTTGTATTACGTAGGAAGACCGGAAGGGGCCAGCCCTGCCGTGGGTTCCGGTAGAAAGTCTGCTAAGCAGCAAAAGGAATTAGTTGAAGAGGCGTTTGCATAAAAGAAGATTGCACAACTTTTAGATTTTGTTAACTTAATTAGATTTTATTATTTTTTATGCAAGTTTAATTTAAGATTTGTCCTTTTAAATAGTGCGAGCGTAACTCAGTTGGTAGAGTGTCAGCTTCCCAAGCTGGATGTCGCGGGTTCGAGCCCCGTCGCTCGCTCAGCTTTTTATTGTAATTTTCCCCCATTACAAAATATCCATACTTATTCTTTCACAGTTTATTTAATTTCTATCGAGTCCATTAATGTTGATTTATGTAAACTCGGCATTAAACAAATATGATTAGAATTTTAATTTATTTGTTAAAATTTATTTATACTTACAAAAAATTGTTTTAGTTTAAACTTATTTAAATCATATCTGTCCAAAATAAATAAAAAAGAATCCCTCTAGTAAAGTTGGTAAAT
>CAZCFZ010000038.1:0-36143 GCA_964498065.1 uncultured Ignavibacteriaceae bacterium
AGCCTGCTTAAATTCAGCTTCTGCATCTTCATATCTTCCCATATCTTTGTAAATTATAGCAATATTATTATGCGCTTCCGATAAAAAGGGATTCAATTCCAATGCCCTTTTGTAAAAAATTAAAGCTTCATCGTTTTTTTGCAGATTATGAAGACACAATGCAAGATTATAATAAGCTTCAGTATGATCCGGTTTTAACCGGATTATATCACGGTAAAGCGGTTCCGCACCAATATAATCTCCGAGAATTGACTTAACGACAGCAAGAAAATAATTAATTTCGGTGTTAGCATTTCCATTCAATATAAGATTTACTAATATTCCTTCGGTTGAGCGGTAATCTTTTCTCTCAAATAATTTAACGGCTTGTTGATAGTTATCAGTCATTTTGATTCTGTTTTTAATCTTTTAAGTTTATAAAATAATAATTTTACTGATGTTATTATTCAATCTTAAGTTGCAATCGACAATCAGTAAATCATCCGTTAATTAGCAGTCCTATTTTTTCCTTTAATATCTCAAACTTCTCATCAAATTCCGGTATACCTCCGAATTCTTTCTCGGCGAATAAAAGTAATTCCGGTATTTCATCAAATTGATTTTTTCCCACTAGCATTGAAATTAAATAAAACAGCGCCGAGGGATCTTTTTCTTCAAATTTAAATGATTCCCTAAATTCCGCAGTAGCTTCATTGAAAAAATCATTTTCGGAAAACAACAGCCCCAATGTTTTGTGAAACTTGGAGTTCCCATTAAAACGGATCTTAAGAAGTTTTAAAATTTCAAGTGCGGTCTTCTTATCATAATAATTAGTTATAGCCGCTAAAAAAATATCAATATTATCTTCCGATATTAGAATGCAAATGTCTTCATTTTTAATTCCGGCAAGAGTTTTATTCTCAATCAATCTCAATAAGATTTCAAAAAATTGTTTGTTCTCCCGGCGCATCTCCTGCATGAAAGAGTCAAGATATTTTTTGTTCCCAGATATTAATGAATAATAAACACCCTTTGATATTATTAATTCCGAATGTAATCCGACGGCAAGTTCCGAACGGAAAGAGCCTTCCGTTATTTCATGATTGACATTTAAAGCCTTTCTGCAGAATTGAATTGCCTCATCTTTTTTATTTAACCTGAAATATATATCCGATGCCAGCATATTTAATAAAACACCGGACGGATCTTCCTGCAGTCCCGCATTTACAAATTTAAGTGCGTTTTCTAGGTTATGATTTTTTAGCTCATAGTTCGATAAATTTAAATAGGCATATGCATTATATTCATTTTTTAAATTCTTTTTATCCGTTGCTTCCAAATAATATTTTCTTGCACTTTTAAAATCTTTTAAAACAGAGTATGTATTCCCGAGCTGAAAAGCATTATAAGCCGACTTTTCGGATTCATATTCTTTTATCAACAAACTTAAATTCCTTCTGGCTTTTTTTTCAATATCCTCTTTCGAAGCATTATATCCTAAATGAATTATCTCAATTCCGGCATTAAATATCTTATATCCGTTCTTAATCAGAGAGTTTTCTATCTGTTCGTGCACCTTACCGGTAAATTCAATTCCTTTGGTATTCCGGAAAAGTCGTACATATTTCATATAATGAGGTTTTCCGTTGTTATCGTCCAGGCTTCTAACGATACACTTGTAGCCGGCTAATAGATCCCGCTCCGTTAATTTCCTCAATTCGGATACGGATTTTTTTGATAATCTTTCGTCGGCATCCAGATATAAAATCCAGCTGCCTGAAGACTTGCTTAAAGCAAAATTTCTTGCCGAAGAAAAATCGTTTATCCATTTAAATTGATATATCTCTGCTCCGAATTCTTCGGCAATATTTACCGTATTATCTGTGGAGCCGGTATCAACAATTACTATTTCATCAACAACATTTTTTACCGATTCAAGGCATTCTTTTAAATATTTTTCTTCATCCTTAACGATCATGCTGAGAGTTATTTTGGCGGATTTATTCATCGTTAATTCTTAGATGCAATTATATACTTGCTTCCGACAGGTTTAACAATTTATTTACTTTTTCAAGTCCGCCTAATGCGAACTGATTATCCGGATTATTTTCCAGGGCATATTCATACATTATTTTAGCCTCTTTGTCTTTGCCTTCAAGGTAAAATAATTCAGCCAAACCGGCACATGCCTGTGATGATTTTGGATTAACATTTAATGCTGCTTCAAAGCATTCTCGTGCCGCATCCTTGTTGTCCAATCCCAAATAGTTAAAGCCTTTTAAGTTTTCAAAAGCGGAGGTCAGCTCTATATTTTTCTGTGAGTAAAATAATTCTTCAGATTTATTCAGATTTTCAATTGCCTCATCAAAATACTTAAGTCCGAATAATTCAAACGATGACTCAAGAATTTGATTTAGAGCCGCTTTAAATTTGATAGAATCTACATCGCTTAAATCATCTTCAAGATCGGAATGATCATACGGTAAGCCGAGCATACGGTTTACTTTTGATAATCCACCTGCTGCAAATAAATTGACCGGATTATATTCTAACGCTTTCTCGAACATCATTTTAGCTTCTTTATCATTATTATCTAAATAAAAAAGCTCTCCAAAGCCGGCAAAGGCTTGAGAAGATTCGGGATTTACATTCAGCGCCGTCTCGAAACTTTTCCGGGCATTTTCCTTTTCATCAAGTCCCAAATAATTTAAACCTTTTAAATTCTCAAAAGCCGATATAATCTCTTTTTCTTTTTGTGAATAGAACTGTTCTTTGGATTTATCAAGGGTAGCTATTGCTTCATGAAAATTTTTCTTACCGAAAAGTTCAAATGACACTGTTAAAATTTTATTTAAATCAGATTTTAATTCCGATGTTTCTTTATATCCTTTGTTTTCATCCAACGAACTTTGATTTTCCACAATACCAATGATTTTACTAACTTTGTTTAGACCGCCGATTGCAAATAAATTTTTAGGATTATTTTTTAGCGCCCACTCATACATAGTTTTTGCATGCTGGTCATTTCCGGTTAAATATAATACTTCTCCAAGTCCTGCACATGCCTGGGACGATTTGGGATCAAGATTAAGTGCCTTTTCAAAGCAAGATTTTGCGTTGGCCACATCTTTTAATCCCAGGTAGATAAAACCTTTCATGTTATAAAAAGATGACGCAAAACTTTTGTCAGTTGGATTACTAAGATGTCCGTTAAACAATCTCTCGGCTTGAATTAGTTTATCCAGAGCATTATTAAAATTTTTCTCGTTAAAAAGTTTATATGCGTCTTCAATTAATTTATCTGTTTCACAAGCAGAATCATTATTCAACTTCTCTGATTCTTTTTTATCATCAATTGATCCCAGTAATGAATTAGCATCATCAGGATAATTAAAATGTTTATTTACTTTTGCTAATCCTTCTATTGCCGATTGATTTCCAGGATCATTTTTTACGCCCCATTCATACATTGTTTTGGCTGCTTCAAAATTACCCGAAATGAATAGTACATCGCCCAAACCACTGCAGGCAAGAGAGGAGCTATGGTTTTCTTTTAATGCTTTTTCAAAATAAAATTTTGCATTTTCGGTTTTTCCTGAAAGCAAGGAAATATTACCTGCCAGATTAAGCAAGTAAGTCAAATCCAGTTCCTCGGCTTTATGATGGTACCGGTCATACATTTCAATACAGCTTCTTAAAAATTGAAATGCAGCCGAATAGTCTTTATCCTCTATTAAGGACAAGGCTCTATCAAGGTTTTCAACGAATTCGTTTGCACTTAAAGTAATCATAATATTTTTCCCTTTAATTTGTTTTCCCTTCGGATTACATATTTATTACTTAACAAAATTGGTTTTACATAATTCGGTCTCAATATATTCTAAATTGGATTTGGCAATTTTATTTGCAGGATCTTGGTCGATTATTTTTTCGATTAATCTCAATCCGGCTTCAAAATTGGATTCCAATATTTCAATTACAGATAAATTATTCAGAGCATCAATATTATCCGGTTTATATTCAAGAATATTTTTTAATATTAAACGAGCATCATTCAATTTATTTTCTGATATATAATTTTCAGCAATTTCCAACTGTTTATCTGCATCTAATTTTTCTTCATCATTATTTTCACGTAAAATAGGTTTTGAGGAAATTTCTAAAATCCTATTTTGTAAAATTTTGAAAGCATTTTCCCAGGTCCATTTTTGTGAAACCGATTCAAAAGCTTTCCGACTAAGTGTTTTCATTGCGTCCGGATTCTTATAGGCAAAGAGTATTTTTTCTTTCAGATCATCCAAAGACGGCTGCAGAATCCAAGGATAATCTACCGTTTTATATTCACCGATTCTTTTTTCTTTCAAATATTCTTTTTTAGAATTTATCAATAAACTGTTTTCGCTATTACAAAAATCTGCTGCCGAACCGCCGGCGGTGACAATTACCGGAACTCCGCTTGCCATTGCCTCCAATATTGGTAAACCAAATCCTTCACCACGGAAGGGATGAACTAAAACATCACAAGCAGTATATAGTCCCGCAATTTCTTTTTCATTTAATTCCTTATCGATATATATAATTTCGGGTGTACCTTTTTTATTCTTTAATTCAAGAATTAAATCCTTAAAATTTTGTCCCTTATAAAATGAATTTCCGCCCATATCTTTGATAATCAAAGAAACATCATCGTCATTTGTAAAAACTTCACAATATGCCTGCAGCAGAAGGTCAATCCCTTTTCTATATATTGTGCCACCCACAAAAATGAATTTAAATTTCTTTTTAGTCGGTAATGAGTACTGTTTTACATTAGGATTAAATACCTCCGGATCAAATCCGTTCGGTACTACAAAAACTCTGTCGCCCGGTACTCCGCTATCAATATATACCTGTCTCACATAATTGCTTGGCACCCACATTTCATCGACTGATTTTAAAAATACTTCCACCCAATCTTGGGGAAGACTTCCAAATTCCCACGGTTGTATAACAACCCAGCGACCTTTGTCGGGAGTATTTAAATTAGGCGGCCATTGATGGCGAACATGTAAATCCGTGTTTTCTTGATTTGCTTTTTCTTTTCCCAAGAGATTATAATAACTGCTTTCGGGGAAAGGTTTAAATTGATCCCCTTCTGTTTTTATTAACGAAAGATTAAAGTTTGCTTTAACAATTGAAGTACACAACTCTCTATTAACCAGAGCGAGAGAACTATTAACGAACTGTGCACCCTCCCAAATTATTGAGATATCACTGTTTAATATTCTTTTTTTAGATGAAATTTTATTTAGTTCATCTAACTTTATTTTTTCATCAATTTTATTTAATCTATCAACTATAATTTTCGCTACCACATCAAGGTTAAAATTTTTAATTATGTCTTGTCTTGCCCTAAGACCTTTCTTTTTTGCTTCCTGAGGATTGTGATATATATGCTTTAATATCTTTATTAGATGTCCTTCGGAAGGTTGCGCCCATTTATGACCGATATACGAATTTATTTCATTTCCCTTAATTTCTATTAATTCTTCGATATCTATTAAATATGAATTTTCATTTGTCATAAATTCCGTATTGCCGCTCCAGTTCGTACCTATAACAGGTAGTGCCATTGCCATTGCTTCCATATATGGACGTCCCCATCCTTCGCCTCTCGACGGAAGGACAAAAGCGTCTGCCGATTTATACAGTCTTAATATATCATTAAAGGGCAATTGTTTTGTCAGTAATTCAATTCTTGGTAATTCTTCCTTTTTATATCCGCCCTTTTCGATAAGCAGGCTGATCTTATCCTGGATAAGTTTTTTAGTGTCAACATCATAATTACTTAATAAATAAGTACGGAGATATAAACAAACATCATCTTCTTTTTTAAAGGTTTTAAAGTATGCATTTAACAAAATATCCCAGCCTTTTCGGTTGGTCCACTCAAAAATCGAAAGGAAATTAAAATTAGCTCTGTTCGGTAATTCAAGTATATTAACTTTATCAGGATCAAGAATATCTGTATCAATGCTTTCCGGAATAACAACTAATTTATTTTTATCAACTCCGGATTTTGAAAAAGTGGAAACGTTAAATTTGCTTGGCACCCATATTTCATCCATTTGATTACATTTATCAACCCAA
Source organism: uncultured Ignavibacteriaceae bacterium (assembly GCA_964498065.1). Taxonomy (GTDB): domain Bacteria; phylum Bacteroidota; class Ignavibacteria; order Ignavibacteriales; family Ignavibacteriaceae; genus FEN-1297. The sequence goes on from CAZCFZ010000038.1 coordinate 6,109, forward strand.
CTTGAGGGAATACGATCAGTTTCGTACATTGTTCTGCCTATACCATATGCAGAATTCTTGAATCTGGTTAAATTATTACCGGGCTGATGGTGAATAAAAATTGAATTGCCTAAATAAGAAAAGTCGTCTGACCATTTATGGGGATCTATTCTGTGAAGCCGAAATAGAGTTTTCTTCCAACGATCTGGTATGTTATTAATAAATTCATCCGATATCATTGGATTTTGATTTCTTATTGTCAAATGAATATACTTATCAAGACCTAAAGCAAAATTTATTGCTTCACTTGCATAACCGCTTGGATTAAAGAAAGGAGCAATCCAGAAAATCTCTCTTTCAAGGCCGTTTTTTAGTAGTTTAATAATTTGATTGCACCATTTTCTATAAAACACCTTTGAAGCTTTATCATTTTGTTCGTCAATATCTTTTCTGTTTGTTCCGGATTTGCCTTCGTGATGAATTACTACACAGTTAGGTTCATAAATGATCGATTTTCCGAGTTGAGTTGCTTTGAAGCAAAGATCAATGTCTTCAAAATACATTCCGTAATTTTCGTCGAAACCATTAAGTTTGATAAACAATTCTTTTCTAATAAACATACACGCACCGGTAACAGCATGTAGCTTCTTGGGCTTTAATACTCCAGGATAATTTTCATCGGCACCGCGAAAACGATGTACAGGCCAAACAGGTATTTCCTTGTCGTAAGAACGAACAAATACTATTCCGCAATGTTGAATTGTCCTGTCGGGATAAAGTAATTTTGCGCCAACGATCCCAATATTATCATCCATTTCTAAACGCTTTATTGCATTTTCAAGCCATCCTTTTTGAACTTCCGTATCATTGTTTAGAAAAATTAAATATTTACCATCAGCATTACCCGCTCCAATATTACATGCTTTTGCAAATTTTAGATTTTGTTTGTTTCTAACATATTTTATATCTGGAAATTTTTTACGGAAGCTTTCAACTACTTCACAAGTATTATCCTCCGAAGCATTATCGACAATAATAATTTCATAAGACTTTTTCGACAAAGTATTTTCATATATCTTATTTAGACAATTTTGAGTATAAAAACTTTGATTATAAACCGGTATAATAATTGAAACATCACACGACATTTCCCCTATCTGATACCTTTGATCTGTTATATTTTTACTAATGATATATACGTTTTTGTTAATTTGAATAATCCCCAAATCCAAATATTCTGCAAGTAATTTTATTGATTTCTCCGAATGGATAAAGCTATGACCTATAGCAGGATCAAGATAAGGCCATAATTTTAAATTCTTATTTGATACAAAACTACTTTCTATATAAACCAAACCCCCTTTTTTCAATATTCTCTTGAATTCCCTAAATATATTTACCGGCTCATTGATGTGCTCAATAACTTCAATCATTGCAACACTATCTATGCTCTCACTATCTATATCCCTTAGTTGTAGTTTTGTTTCCTGGTCAATTCCAATACAAAAATAACCTCTATCTTTAAGAAAATTTGTAAACTGACCGTTACCACAACCGAAATCAATAATTCTTTTAATTTCATTCCCGGAATATTTCTTTATCCTTTCGAGTCTTTGCGAATTTACTTCGTCATTATGGCGTCCTGCATCTCCGTTATTATTTGTAATTAATACATCTTGTTTAAGTTTAGGAGTAAATATCGCTTCACAATTAATACATGTATAATACGGATGGTTCTTTTTTATCAACAATAAATATGAATCCTCAGAACATAATGGACATTTCGTTATTGCTTTTGCATTAAATCCATTAGAATTATCAAATTTGATATCAAAATCCGAAAGGTAATCATGAAATTCTTCATGTATATATCTTAGATTATTTCTTGCTACAGATTCAATAGGATTTTCAACAAGTATATTTGATATTATTTGGAAAGCTTTCTTATAATCCTTTTTTAGTAAATCAATAAAAGCTAAATTATTTAAAGCATCGATATTTTTAGGATCTTCTTTAAGTATGAGATCTAATTCTTTTTGTGTTTTTTCAAAATTCTGCTGTTCTATTAATTCTTTAACAGCAGTTAAAAAATTCCCGTTCTGATTTTCAAAAATATTATCATACATTTCTCTGTTTCCATTACTTGAAATGTAGCTTTTTATATTATCTTGGCTGAAATTATAAACCGTTTTTTCCTCTTTGGATACTAGATTGTATTCCGATTTATTTTCAATTCCTATTTGTTTATTAACTATCTCTTTAAGATTAATGAGGTTTGTAATTGCGATTAGGTTTTTAGAATCAATTTTTAAAACGCGATTTATGTGATCAAGCGCTTTGAAATAATCTTTTTCAACAATATAAACAACTGCTAAATCATTGAGTGCATCAATGTTTTCATCATACACAGATAATACTTCGTCCAGAATTTTTCTAGCTTTTTTAGTATTTCCCTTCTCAATCAAGTCTTCTGCCATTAGAATTTTATCGTATGTGCTTAGCATTTTCTTCTTAATTTTTTTTTTCGCAGCTACCTCAGTATAAAAACCATATATTTCGTTTATTTCATCCTCAAGCGAAGCTATTGGAGTATTAATTACTCCCTTTGATAACTTTTCTATTAGCGAAGGATTCAATATTAATTCTTTAATAGAATCTGCTAGTGCATTGCTATCTCCAACTTTAATTTTAATACCGTTGAAGCCGTCTTCAACAATTGAAGAACCAAAAAAGTCGGTAGCAACTATGGGCACACCAAAAAACATTAATTCGCGTACAACTCGGTTGAAAGTTTCAAAGTGGGAAGGAATAATAGCAAAATCAATTGTGTCTGCGATGCTCTCAATATCAGAGTAGTTGAATATTCCATGGTACTTTATTTTATCAGGATACCTTTTGTCAAAACGTTCTATTAAATCTTGATAAATTTTTAAATCATTTGCACCGTAAATATCACAAATAAAGTTTTCCAGATTGATAATCTTTTCAAAAGCCTCCAAGATAATATTAATACCTTTTCTTGGTATAAGATTTCCGATAAATCCTATATGAATAACACCCTTGGGTTCTTTTTTGTACTCAAATCTTCTTGGTTTGTCAAAGATAAAACCCAGTTCAATAACTTTATCAATATTATCTTTTAGACCGATAAATTGCCTAAAATATTTTTTAAATGATCTGTCCGGAAAAATTATACCGTCGACATATTCTTTATAAATTGAACGGATTGCCTCAAAGCGCCTCTGTGTTTTTCTTGAATATTTTTTTAGCTGCTCTGAATCAATTTCATTATTTGACTTTTTAAGCACATTAGTCATATAACAATTAGCACATTTTTCAACAGCGTCTGGTCCACTGCATAGCACCTCCTTTTTCCCTTTTAAATATACCGGTGAATCAAGGTGACAAATCTCTTCAGGATTAAAAACATTTCTTATTATATAAGCACCACTGTTGGCTAATAAGGTAACAATTACTTCTGGCATAAATACATAATCATTTATATGAACTATTTGCGGTTGAAATTCATGTATAATTTTCTCAATGGAATAAGTGTATTTATTTAATTGGATCTGATTTACATTACCAAAATATGCTTCATATTTTTCTAGTTGTGGTACTTTATAAAGTGTATAATCTTCTTTAACCTCTTTTACATAACCGTCTTTAATCTCTGCTGAAGGTATTAATATTGCGACCTCCACATTTTTTTTTCTCATTCCAATTGCGTGGTTTAATGTTATAATTGGGGTACCGGAGTATTCATAGGGTGGGATATTATGATTAATGAAAAGGACTCTATTAATGGTAATCATGATACCTGGAGAAGAATAATCATTATATAATATTTCTTTTTCTTTATATATTTTTGTTAACATAAATTCGGTGAATCTATTTTTCAATTTTTCAAACACTAAAACCATTCCATAAGTTTACATCCATTTTTTTAGCTTTTTTGCCTTAATCAAAGATTATAATTGTGAGTTTGGCTAATTTTAGCCAAATAATATATAGAGTGAAATTCTGTTTCTTAATGGAAATTAAATGTATTGTTGTTGTGAATTGGCTGTTTGTTTCGACAAAAGGTGGATTTTTTAGATATCAGTTCTACTAACGGTTTGGATTCTGCCTCTATTTGCTTTTCAATTTCTTCAGTATATTTCTTCTCTAGTGCCGCCCTTTCCATTCTTAAATTATCTATATACTTATTCCGTTCCTCTATATTTTGTTTGAATTTTGTTTCACTTTCCTTTTCTTTTTGTTCCATGTCCTTTTTATAATATTCTATTTGATAATCTTTATCATCTTTTATCCTGTTTATTGCCTGCAGCAGCTTTTGCTTCTGGCTGGATCCTTCTAAGATCGATAGACCTGCTGTAATTATAGAAATTACCAGGCCTATTATAAATGCAACCATACCCCATTTAAATCCGGCTAGTATTACTGCGGGGAAAAATTGACTGTACTTTGTCGTTTCCGACATAAAAGTATTCGAATACTCAGCACATCCTCCCATTAAAAAAGTTGTGAAAGAAAGTATTAGATTATATGTCATAGCATTTTTAAAAGTAATTTTCGGATCATATCCCTGTTCGTTGTGAAGATTTTCAATCTTATTTTCATAGTAAGCAATATTTTCGGCAGCTCTATTATCAATTGTTTTTATAACACTGTTTAATTTTTCTTTTAAAAAGCTTTTTTTCTCTTCGTGACCCTGATTTAGAAGCTGTAAATCCGTAATTCTATTTTGAAGTTCTTTATCATATATTAAAAGCTTTTTCTTTACGCCGTCGTAATATTTTTGCTTCAGTGCCGCAATAATATTTTCAATAATTTGTTTGAATTTATCAAAAAGCTTACATGAAATTCCTTTAAAGAATATATTTTCATCATTAAAATGACTTTGAAACAATTTTTCCAAAAAGGAAACACTGACTACGGCTTCATCATTTAAATATTCTCTAAAGTTTAAATTTTTAAAATTATAAAGATTAGCCTTAAGTTTAGCAATATCGTACTCATCTGAATTTTTTATTCCCGATAAAAAGTCGAAAATGTCGGCATAAGACTGGGAAAATTCAGGATAATAGAATATATTATTAATAATTGCATTCTTAATAAAATAATTCATCATAGAAAGATCATTTTTATCAATGGCATACTCGATCCTAGAAATATCATATGAAAAGAAATTATTTAGCATATCAATATCGAGAGGGATGTCATGTGCAATTAAAGAACTTAGCGTCAGGTAAAATTTTGCTGTAATTCCATTAGGTTTTACAGATAGCGCTTGTGAAAAATAATTTAATGCCTCTTCGATCCGGTTTTGATGAAATTCTATAAATCCCTGATAAAGATTTATTAGATAATTAAGCTCATCTTTTATATTATCATGAAAATCCTGGCTGTTAACCAATTCTTTTGAGTCTTCAAGCAGTTCAATACTCTTTAACGGATCCATTACCTGTTTTTCATAGCCCAAAATTACAGCGTGAAAAATTTCATTTAATAAGTTGCGTGAATTTGATTTCCTTCCTAAAAAATTTAAAGCTGAAACGGCAAAATATTTTTTTTCATCTTCATTTTTATTAGTAAGCCACTTTGTATAGAAATCTCTTACAGCCTTATATTTATTTTGATCATTTGTATGCGATAGTGTCGATTTGTAATATTTTTCCAAATATAAAATAATTGGCGATCTGTAGGTCCAAAAAAACGGCGCTTCGTCACATTTAATAAACATTTCACTTATTTCTTCAGGAAGAGAATAACCGTAAAAACGTAACTTTTCATTCATAAATTGTGAATAATCTATTTCATTCAGCACGTCAAACTGGAAATATTTTTTTGCGAGACCTCTGAATTGAGTAATTATTACATCTTCAAATTCTCTTCTATCCTTTTCTTTTTCTGCAATTATATTACCGTTAATCATTCTGAATATCCCTATCCTTGAAAATTGTATTCAAAATTTACCCCCCGGGTAAATAACACTATTCTTTTATAATAAAATCTCATTGTTCAATAAAGTTATCTTTTACAGGATATCGGCCCCTTCTATAAATGCGGCCAAAATCATTAAGAAGAGAGCCATATTCTTTTGTTTTAGCAGATAATTGTAAATCTTAAAATAAATTATGCTTAGGCTTATCAAATTGCACTTTTAACAAAAATAATTTGCACAATTATCCTAAATCTATAATCGGAAAAAAGTTATAAAATTTTAACTTATTCATTATAAATAATTAAAAAGATTGTGTTTTTATAAAGACTTTTATAGGTTGACAAACAATTAATATTTGTAGAAACAACTTTTCAACAGTCGATGGAGAATTATTAGGAATGTTTATTCGCCATATTTTCAAAATAATTATTAGTAAATTTAAATATTCACTTTCAAATCTTTGTACTTTTACAATCGTAAACTTAGTTAAATAAACCATTTAAAGATAAATATAGCTGGAAGTTTAAATGAAAATAAATTTACTATTCTTCTTATTCATACCCGGGATACTTCTTGCACAAAACAATACTTCATTAAATCAACTGGCAAAAGCATTTTTCGCCTTCAGAACTATTGAGCAGCCGATAACATCCGACGATGTTCCAAGAGTTGAAAGGCCGGACGGCTGGGTACCGGATTTTTCTAAAAAAGCAATAAATAATTACAATCAAAAATATAAAGAGTTTACAAAGAGGTTGAATGTTCTTGATAAACACAACTTTTCAAGGCACGACAGCGTTGATTTTCTTCTTCTTCACTCCGCAATAGAAAGAATAAACTGGGAACTAAACGTACTTAAGCTGCCGGAAAAGGATCCCGATTTTTATGTTCAGCAGACCCTCGGTGCTGTCTTCGATCTTTTAGTCATAAACTCCCCTATGAATGAAAAAAGGGCAAAGAATATTATAATAAGATTAAATTCCATTCCACGTACAGTGAAAAATGCAAAAGAGAATTTAACCGAACCTGTTGCTGCATTTGCCGAAATAGCTTTAGAAGAAATGGGCAGAGTTAAAAAGAATCTTGAAGATACAGAGACAGCACTGGGTAAAATTTTTCCCGATTCTTTAAAAAAACCGTTCAAAGAAGCTACTAAAAACGCTGTATCTGCACTTTTGGATTTTAAAAGCTGGATACAAAAAAAGCTGCCGAGTATGTCTAATGATTACAGCGTTGGAAGAAAAGGCTATGAATATTTTTTAAAGAATGTTGCATTAATTCCCTATTCACCCGAACAAATTCTTTCCATGGGTCACCTGGAATTTAACCGGGCTGTTGCTTTCGATATTGATGAAACTCTTAGGGATAAAAGCATCCCGAGACCGAAAATATTTTCAAATATTGTAGAACAAATATCCGCAGAGAAGAAAGATGAAGAAGCAATAAGGAAATTCCTCGTCGAGAAAAATATTCTGTCGGTCCCTCAATGGATCAAGCATTACCTGAATAAAAAGATGCCTGATTATGTCGCACCGCTTTCAGATGTCGGAGAGACTGATGATTTTACTTCACCGACGCGGCTGAATGAAAACGCCGTCCGTTACATACCAGCACCTTCTCCCGAATTACCGTTTTTCTTGCGTGCCTCTGCCGAAGATCCCAGACCGATAATTGTACATGAGGGTGTACCGGGACATTATTTTCAGCTCGTTCGCTCGTGGGCGAATATTGATCCGATAAGAAGGCATTATTTTGATTCCGGTGCAAATGAAGGGATTGCTTTTTATCTTGAAGAGCTCATGCAGCAATTCGGATTATTCGACAATACGCCCCACACTAGAGAAATCATATACCGCTTCATGCGTTTAAGAGCCCTTCGTGTAGATGTTGATGTTAATCTGGCGCTTGGTAATTATAAAATAATAGATGCCGCGAAATATTTAGAGATAACTGTACCTATGGATTCGGCATCAGCGGTTCACGAAGCCGGATTTTTTGCACTTACACCGGGACAAGGAATTTCATATCAGATCGGAAAGCTTCAAATTTTAAAATTGATTTCCGATGCAAAAATATTACTGGGTAATAAGTTCAATTTGAAAAAATATCATGATTATATGCTTGACAACGGAAATGTTCCAATAGCGCTTCAGCGCTGGGAATATCTTGGATTAAGTGATCAAATAAAAAAATTATGGCCTAACTAATATTATTACTTACAATATTCTAACTTCTCGAAAGGATTTTTAATATGTTAAAACTCCGTTCACTTTTCATTTATTTTATTCTTTTTTTCAGTATTACAGCTGTTCAGGCGCAGCAAAAAAAACTTCTGAATTTAAAAGATATTTTCAGCTCCGATAAACTGAAGACAAAAGTTGTAGAGAATATTCAATGGCAGCCGGGCGGAACTGCTTTCACTTACACGAAAAAGGATTCAAAAACGGGATTCGATGATATTTATAAAATGGAAGTGAAATCAGGCAAAGTTAATCTTCTATTAGAAGGTTCTTCCTTAATATATAAAGGTGAACCGATCCATATGAGTCATTATAAATGGACAGAGAACGGTAAGTATCTTTTGATTGAAGGGCCTGAAAAGACAATCTGGCGGCATTCCCGGCAAGCTCCTTTCTATCTTTACGATGTTGCAACAAAAAAAGTAATCGCACTTGCCCATCATGATATCCATTTGCGAAATGTAAAACTTTCACCTGACGGGAAATGGGTAGGTTTTGTACGCGATCATAATATTTTTGTTGTTAATCTTTCAACCGATAAAGAGATTCAAATAACACATGACGGAACGGATAATATTTTAAACGGAGAATTCGATTGGGTTTATGAAGAAGAATTCGGCCTTGCGGATGCCTGGCGCTGGTCGCCGGATAGTAAGAAAATTGCTTTCTGGCGGCTTGATCAGACAAGAGTCGGCGTTTATCATCTTGTCGATGATCTTGCAGGGCAATATAATACTGTGTTCAATTTAAAATATCCTAAAGTCGGAACAAAAAATTCAATCGTTAAAATAGGAGTTACGGATATAATCAACGGTAAAACTACCTGGATGGACATTGGAAAGAATGTTGATATTTATATTCCCAGAATCTACTGGACAAATTCTTCGAACGAACTTGCAATGCTTCGGCTGAACCGTCCTCAGAATCGTCTTGAAATACTTTTAGCAAATACTTCAACAGGAAAATCAAAAACTATTATCACAGATTCGGACCAGGATTGGGTCGATATTCAGGATGATATTCAGTTTCTAAAATATAAAGATGAAATTATTTGGACATCCGAAAAAAGCGGGTACAGGCATATTTATTTGTACAATTATAATGGTAAACTTATTCATCAGCTGACAAGCGGAAATTGGGAAGTAAGCGCCGTTGCCGGAGTTTCCGAGGAAAGCAATTACATTTATTTTTACGGGAAAAAAGAATCGCCGCTTCAGCAGAATATTTACCGCGTAAAATTAGACGGGACAGGATTTGAAAAAATTTCATCTCAGCCCGGGTGGCATGATGCAGACTTCTCGCCAAATTGTAAATATTATATTGATTTCTTTTCTGATGTTAAAACTCCGACACAAACTATTTTAAGGAACGCCGACGGTTCTCTAATTCGGGTTCTGGAAAAAGATAATATAAAAGCGCTGAAAGATTATCATATGGTTTACCCGGAATTCCTCACCGTTTCAACAAGCGATGGTGTGGAGCTGAACGCCTACATGATTAAACCTTACAACTTCGATCCTCACAAAAAATATCCTGTGCTGGTTTATGGTTACGGCGGACCAGGATCTCAAATGGTTGTGGACCGCTGGGGCGGAAGCAGAACTTTGTTTCATCAGTACATGACAGAAAAAGGCTATATAGTTTTTTGTCTTGATAACCGCGGAACAGGCGGAAGAGGAAAAGCATTTAAGAATGTAGCATTCCATGATCTCGGGAAATGGTCAGTACACGATCAGATTGAAGGCGCAAAATATCTTGCTTCTCTTCCGTATGTTGATGCAAAGAGGTTAGGCTTTTGGGGATGGAGCGGCGGCGGTTATTTAACTCTCATGATGATGACGAAAGGAGCGGGATATTTTAGAGCGGGAGTTGCAGTTGCACCTGTCAGCGATTTTAAATTCTACGATACTATATGGACGGAAAGATACATGGGAACTCCTGCGGATAATGCAAAAGGCTTCAAGTCCGCAAGTGTACTTACTTACGCTGATAGACTTAAAGGAAAGCTGCTAATCATTCACGGCTCAACAGATGATAACGTACATTTTCAAAATACACTTGCCATAGCAGATAAATTCCAGGAAGATTTGAAGCAGTTTGATTTAATGGTTTATCCGAACAAGAACCACCGAATTTCCGGCGGCAATACACAGCTTCATCTTTTTACTAAAATTTCGGATTACTTCGAAACTAATTTATAAGTATAATAGAAGGAATCTTTAACCATATAATATATATTTAATTGAAACGGCTCCTTTAATAATAATCTGTTTGTCCGTTAAGATAAATAACTGAAGTTACGCAAAACAAGAAAAAATCAGCCATTGTCATTCCGAACTTGATTCGGAATCTGCATAATTAAGCTATTTTCAGATGCTGAATCAAGTTCAGCATGACAGTTGAGTAACTTCAGTAAATTATTATGATTACGACCCTTTAGTAAGTATTTTAGATTCTGAATGGACTAAGATAGATTTGTTATTATCATGAGTCTTGAAACAATGAAAATAATAAAATATTATTTTATATATAACTAAAAATAGTACAGATATTTTACTTTAAAAACACCTGCCCTGGCAGAGACATGCATTTTTTGAGGCAGCAAATTTCCATTTATATCATACCTATCGCTTCTATTATCTACTTCATTATAGGCAAAATATATCCAGCTTTTCGGTAAAAAATTATATGAGAATAAAAAGCCTCCGATTATTTGCTCCAAATGCCGGGAAGACTTATCGTAAAGATTATCAACATATATTCTAAAATTTAAATTATTAACAGGAGTAATAGAAAAATAGGGCCGGGCATCATAAGTAATATCAACTAAACCTCCGGAAGGATCCCACTCTGTCCACATGTTATACGAAGTTCCTAGAGTTAAAATATCCGCAGCATTCCAATCTACGTTTGCACCAAACCATGAATAAGGAGCAACGAAATTCAAATTAAAATTATAAGTTTTGGAATAACCGCCCCAGAAATTTAAATCCCATTTGGGACTAGTATTAAACCAAAAGCTATAATCAAATTCGTAAGAATCATATTTTATTCCCTGGTCTTTTGTCTTCCCTGCAAGCCAGGTAAGTTCATATCCCCAATTACTTCTGAAATTCATATTAAAATCTAAAACGGCGGAACGATCTGTATATCCTTCAATATTTTTATAATTAGTATATACGCCTCCAAGTATGAGCATTCCGCTTATATATCCTTCGTTATAAATCCAATTTGGTCCGGTAAGTGCAGTAACCTGCCACGTACCGATCCATGGCACATAACCGACCTGCTCCACATTAAAATTTTTCCCAATGTATCTATTCCTTGCAAGGACCCACCAATTTTTACCTGTAGAGACAAAACCTATTGATGAGGCATAATCACCGGAAGAATTTTTTATTGAACGTGCAAGTTGATATGATAATTGCCAACCCGAATTTCGGAAAGCTCCGTCTAAGTCCGCCACGCCGTAAGTTGAATCTTTAGTTTGTTTCATAACAAACAAAGTTCCTATAGACGAATTTTCATCAAATTGTCTTTTAATCCTTGCTGAACCGAACACCGCCCGTTCTTCGGTTTTGCTAATTGCATCCTCCATATAATTTTTCTGACCGGTAAGTGCCAGGAAGCCGCCGTATTCCCATTCACCTATTCGTCCAAATGCTTTGGTTCCCAAAACCAACGGAACGTCGCTTCCATCCGGCAGTTTTTTTCCTATCCTTCTTGAGTAGAATAATTCAAGAGGGCTGTAAAAACCGGTATTATTTTCTTTTCCGGCCGCTGTAAAAACTTCGCTTCCTTCGGTAAAGAAAGGCCTTTTCTCATTAAAATAAGTTTCATACTGGGAGATATTAAAGGAATATGGATCAGCTTCAATTTGAGCAAAATCAGGATTTGCAGTTAATTGAAATTTTAACATCGGCGACGGATTATACATTACATCAAGTCCGGCATTTGCTTCAATTTTATAAGTATTGTTTTCCTGGTAAGTAGCTTTTGTTAATCCGACAGGATAGATTTCTAAATTAATTCCTTTATCGGAAGGATGAAAACCATCAAATTCCAGTTTGCCGAATTTTGAAATCCTTTGGCCTTCGTTCTTCTCGTATTTATTCCAGTATAAATCTTCATTTTTAGATGGTATCCATCTGTCAAAATCCAATCCCCATGAATTTAATTTTTCATTAAATTGAATTGATTTATAGGGTATTTTCATTTCGGCAACCCATCCCCAATTATAAATTTTTGTTTTGGCAAACCAAATACCATCCCAGTTATAATCTCTAAATCTTGCATCGTCGAGCAGCCTTGCATCCCCGCGAACACCCGAAACACTTACTATAAATTTGTAGGCGGTTTTCTTATCATCAAACGTATCCAACATTAAGGAGACATATTCTCCCGTAGTATTATCTAATGTACCGGTATAAGGCTGAATATCTTTTTTATCTTCATAGCATATGATAAGACAATATAAAGCATTATTTGTAGATAAAAGTTTTGCTACCGTCGGCCAGGTTGGCTTTTTACCGTAATAAGGATGGAGCTGGAAAAAATTTGTTGCGGAATCAGCAGTACTCCAGATAGGATCAATTACACCGTCAATTTTTATTTCGCTATTTACTTTTTTTAAGAAAAGTTTTTTACTTTTATTTTGTGCTGGACATAATATGTTTAGAACTAAAACAATAGTAAGGATAAATTTCATCATATTTTTCCGATTTATTTTTCAATATTTGCTTATGAATGAATTTTTAGCAACCGATAATAAATTTCAAACATCAAGAAAAGACTATAAGAAGATTGGTAAAAAATTTATTTTATTTAATCTCAATTTGATGAATGGGTAAATTGAAATTTCAAACGGCAAATTCTTTTGATAAATTAGACCGGAAAAAGTACTTTTCGATAGGGGATTTAAAGAAGAAATCCCGGATCTTTTTGAAAATAATCACATCTAATGTCTCAAAAAATATGTTTATTATTTAAAATAAATAGTTAAATAAATTTATACTTCACTATATAATAAAGGAATTTTCATTAATGAATTATGAAATGAATGATTTTTCTACGGACGTTATTAAAAAGAGTTTTGAATTGCCTGTGCTCGTTGATTTTTGGGCAGAATGGTGCGGACCTTGCAGAGTATTAAGTCCTATTTTGGAAAGACTTGCGGAAAAATTTAAGGATCAATGGAAGTTAGTAAAAATAAATTCGGATAAATACCCTGAAGTTGCTGAGAAATATGGAGTAAAAGGAATACCAAATGTTAAATTATTTGTTGATGGAGAAGTTGTAAATGAATTTACAGGTGCGCTGCCTGAAAATATGGTAATGGAATGGCTGAAAAAAGCAATACCAAGTAAAAATCAAAAATCCATAGATGAAGCTAAATTATTGCTAACAAAAAATAAAAATGAAAAAGCAGTAAAATTATTGAAATCAATTTTATCATCGGAACCTGATAATGAAGAAGTAAAAATTTTGCTTGCTAAATCAACTTTCTTTGAAAATCATGAAAACAGTATAAAACTATTGGAAGGTATTGATGAGTCATCGGAATTTTTTGAATTGGAAGATTCCTTAAGAACTTTTGCAAGGATGTTTGATTTATTAAATCAATCCGATTCACTCCCTACGAATCAGGTAAAAGACATTTATCTTAGAGCAATAAAAAATGTAAAAGAACAGAATTTTGATTCTGCTTTAGAAAATTTTATAGAAGCAATTAGAACCGACCGCTATTATGATGACGACGGTTCGAGAAAAGCTTGTATAGCAATTTTTAAGTACCTTGGTGAAGATAACGAGACTACATTAAAATATAGAAGAGATTTCAGCAGTGCATTGTATATATAGGATCGTTGCACTTAAAGCTGAAAGAGAAAGGATCGTTTCACTCCAAGAGAAAAACTAAATAATCGTTACACTCAAGGATAAAAGTGAAAAGATCGTAAAACTCAAAAAGAAATGTGAATAAATATTGCAATGCATAAGAATTAATTGAATTTATAATCTTTATTAATTTACTTTTTGTGATAAATGTTTAATAAAAGAATATAATTGCTTTGATAATTTAAGCGCGTCGCTAATTAATATTTCATATTCGGTTTGTTCTAAATATTTTAATTCAACTGCTATTCGTAATAACCTTCTTAATTCTCCGACAGAACCTTTTGAATAATATAGAAATTTTATAAAGTTCTTATTACTGCATCTTTCAAATCCTTCAGCAATATTATTCATTACCGAAATTGATGCTCTTTGAATTTGATCTTTAAAACCAAAATCTCTAATATAGTTTGTATTCTCAATTGAATATACATTTAATGCAATTGACTTTGCCAATTACCAAACTTCCAAATCCTCAAAAGTTTTCATTTGAATTCCTCCCTTTAAAATTGTTATTCTTTTTTTGAAAAGAGAACAATTTCCCCTTTCTTTCCTTGAGCGCAGCGATCTTTATTCTTTGAGCGAAGCGATCCTTCCTCCCTTTACAAAATCACTCCGCCGCCAAGACATATATCTTCATTGTAAAAAACAGCAAACTGTCCCGGTGCAATCCCTTGATCGGCTTTATTTAATTTTACTTCAGCGGTTTCGTCGCTTATAAAATTTAAACTGCATTTATACATGTGCGCACCATGACGGATTTTCACAAGCAAATTACTTGTTTGAGGTTGCTGCTCTGCAATCCAATTAAATTTTCCCACATTAAAAATATTTTTAGCCCTTTTAGCTTTATTCTCTTTCGATATGAAAATTATATTGTTTTCTATATCCTTTTTAACTACATACCATGGTCCGCCGGACAAACCCAAACCTGACCTCTGGCCGATTGTATAGAAATAATATCCGTTATGTTCGCCTATTTTCTTATTGGAATCTATATCAACAATATCGCCTTTAATCTCGCCCAAATGATGTTTTACAAATTCATTAAATTTTATCTGACCTAAAAAACAAATTCCCTGGCTGTCTTTCCTATCCATATTCGGCAGATTATATTGATGAGCTAATTCTCTCACTGAAAATTTATCGTAATTACCTAACGGGAAATATGCGCGGGATAATTGTTCTTGCGTCAGATAAGCTAAAAAATAAGTTTGATCTTTTACTGGATCGGGAGTCCTTTTTAAAATGTATTTTCCATCGATTAATTCCAGCTTTGCATAATGGCCGCTTGCTACTTTTTCAAAAGACTTATCTATCTTATCATAAAACTGCCCGAATTTTATTAAACTGTTGCAAAACATATCGGGATTAGGAGTTCTGCCTTCCTTTATTTCTGTAATTGTGTAAGTCACCACAGTTTCCCAATATTCAGTCTGCAGCGGAAGAATTTCCAAAGGAACTGAGGCCTGTTCACAAACTCCGCGGGCATACTGCAAATCTTCTTCCCATGGACAATCACCCAAAAATGAAAATTCATCCTGGAGCCAGATCTTCAAATAAAAGGCTGTAATGTCATGTCCTTGATCCTTCAACAACCTTAGTGCAACTGAACTGTCTACTCCGCCAGATAATAATACTGCGATTTTCATATAACTAAAAATTTAAAATTAATTCTATAAAAATAAATAAAGTTAAGGGAACTTTTAAGTCAAAATCGGAATGTTCTTTTTACGAATACTATTTTTTATTTTTTTGTGATTTGGTATTTCCGGGTTCTTTGGAATCGGAAGAAATATTCTTATTAATTTTAGGCTTTTTTTGCCGGACTTTATTGACTACTTCATCATAAACGTCTCGATTAACCTTGCTGAGTATTATTGTTTGAAGCGCTTTAACATTTTTGATGCTGTTGAAAAATCCGATACTTATATTGTTTTTTCCGTCGAAGACACTCATCAAGCCGGCAATCTTACCCTCAAATATTCCGCCTTTAAGGTTTTTAACATCAGAATAATAAATTGTTATTTCCTTCCTTGAAAGCAGAAAATTGCTGCATTTAATTTTCTCATTATCGGCTTCTATTTTATAGGGCAGTACTTTGTACAAGTTTAAATAATGCCTGTTTAAAAAATAAATTAATAGTGCGGAAATTATTAGCGGAATTAGATAAACAAGTGAACGGCTTAAACTTGAAACAGAAGTTAATAAGTATATTAAAAGCAGCATAGTAACAGGAATATTTCCGTACCTATATAAAAGCTTATTTGAAAGGCTGTAAGTAAAACTCTGCATTTATGTTTAATCGAAGATAAAAAATACTTAGCTTAAATTAAATATTTTTAAAATGAATTATCAGTCAAATTTTATCGTAACTGGATTATTTAATTCCATTTTAATTCCCGGAACACTCTTTAGCAGCTCTTTAAGTTCATTTACATCATGTCCTTCCATCCGGCTGAATTTATCCAATTTATCTTTATCCTTTACCAATTCTTTAAATGAAACATCAAACAAGGTAACGTTTGAGCCATTAACATATGAAGCATTTGTGCTTTCTATATTCCCGTTTACGTGTATTCTGACGGTTACCCTAAAATCCTCCATCATAGTTAGAAACTGTTTTGCAAATACATTATTTACATTTGAAGTATCTTTAGAATTTTTCTTGTTTCGGGATTCCTTATTCATATCCTCCCTGGACATATTTACTAAAATTTCAGCCGGACTGCCCGGTTTAAATTGAAACGTCATATAATCTTTTTTGCCCTGATCATTTCCCGACATTCCCGTTTTGTTATCGGGATTTTCATTAATTTTCAATTTACTTAGATCGGTAAAACTGTAAACAGCAGTATAGCCTTCTTTCCCGTCTTCCTTAATTTCTTTACTGGAAACGAATTTAACACCTTCGCCCATTTCAGGAGCATGCGATTTTAATTCTTCCACATTCATTAAAGAAAATTTTGAGGATTTTGTGGTATCTGAACTGTCCGATTTACTGAAACCGGAAAGTAGCGCAACCATATCTTTACTGAACAAAACTTTTTCATTTATCGTACCCGAACCGTCTTTATTTACATTAACGGTAGTTTGAACTTCCAGACATCCGCTAAAGAAAAATGCAATTATAATAATTACGAATAATCTTTTAGCTGTTTTCATGCCCCGTCTCCTTTAATAAAATTTAACCCGGATAAATATAAGAAATTATATTATTCTTTGGATGAAAATTTTGATAGTGAGCTAATTATATGAAAACTCTACAAAATATTGTTTGTCATCCCGAGCGGAGACGAGGGATGAGCGAAGTCGATGAGTGTTTTCATCATTGTCATAGTTCGACTCTGCTCACTATGACAAAATAACAAATTAAGCCACCATAAAAATTTTATTAAGCAACTTCATTTATATATTCCAGCGGTATTAATAATCAAAAATGATTCCTGTTTTAACGGAATAATCTGCTTAGTTCTGACTTTTTAATCGTGTCTATTTATAGCAAATTGCTTGCAAGCTCTGCCAATTCCGACCGTTCTCCCTTTTCCAAATTAATATGGGCATAAAGCTTTTGACCTTTGAAATGATCGATTAAATACGATAGTCCGTTCGATTGTGAATCCAAATAAGGATGATCTATTTGGTAAATGTCCCCCGTAAAAATAACTTTGGAACCTTCTCCTGCACGGGTAATTATTGTCTTAACCTCGTGGGGAGTTAAATTTTGCGCTTCATCAACAATAAAAAATATTCTCTGCAGACTTCTTCCTCTGATGTAAGACAAAGGTTCAATAACAAGTTTTTCATCTTTTATCATTGCATTTATTTGCTGGTTCTGCTTGTCTGTTTCCGTAAATTGATCCTGTATAACTCTTAAATTATCCCATAAAGGCTGCATGTAGGGCTCTAATTTACTTTGAACATCACCGGGGAGGTAACCAATATCCTTATTGCTTAAAGGAACAACCGGGCGTGCAACATAAATTTGTCTATAATATTTTCTTACTTGTAAAGCGCTGGCTAGAGCGAGTAATGTTTTTCCGGTACCGGCTTTACCTGTTAATGTAACGAGAGGAATATTATTGTTTGTTAATGCATCTACTGCGAATGTTTGTTCTGCGTTTCTCGGCTTAATTCCGTAAATCACATTCTTATCTACTTTATGAAAGGTGGTCATTTCCTGATCAAGATAAGCCAGAATCGATCTGTTTGGATTTTTCAAAATAAAATATTTATTAGGAACCGCTTCGCCTTTAATTTTTTTAAGAACCTGTTCTGCAGGAATCTCATAAGGCAAATGAAAAAGCTGAATTATGGTTTCATCATCAAAATCTTCAACAATCTCTTTTCCGGAATATAGCTCTTCTATACTTGTAACTCTGTCGGTTGTATAATCATCAGCTAATATTCCAAGAGCTTTGGCTTTCATTCGAAGGTTTACATCTTTACTAATTAAAATTACCGTCGAATCATTTTTCAATTTTTTGTTCCACTCAAGAGCAACCGATAATATACGGTGATCCGGAGTATCTTCTTTAAAAATATCTTTTATTTCATTAGAAATACCCCTTGCAATTCCAATCTTAACTCTGCCTCTTCCCTTACCCATGGAAACTCCGCCGTTAAACAAAGCAGAGCCAGTCATTGAATCCAACGTTCTGGCAAATTCCCTGGCATTCAAATTTATTACCTGACTGCCTCTTTTGAAGTGGTCAAGTTCTTCTAAAACCGTAAGAGGAATAACTATATCATTTTCCTGAAACTGATTTATACATGTGGAGTCGTGCAGAATTACATTTGTATCAAGAATAAATGTCTTCGGTACTTTAATATTTTTTATTTTAGATGAAGATTTTGACGCTTTCATTTAACTTTGCCTTTAAATGTTCGACAAATTATCAGGAATTTATATAAGATAAAAATGAGTTAAAGTTAATAACATGTTAAATAATCATTAATAAATATTGGTTGGTAAATGACAAGCCGTATACAATTATTACTCTTCTGCAATATTATAAAAATTCCCCGAGCCAGATTAAAATTCCGTATTTTATTTTTATTCTTTAGTGAATTTAATCACTAAAAATTTAAATTCATAAATTGAATCTAAAAACAGTTTAATATATATTTGCTAAACTTTCTAAAAAAGATAATTGAATAGAAATAAAATAACTACACACGCGGATAAAATCGATATAAAAATAGAGACTATAATTAAATAGCCACTCTTAAGTGGCTATTTTTTTATCCGTACAAGAAGAATTAACTTTTTCAAACAAATGAGAAATCATGAGCGGCAAAAAAAAATCAGCTAAGCTTATTTTAGAAGACGGTTCGGAATTTATTGGAAATAGTTTTGGTTATCAAGGCAATACAAACGGCGAAGTTGTTTTTAACACCGGGATGGTGGGATATCCCGAAACAATGACGGACCCATCTTATCGCGGACAAATTTTAGTTTTTACTTTTCCATTAATAGGAAATTACGGCGTTCCTGACTATGAACGGGAAAACGGTTTGCTAAAATATTTTGAATCGGAAAAAATACATTGCAGAGCTATAGTTGTTTTGGATTATTCAAACGAATATTCACACTGGAACGGAAAAAGATCACTCGATGATTGGATGAAGGAACAAAAAATTCCGGGTATCTATGGAATAGATACAAGAATGCTGACTAGGAAACTCCGTGAAAAAGGGACTATGCTCGGCAAAATTGTTATTAACGAAAAAGAACCTGTAGATTTTGAAGATGTAAACAAACTCGATCTTGTGGGACAGGTTAGTACAAAAGAGCCTGTTGAATACGCAAGAAACAAAAGACGAATTGTACTTGTTGACTGCGGAACAAAGAATAATATTATTCAAGCATTTCTTAAACGCAATATTACCGTTCTGAGAGTTCCATACAATTATGATTTCTCAAAAGAAAAAGTCGACGGCATTTTAATTTCCAACGGTCCAGGCGATCCGAAAATTTGCACAACTACTATTGAAAATACTCGTAAAGTTTTGAATAACGGAACGCCGGTACTTGGAGTTTGTCTCGGCAGCCAGATAATGGCGCTTGCAGCCGGTGCGGATACTTACAAACTTAAATACGGACACCGCAGCCACAATCAGCCATGTAATGAAATGGGCACAAAGAGATGTTATATCACTTCACAAAATCATGGTTATGCGGTAAACTCAGAGACGCTGCCCGAAGACTGGAGAGAATGGTTTGTAAACGATAACGACGGAACAAACGAGGGAATAATTCATATTTCCAAACCTTTATTTGCGGCGCAATTTCACCCGGAAGCTTCTCCCGGACCTGACGATACCGAATTTATTTTTGATATGTTTTTGAGGGCTTTAAAATGATTAAACGAGGAAAACCGAAAAAAGTTTTAATTTTAGGTTCTGGGGCTTTGCAAATCGGCCAGGCAGGCGAATTTGACTATTCCGGCAGCCAGGCAATTAAAGCATTAAATGAAGACGGAATAACTTCGGTCTTAATAAATCCTAATATAGCGACAATACAAACCTCCGAAAATTTTGCCGACAAAGTTTACTTTATGCCTATCAAAGCAGAGTTTGTTGAAAAGATTATTCAAAAGGAAGAACCGGACAGCATACTTCTTCAATTCGGAGGTCAAACCGCATTAAACGTCGGTGTTGAACTTTATGAAAAAGGAATACTCGAAAAATATAAGGTAAAGGTTCTTGGTACACCTGTAGAAGCTATTGAGTCAACAGAAGATAGATTGTTGTTTGCAAACAAAGTTACGGAGATCGGACTTAAAGTTGCATTAAGTAAAACCGCTAAAAATGTGGATGAAGCAGTTGAAGCGGCTGAACAAATCGGCTTCCCGGTAATGGTTAGAATTGCCTATGCGCTTGGCGGACTTGGATCGGGAATAGTAAACAACAAAGAAGAACTAATTGAAAAAGCGAGAAGAGCTTTTACTTTTACCAGTCAAATTTTAATCGAAGAATCCGTTTACGGCTGGAAAGAAGTTGAATATGAAATTGTAAGGGATAAATTCAATAACTGCATCACGATTTGTTCGATGGAAAACATCGATCCGATGGGAATTCATACCGGGGACAGTGTTGTTATAGCGCCGGTTCAAACTTTATCCGCACATGAAAATTTCAAACTTAGATCAATCGGAATAAAATTAATTCGTCATCTTGGTGTAGTAGGTGAATGCAATATTCAATATGCGTTGGATCCGAACTCCGATGACTACCGTATAATTGAAGTTAATGCGAGATTAAGCAGAAGCTCGGCGCTTGCATCAAAAGCAACGGGATATCCGCTCGCATTTATCGCGACAAAATTGACTTTAGGTTATGCTTTAAATGAAGTTGTAAATATTATTACGCAGGAAACTTCCGCATGTTTTGAACCGGCGCTTGATTATGTCGCTCTTAAATTTCCAAGATGGGATTTACAAAAGTTTCGGCAAGTCAATACTCAGCTTGGAACAGAGATGAAATCCGTCGGCGAGGTAATGTCTCTCGGCAAAACTTTTGAAGAAGTCCTGCAGAAAGCAATTAGAATGCTGGATATCGGTATGAAAGGATTTGTAGGAAACGATCTCATATTCAATAATCTTGATGAAGAAATTGCACAGCCGACAGATAAAAGAATTTATGCAATTGCTCAGGCATTAAAAGAAGGATATTCAGTAGACAGGATTCACGAGCTTTCTAAAATTACCAAGTGGTTTCTATATAAAATGAAAAACATCATAGAAACCGAAAAGAAATTAAAAGCGATGAAGCTTAATAAAATTTCAGTTGACTTAATGAGAGAAGCAAAAAAGAACGGCTTCTCGGATGTACAAATCAGTCACTTAACAGACTCGACAGAATTTGAAGTTAGAAATTACAGAAAAAGCTTGAATGTAGTTCCGGTCGTCAAACAGATAGATACATTAGCCGCGGAATACCCTGCACAGACTAATTATCTTTACTTAACATATCATGGTAATGAAAACGATATTTCTGTCGGAGAAAAAAATCAAATAATTGTTTTAGGAAGCGGCGCATACAGAATCGGTTCGTCTGTTGAGTTTGACTGGTGCTGCGTTAATGCAGTTATGGCATTAAATAAAATGGAATACAACACAATAATGATAAACTGCAACCCTGAAACCGTAAGTACCGATTACGATATTTGCGACAAACTCTATTTCGAGCAGCTCACATTCGAACGGGTACTGGATATTTACGACAAGGAAAACCCGGAAGGCGTTGTAATCTCGATGGGCGGACAAATCCCGAATAACCTTGCCGTTAAATTACACAACGCCGGGATAAAAATTATAGGTACTTCACCAGAACAAATCGATAATGCGGAGAACAGGCATAAGTTTTCTCAAATTCTGGATAGAATTGAAGTCGATCAACCGGTATGGAAAGAGCTTACAAATTTAAGTGAAGCTAAGGAATTCGCAAACAAAGTGAGTTACCCGGTATTAATCAGGCCAAGCTATGTTTTGAGCGGCGCCGCAATGAGTATTGTTCTTTCAGATGATGAGCTCGAAGAATATTTGAAAAAAGCTTCGGAGATTAGTAAAGAGCACCCTGTGGTTATAAGTAAATTCATAACCGATGCGCGGGAAATTGAAGTGGATGCTGTTGCCGATAACGGCTCGCTTTTCTGTTATGCAATTTCCGAACACGTTGAAAATGCAGGCGTTCATTCAGGCGATGCAACAATTGTACTTCCGCCGCAGAGGACTTACCTTGAGACGATGAGAAGAGTAAAAATGGTTACGAAAGAAATTGCAAAGGAATTAAAAATAACAGGTCCCTTCAACATTCAGTTTATTGCAAAGGATAATGACGTAAAAGTAATCGAATGCAACCTCCGTGCATCGAGAAGCTTTCCGTTTGTATCGAAAGTTTTGAAAATAAATTTTATAGAAATTGCAACAAAACTGATGATGGGAGAAAAGGTTCCTAAGCTGGATAAGTCTTCTTTTGATGTTGACTACGTTGGAGTTAAAGCTCCGCAGTTTTCTTTTACAAGATTGAAGGGTTCTGATCCTATTCTCGGAGTTGAAATGGCTTCCACAGGAGAGGTTGCCTGTCTTGGCGATGATTTTAATGAAGCCTTCTTAAAGAGCTTTTTATCTACCGGCTACAGGATTCCTCAAAAAGGAGTAATGCTTTCTACAGGTTCTTTAAAAGAGAAAGCCGACTTTCTTAGCGACACACAAATGCTTTATGAAATGGGTTTAAAGTTTTACGCAACAAACGGAACTGCAAAATTTTTAAAAGAACACGGAATGGATGCGGAAATATTAAACTGGCCGCTTGAGAAAAAAGAACCTAACATAATGACCTACCTAAACGAAGGCAAGATTGATCTTGTTATCAACATTCCTAAAAACCAGGAGAAGTACGAACTCGATAATGACTACCTTATAAGAAGAAAGGCAGTCGATATGAATGTAAATCTTATTACAAATATTCAGGTTGCAAAAAGGTTTGTAAAATCCCTGGAGCAAAACAAAGAGCTAAGCCTATCAGTTAAAAGCTGGGATGAGTATAATTAGCGCAGCAGACGCCCAATGTTTTAAAAACATTGGGTGTCTAAAATGTCCTAAACACCCAACGTTTTAAAAAGCATTTTACTTTCCCTTAAACGTTGGGTGTTTTTAATTATTTCTGTCAAGCTCAAAATCCCCCATATTATATAAAGTAATAAATTAAATTCTAATATAAACTTGTTTGAAGCTTATTTTTTAAAATAGTATCTTATTTCCGAAAAGTATTGTAATTCATGGGGGCATTTTATGAAATGTTTTTTACAATTTAAAAAGGGGCTAATTTTTAGAGAACATTTTCTCATCATTTCTTCAGGAAGGGAAAACAAAATTCCTTCCACCGCATTTTATAGTAAATTATTTACACAAGACATTCCTAAAAAATCTTCATTTTATTTTCAGAGTTTAGAAGGATACTAACATGAAGAAATCTTCATTACTGTTTTCGCTAATCATAATCTTTCTCATCTTCTCGCAGTATAACTGCAGCAGTCCAACTGCACCAAAGAATGAGATAAGCTTTTCAGCGGTTGACGTAGTATGCACAGAAGTTTGGTTAAAACTTGGATTTACAAATAGCTCGAATGGCGGGGAATACGAAATAACAAGAAATGGAAATTTAGTATTAACGGGAAATTTCTCACAAACAGATACAGTGTTAGTTGACACTACTGTTCAGCCTTCAAAGAGTTACAATTATATAGCATACCAGATTATAAATGGAGATAATAAAATACAGAGCCTCCCCATTCAAGTAACAACATTAGACAGTACAAGCAGCAGTTATAGCTGGGAATTATATAAATTCGGAAATTTTAATGCTACCGGAATGCCAAGCTACCTTTATGATGTCAAAGTCCCAAACGATTCATTAATATATGCTGTTGGAGATATATATATAAATGACAAAACTGGCAATAACAACATATCTTATCCATATAATCTAATCAAATGGAATGGAAAAAACTGGAATTATTTTACGCTGCAATATTTCCCCCCCGGTTCGACAGGCGATAGTGTATATGCACCGGGGACTGCACTATTTGCTAATAATCAGAACGATATCTGGGTGTCCGCTGGAGTTCCATTTCATTTTAACGGATCGAGTTGGACAGCCTTTTACAATACAGGTGCAAATGAAGCAAATAAAATATGGGAAAGTTCCGATGATAATCAACTTTACTTTTTAGGTAATAACGGTCTTGTAGTTCAAAGGAACGTTGGCGGTTCATGGCATAAAATCATGAGCAGTACTCCATTAAATTTATATGATATCTATTCTAAAAACGGGGAAGACGTATATATTGTCGGTGGCAATTATCAAAATTATGATGGGATTTTGCTGGAAGGAAATAAAAATGGCTTCCATGCTATAGCTGAAGGGAAATCCCTAGGAAGTTCCAGCCAATTGTTTAAACCTTATTTTGATGGGATAGCAAGAACTGTATGGGTCAGCAATACCGGCACAGTCTTTTTTGCGGGCAATTGGCTGTATAGAGATGTTGGAGGACAGATTAGTTTTATGAAATTGCTGCCGGGCAATTATTGGGGAGGAAATACCAGCGGACAATATTGGGGATTTCTCTCGCAGATAAGAGGCTTAGCGGAAAACCAAATGATACTTGTAGGCGAGAGAAATACAATAAGATATTTTAACGGTGTTAGATGGAAACAGCTTGGAATGCCTTATGACCCCAACAGTAATTTTACATGGCTTTCCGTTGCAATGACTGATGATTTAATAGTTGTTGTCGGTTATACAGCCAATCCGACAAACGGAATAATAATGATGTTAAAAAGACAATAAGAAAGAAGGTATCATAAAACTAAAGTAATCCGTTGTTCGAAACTAATATCAAAACCGTTGTCCGAAGGACTCCTTTGGAGAAACGGTTACATTGTGAATTTTTATATTATTAACGCCGGGATTTCCCAACGGAATGGCTATGCCAAATCCGGCGTTAATAAAAACAACAATGCATATTTCAACTGTTTTAACAGTTTAAGAGTTATGAAATCTATTTCTAACAACGGATTAAAGTAATGTAAATTAATTCCCCGGTGCTGGCTACACTGGGAATGCTGTTTCTGCAAACATAATGCCTAAGTAAAATTAAGACACCCGGTGTTTTTAACACACCGGGTGTCTCTCAGTTATTTTAAAAGCTTATATAAAACAAGACTATTTAATCTTACAACTTTAAATTCTTTATAACATGCTTCTTCAGAAAGTTTTTTAATGAATTCCGGTTTTAATCTGTGTTCAATAGGCGGGCCGTAATCTTCCTGTTTATAATCCCATTCTAAAAGGACAGTTCCTTTAACCGAAACACGGTACGCTTCCTTTAACGCTTTTAAATAATCATCAACCTCATGAAAGACAACGCCGAAAAAAGTCATATCGAAATCATTATCTTTAAACGGAATTTTTTCCGCAGGTGCAAGAAGAAATTCACCTTCAGCTACAAATTGTTTGGCTGCTTTTATCATTTCGGGATTTGTATCTATTCCAGCAACTTTAATCCCCTTTTTATAAAATGCTTCTGCAAAAAGTGCGCTGCCCGTCCCGATATCCAGTATTGATTTAATATTTTCTTCCAGACATAGATTAACAACTCGTTCAACCTCAAGCCTCTCAATTCTGTCTTCGGTACGAAGCCTGTCTACACCTCTGCTATAAACTCTTTCATTTAGTACTACCGATTCACTTTCATGATGATGTTTATGATTTTTATTCTCTTCCATTCTTAATCCTATCTTTTAATTTAAAATAAACTGTTCAATAAAAGCTTTGTATACATTTAATTCTTTATATCAAGTATCGAGTATCCGATGTTCAGTTCTCAGCAATTAGCTTTCAGCCTTCAGCATCAACAATACCTGGCGACTTAATAACTATAATTGTTAGTGAATGACAATGAATGACGACTTAATGACAACGAATGACTGATTCTCGTTCCCGGGTCATTGTTTCTATTTCCATTCTCCGGCTTGCAGTCTCCATTCTAGCTTCTATCTCCTACTTACTTCGCCCTCAAATACTGCTTCGGCCATTCTATATCCGATTTTAACTTCTTTGCCGCATGAAGAGGCCAGTACGGATCACGAAGCATTTCCCTTGCCATAATTACCATATCGGATTGTTCGGTCCTTACAATATTTTCTGCTTGTTCCGGAGAAGTAATAACTCCTACAGCGCCGGTTAGTATGCCGGTCTCTTTTTTTATTCTTTGAGCAAAAGGGACCTGGTATCCGGGTCCGGCCGGTATTTTAGCATCAGCAATATTGCCGCCGCTTGAGCAGTCAATTAAGTCCGCGCCTAATTCCTTCAACCACTTTGCTAATTGTACCGACTGATCAATATCCCATCCATTTTCTACCCAATCGGTTGATGAAATACGAACAAACAGGGGCAATTCTTTAGGAATGGACTCTCTCACTGCTTCAGTTACTTCTAATGCAAGGCGACATCTATTTTCAAGACTGCCTCCATATTCATCCTTTCGCTGATTTGAAATTGGCGAAAGAAATTCATGAATCAAATATCCATGCGCCATATGAAGTTCAATTAACTTAAATCCGGCAGCCAGACTTCTTTCTGCAGCATTTTTAAATTGAACAATTACATTTTTTATATCATCCTTATTCATTTCTTTAGGTTTAGGATAATCATCTGCAAATGGAATTGGACTAGGAGCTAACGCCTGCCATCCGCCGCTCTTAATTTCTACTTCTCCCTTGCCTTTCCAAGGAGTATAAGTTGAAGCTTTTCTTCCGGCATGCGCTATTTGTATTCCGGGAATAGAATTTTGAGAGCTTATAAAAGAAGTAATTTTTTTATATGCTTCAGCATGCTTATTATCCCAAATACCTGCGTCGTCAGGAGAAATTCTTCCTTCGGGGGAAATTGCTGTAGCTTCCATGATTACTAATGCGGCTCCTCCGACAGCACGGCTTCCAAGATGCACGAAATGCCAATCAGTCGGCATCCCGTTTTCGCTTGAATACTGACACATGGGCGAAACAGCAATTCTATTTTTAAATTCTAATTCTCTAATTTTTAGAGGTGAAAAAAGTATGCTCAATTTTATTCCTCATTATTTGATTAATAAATTATCTGTCTTGAATTACACGCTTAAGCATCCAATAAGGATAGACTCTAGGCGGTTCGCTTAATGCATCAAGTCTGTTTACTTCTTCCGGTGTCATTTCCCAGTCAGAAGTTTTTAAATTATCTGTAAGCTGTTCTTTAGTTTTTGCTCCAATAATTACTGATGAAACACCGGGTTTTCTTAAAAGATAATTAAGAGCTGCCTGTGTAATTGTTGCATTATGATTTTTTGCTATCTTTTCCAACTCGTCAACTATATCGAAACCCTTTTCTTCATCAAACTGTAAAAACTGATCTTTGGGATTTGTTCTTCTGGCATTTTCCGGACGCTTTTTCCCCCTCCTGTACTTCCCGGTTAAAAATCCTCCTCCTAAAGGACTCCACGGCAATATTCCTAATTTTTGATCAAGGCTGAGAGGGACTAATTCATTTTCAAGATCGCGGGCAATTAAAGAATAAAATGCCTGAAGAGTTGCAAACCTCTCAAGATTTTGTTTATCGGAAATTGCCAATGCTTTCATTAATTGCCAGCCTGTATAATTTGAAGCGCCGATATATCTCACTTTTCCATCTCTAACAAGATCATCCAATGCCCTCAGAGTTTCTTCAAGAGGAGTAAAAGGATCAAAACTGTGAACCTGGTAAAGATCAATATAATCGGTTCCCAATCTTTTTAAACTTGCATTGCATCCTTCAACAATATGATGACGGGATAAACCTACATCATTCGGGCCGCTACCGGTCCTGCCTCGTACCTTAGTAGCTAAAATTATTTCCTTTCGTTTGCTTCCGAGAGCCTTGCCCAGCATTTCTTCAGCTAAACCTTCGGAATAAACGTCTGCTGTATCAAAAAAATTTATACCGCCATCCAGGGCAGTTTTTATCAAAGTATTTGCATCTTTTTGTTCAAGTTCACCGATATATTTCCAGTACCCTTTCCCGCCGAAAGTCATTGCACCGAAACAAATTTCAGAAACTTTAATTCCTGTACTGCCAAGAAATCGTGTTTTCATATTGTCCTCCAATTATTTGATTAAAATGAGTATTAATAAATTGGAAATTGTTTGAATGTTATCAAATAAAATCCGTTGAAGCTTTTTCTAAATTTATTAATAAAAATAGATTAGCTAATTTCAAATAAAATATACAGACATCAACTTTGCTGTAATATGTGACAAAATTTTGCTCTATTAATTATTTAATAACATAAAAATGTACAATAAATCATTTTTTTATATTTTATTATTATTTGTTGAAATATTAAAGGAATGGATTCTAAAAAATTATAAAATTTGATAAAGAGCATAATTTATAAGCAGATCAGCTAAAGTAAAATATATTTTAAGAGATTGTCTTTTCTTTTAAGCATTTATTTTCGATATAAATCCATTTACTGTTTGTATTTTAGATAATTTATAAAAAATTGCGGCTTTTGTTGACACAAAAGTCATAATTTATTATAATGTAAAGTGTTAGAAATAATTTTCTCCAATTTTAAGGGGAGATATGCAGGGAAGGGTTTTTACTTTATTAAAAAGCATTTTCGATTTTTCAATTTCACTAATACTTTTAATTCTAGCTTTTCCATTAATTCTAATCTTATCACTGATAATTTTATTACAGATCAGAGAATTTCCATTCTTTATACAAGAACGCGGCATTACCCTAAATTCTTACAGATTTAAAATGTACAAACTTAAAACCATGAAGAGCCAGAAAGTTAATGTTGACTCTTCAAGGGAAAACATATTCTTTAAAAATGAACTTACACAGTTAGTAACCCCATTCGGCAGGATTTTAAGAAGGACCGGATTAGATGAACTTCCCCAGCTTTTGAATATATTAAAAGGAGAAATGAGTTTTGTAGGTCCTCGCCCGCTATCATTAACTGATTTGGATATAATGAAATATTCTTATCCGAAAGGGTATACATTTAGAGGGCAAAATAAATTTAAGCCAGGCATTACCGGATACTGGCAGGTATTTCAAAATAGAAATGAAGGTGTTAAAGACTTAATTGATAAGGAAAGTTTTTATAATCAGAACTATTCTTTCGCATTAGATATAAAAATTCTTTTAAAGACTATTCCCATAGTTTTTAACGGGACACATTGCGATGCAATTTTACCGGCAAGAAAATCAGATAAATTTAGTAAGTCGGTATTAGAAAACATGAAAGAGAGAGAATTTAATATTGAATGCGTTTCTTGAAATGCATTCAAATAATCTATTACAATAATTTTGTTTTTATAATTTTAGTGAGGTTTTCATAAGAGCAGTAAAATAATTTTTAAAACTAATTTCTATAATTTCATAAA
>CAZCFZ010000039.1:0-35976 GCA_964498065.1 uncultured Ignavibacteriaceae bacterium
AGTGATAATTGAAGCGATTTTGACTAACACTCTATTAAAATAGCATTTTGATATTATATCAAATTTATAATTTACTATTAATTTAAGTGAAATTTTAAAAATTTTAGGTTTTTTGTTTTTAATTTATTTTTAAAGTACAATTTAATTTTAAAATTTCGATATAATCATATTTTGAAACAAAGAAGAATACTTATAGTCAGACAGGATAGAATCGGAGATGTTGTTTTATCAACTCCAATTCCCAAAGCAATTAAAAAGCAATGGCCGGATAGCTTTGTGGCTGTCCTGGTTAGGAATTACACAAAACCATTATACCTTAATAATCCTAATGTTGATGAGATAATTGTTAATGAAGATTTAGAATGGAAAGGCTTAAGTAATTTCTTTAAAAAAGTAAGATATATTAAAAAGTTTAAATTTACACACGCTTTAATGCTATTGCCTTCCGAAAGGATTAACTACCTGTTATTCTTTGCCGGAATAAAAACCCGGATCGGAGTTGGTTATAAATTTTACCAGTTTATCACTTTTGTAAAAGGCGTTAGCCGTCATAAATATATTCCTCTTAAACATGAAGCAGATTACTGCATGGATTTGGCAAGAATAATCGGCATTAATTCTAATGATTTAAATACGGAAATATTTTTAACCGATTCTGAAAAAGAAGAAGTAAATAAGATTAAACAAAAATATACCGGCGATAATAAAATCTTAATTGGAGTTCACATTACAAACGGTAATTCCGCACCAAATTTTACAGAAGAAAATTACCTCCAATTAATTCATAAATTAAAAAATCTAAATTGTTTTAAAATAATTATAACGGATAATTCAGTACCAGTAAACCTGCAGAATATTGAAGATGTTGAATATCTAAACTTAAATTCGGATTTACGAAAAACAATTTTAAATATTGCAGCGTTGGACTGCTTAATTTCTTCCAGTACAGGCCCTATGCATATAGCAGCAGCTCTTAAAGTTAAAACCATTTCATTATTCTGCCCCTTAACGGCTTGCTCACCTAAGTTATGGGGACCCAGCGGAAATGAGAACAGGATAATAATGCCGGGAGAAAATTACTGCTCAATAAAATGTCCAGGAGATCCAAAAATTTGTAGGTTTGAAGGTGAAAGCGACAGGATGATTAACAATATTTTATATTCTTTAAAGGAGCTTATCCCGGATAATGAGTGTTTAAAATCTTTATAAGAAATAAATTAATTCCTTTTTTTATCAAAATATTTTCCGGATTTATTTTTTAAAAATGGAATTTACCTTATATAAATATCCACATAATCTCTTCAATTATTACTTCCATTAACCTTTGAATATTTTTCAATTTTCTCCTTGCACTTATTCAGTGCTGTGATATAGAATATAAATAGTTTTCAAAAACAGTATAAATTTTTGGTAACAAAATATTTAGAATAAAGTAATACGGGAGAAATATGAAATCCAATTATTTTATATATTCGATTTTAATTATATGTCTCCTAGGAGAAGTTAATTCGAATGCACAAATAAAGCTTGGTCTACAAGGAGGAATAAGTGTTCCAAATTTGAGTGGAGGAACAAATGAAATTAGTCAAGGCTA
Organism: uncultured Ignavibacteriaceae bacterium; assembly: GCA_964498065.1. Classification (GTDB taxonomy): domain Bacteria; phylum Bacteroidota; class Ignavibacteria; order Ignavibacteriales; family Ignavibacteriaceae; genus FEN-1297. The sequence continues at coordinate 1,595 of CAZCFZ010000039.1, forward strand.
TACTTCCAGGCTTGCTCCAAGCTTCGGAATATTTGGGAACTATAAACTAAATAATAATTTTTATATACAAGCCGAAATAAATTTTGACGGACAAGGCGGTCAAAGAAATGGAATACAACCGATCACATCTTCGGATATCCCGATTCAACCTCCTAATGGTTACTTTTATGCAAACTTTAAAAATGTATCTGTTCTTAATTATTTGGAAATACCTTTAACTATAACATATATGTTCGGTAATTCATCACTCAATTATTTTATAAATGCCGGACCGTATATTGGTATTTTATTAAGTGCAAAAGAAGTAACAAGCGGGACAAGCACTATTTATATCGATAAGAACGGTTCACCGTTAATGATACCGGTACCTCCTTCGTATCAAACAGAAGCGCCTGTTCCACCTCAATCTTTTGACGCAACAACAGATGTTTACAGCAGTCTTAATAAAATAAATGTGGGATTAACCGGAGGAATTGGAATTATTTATCCTATTGCAAAATCTCAAAGTATAATTTTGGAATTAAAAGGTTTATATGGATTTACCGATGTTCAAAAATATGCATCCGATGGTAAAAGTCATACAGGTAATTTAATAATTGAAGCCGGATATGGCTTTGATTTGTAAATTTGAATTAGAAGGAAATTAATACCTTTATTTAGTTTTGCTTTTTTAAAAATGTTATGTGCTTTTTACAAACCTATCTTTAGTTTTATTTTCAGGCTGGTTATTTCGTTATAAATAATAAAATATATGCCGATGAATGCTTCAAATAATAATGTTAAATAAAGAAATATAACTCCTGTTTTAATATTAATAATATATAACATAAATTTTAACACTAAAGATATTTCATATACGCATAACATAAAATAAAATAAATTTATATGATCTTCTTTATAAAATTCAATTAATGCATATTTTAAGAAAAGAATAAATGTTACAAGATCTAAAAGCATAAGACAAATTCTCAGCAATTTTACATTACCAAAACATGAGAGTACTAAACTTGATACCATTATAATAATAACTAAAAAGATATTGTTTTTTATCGTTTTAATTTCGAATAATGAAAATATGGATAATACTACTAACGGGATAAATATTCTAAAAGTATTCAAATGGAGAAGCAATAACGTGATTAATGCTATGGGATCCATTACACCATAGATTAAAAAAAATATGAAAAATCTCTTTTTATATTGTCGAAATGGGACAATAATCCATGTTAAAACCGATAATGAATATATTATATATGGTAATATCATAAATTCTGACAAAATGGAGGGCATAAAGTTCCTTGCTCCAATGTATTATCTCCATTCGTTATTGTTAAAACATTTTTTCTTTTCTCAATAATAGTTGCTGGATTATTACCGCGGGCAAGCAGTTTATTTATCACTGACGTACTAAAGACATGAAAAACCGTACTTTTAGAAACAGTGCTTGAATTTCCGTTCGTAAAAATTATGTTTCTGTCTTTGTCCAGTATAATAAGTTTTCCTTCAATTATCTGAAACATAATATGATTCTGTGTCTTGGGAATAATTTTTTGCAAGTCGGATGAGTTAATTTTGGTAGAAGAAATAACGATGTCATACAGAGTATCTGCTTCTGATTTTGTATAAATCTTACCTATAGTTTCCAACTCCACCTCGTTATTTTATTGGAAAATTAAAAATAGAAAATTTATAATAATTGTTTTTAACTTCTTTATCAAAGATTTTTAAAAAATATTACATTTTTAAGTGTGATCTTTAAGATATTTTAGGTCATAATTATTAAAATGAATTTGTTTTTTCGTTATGAGTAAAATCGATTGCAAACTTTATTAATTCCGGTAATGATTTAATATTCAGTTTATGCATTATATTGAACTTGTGAGTTTCCGCAGTTCTTTTACTAATGGTTATCCGATCCGCAATTTCCGAATTAGTAAATCCATCACCGATTAAATTTAATATTTCCAGTTCTCTTTTTGTCAGCGCCGATACATCTCTGCCGTTACTCTTTTGCCGTATAGTTTCATAACTCATTAATAATTCTTCCAGTTTTTCTTCAGGATAATTTTTTCCGAAATACCTTCTACCGTCAAATACCATTTCAATAGCATTTACCAATTCTTCTTCCATACAATTTTTATTAATCAATCCCATTCCGCCGGATATTAAACACGAATAAACATATTCTTCGGAATCATACATTGAAAGGAACAGGGCTTTTACATTTTCATTTGTCTCTTTAATCTTTTTTACTGCCTCTACACCTGAAAGCAGCGGCATAGAAATATCTGCCAGCAAAATATCAGGATCTAATTCATAATATTTTCTTATAAGCTCTTCACCGTTTTCTGCTTCACCTATAATCAAAATATTATCTACACTGCTTAATATTTTAATTATTCCTGCGCGAAACAGCTTGTGGTCGTCAGCTATAAGAATTCTTATATTCTCTTCTCTTTTCATTCCATTTTCTCCACAGGTATTTCTACAACAAGCAATGTACCGCCATTATTTGAACTGTCAATTTTAAAAACTCCTTTAAAGTTTTCCACTCTTTCTTTAATATTTATAAGCCCGAAACCATTAAATCTACTATTATTACTATTAAATCCTATTCCGTCATCATAAATAAGCATTTTTAAAATGTTATTTTGTTTTATAAGCTGTACGGAAAACTCTTTTGCGTAAGAATGTTTTAATATATTATTTATTGCTTCCTGTACTATTCTGAATAAAGCTATTTCTAGCTTAGGATTAAGCCTTTCCTCAAATCCAATAACATTCAGGCTCCCTTTTAATAATCCTACACCGGAGATTTTATTTATTAAGGATGAAAGAGCCATTATTAATCCCAATTCTTCCAAGACGGGAGGTTTAAGATCGTATAATATTATTTTAAGCTCCAACAAAATTTTCTGAAGGGAGTCAATACTTTCTTGAAATTCTTTTTCCATACCGGCATTTTTTATTATATCACGATATTTATTAATCAAGTTCATTTTTAGTATTAAAAGATTCTGTCCGATATCGTCGTGCAGTTCTCTTGCAATTCTTTGCCTGTCTTCTTCAATTTTGTTCTGCAGTGCAGATGATAATTCTCTTAATTTATTTTCATGTTCAATTTTCTCGGTAATATCATGAAAATACAATTGAGCAATTTCCAGGGATGAGATTCCTTTAAAAAGTATTGAATAGTTTTTTGAATTTAAACTATGAGTAACGTTTTTTGATTTGTCGCTACGAATATAATGTTCAACCGGAAAGTTTATTTGGGGAATAATTTCTCGAATGCGCCTGCCTTCCAGTTTTTCATCTTTAACAAGTTTGGCAGCTGCATTATTCATATAGATAATCTCACCCTGCAAGTTTATTCTAATTACCGGATCGGGATCCAGTTCTGCAAAAAGCGCCATCAGTCTTGCATTCTTAAGCTCAAGCTCAGCTTTTTCATCATTATACTTCCGCTGCATTGGACGTACAATATGTTTAAATATAAGGTAAAGAAGTATAAATAGAAGTATCGTAAAAACAATGGAATAGATTATAGGATCGTTTAAACTAAACAGAAGCTTTAGATATTGATTTAATTCCTTAGACATACTCCCTAATTTAAATCATTATCCCTTTTATGTAAATCGTTTATTGAAATTATTTCCGTACTTAGCGCTTCAATAAATTTTTTGGATAATTTTTTTAAGTTCATCTTAGAATTTATTGCATTGATGGCTTTATATATCACTTCATCAGGAATTTCGGGAAAAGCGGCTTGAATCTCCTTTTTTAAGTAAAATTTGTCCTGATATTCGTTTAGATTTATAAAACTTCCGTAGTTTAAACTCTCAAGATATATTTTTAAAGATTGTAAATTTATCCCCATAAACAAAATGTTTTTTATTTAAAATAGTCACAAATCCTTTTAAATGAATCAGTAAAAATACGTACGAAAATTTTTCGCACATATTAACAATGATTTTTTAATTCGAAAAAAAATTTATATTTACTAAATATGACTATCATTAATCCGTTGTGTGAATTAAATAATAATATATATTAAATGAATTTTTCGATATAAAAATATTTTCAAAAACGCGTTAAATTGTCACCGTGAGCGGAGTCGAACGGTGAATATAAGTCTTCGACTACGCTCAGACTGACATAAGTGTCTATTATTTCACTAATTTTTAAATGATTTTTTATTTCACACAACTGCTATCATTAATAAAATAAAAGACGCGCCTAAACGCGTTTTAAATTTTAAAGATATTTGAGATTTCAATAATTGATATCCTACATATCAATAAAAAAATTACATTTTTACAGTTTCCAATTCCACCGTGAATTATTTCAACAGAATCATCTTTTTTACAGAAAAGAAATTTTTCCCGTTTATGCCGTTTGCTTTAATAGCATAAAAATATACTCCCGATGATAAGTTTGCAGCATTCCATCTTATCTCGTAATTACCAGATGCCTTCATCCCGTTTACCAGTGTTGTTACTCTTTGCCCTATTGCATTATATATATCTATCCTTACTTGACTTCTTCCCTGTATTGTATATTTTATTATTGTTGACGGATTAAACGGATTCGGATAATTCTGATATAATTTGTAGCTCTTTACTATGTTATTTTTATCCGCAACATTTGTTATTACCATATTTCCGAATGTAAAATCGCCTGTCATTGATGTTGTAAATACTAATTCATTTTTAGTTGAGTCATAGCTTGTAGCTATTGGAACAAAGTTACTATCTTTGCTGGATCTTCCATACACAATCGTTTCAGCAGGATTTGTTACTGCCGGGAAATATTTTAAGTTTACATGTACTTCTCCGATATAAGAGGTTACACCTGCCAGTTCTACATTAAAATAACTTGCCAATATTATTGGAGCTGTGCTCTTAAATGTCGGATTTATTGGTGCATAATCATAAGTGGCTACTTTCCCAAAAGCATATAATGAAGATGTATCTTGAATAAAGTTTATTGAAATTCCAGTGCTATCAGGATTATTAAATATGAATAAATTACCCTGATAAAATTCCCCCGAATAACTCGCTGTTGCCTTCGCTTGTTGACTAATCCATGGAAACTTAAATACTCTATAAGATGTTTGTCCAGGAGATAAATACATTTCGAGTGCTATAGAATTATCCGGATGAACTTCGGTAAATGCAGGTGCGCCTGTAGAACTGGCAGCGCCCCAGCCAATAATAGTATTACCATTATCCAATCTTTGTACGGAACCCATTGCAAAATTAAATATATCCGGTTTTGGTCTATATTCCCAAACTAAAGTTGCCGTTTTACTTTGCTCATCCAATTTATATTCAACAGCACGCGAGTATTGAGGTGAATGCTGATTACCATTATCAAATAAGGTGATATCACCATTCGGTAAAATATGTATATCGTGCTGGTAAGAAAAATAATCCGGATAATTTTGGCTGTGCTCATTTATAAATGTAAATTGATTTTCTTTACCTCCCAAGAACCAATCAATTTTTCCTGTTTGTCGATCAATTTTAATAATGCTTGAAAGGTGTCTCATGGAGAATAAGATATTACCGTCTTTATCCACATCAAAAGCATTTCCGTGAATTAAATCAATAGTTTTAGTTGTTAGGTCCACATAAGAATCTGTATCCGGAATGGCATCCCAGCTTCTCCATTGGAAAACAACATTTTTAGATGCATCGAGTTCCTGAACAATTGCTCCTATAACAGTGGCCGAATCACTTCCTCCATATTGGCTCATATTAACAAGCTCGGGATCAGAAGCAAAAACAAGTGAGTGTCCGTTAGGCAAAAGCAGAAAATCATGAGTATCGGCTATATAACCGTTTCCGCATTGGATTGTATCAATAGGCGTTAGCGACGTATCCAATACTATCCATCTTACTGCAAAATATCCGTCTGCCAAAGTTATAATATCCGCATAAGATAACTCGCCGTTGGATTGAACTTTAAAATCCAAAGCAGGCCAACTAGTTCTTTTATATTTTACAACTGATCCATCATTATTTAAGATCATTATAAAATTTCCAATCGAATCAGTTTGTGCAAAATGAGCGTTATCATTATCTAAGAATATTTTTCCACTCGCAGGATTATTTGTGGTATCAACAGTAATAGTAGGAAAATCAGCCGGAAGTGTATCCCCCATAGTTTTGAAGGAATTTATTTTATGCATAACATTATCAATATTACCTATAACCGGACTTCCTTTTATTAATGAAAGCGGATTAAGATTAATTCTTTTTGCAAGCAAAGTAGTTTTAAATTGAAATTCTACTTTGGAAAATCCGGTTCCATCAACAGTTTTAATTCCCGGGTTAACCGTTACATTAACAATTTCATTTGGGATAAATTTAACATCAGGAAAAAATAAAATTGTTTTATTATCATCAGATAGTTTTACAGTTCCTTCATGAACTCCGCTTTTAGATCCTACAACGGAGAATTCATCGGCAGATAAACTTGAAGGATTTATATCCGCAGCAGACCTAAGAATAATGTTTGTACTAAGAGAAACTAAAGAAGAATTGTTCTTTGGTGAAATGTATTCGAATGTTTGAGAATATGTTAATGTTGTCCCAAGAAAAAATATGACGAATAAAAATAAGTAACTTAACGCCTTCATTAAAATTTCCTAATTATTATAGTGGTTTATTAATTATATTTGATTTTTCTAAGAAAAGTTTAGCCAGGCTAAATATTAAATTCTGTTGGAAGTTTTATTCGATTTGGAAAGGAATAATCATTGAATAAAGTATAAATTTTTTCATTAAATATTAACCGTAAATTTAGCGTCTAAAATTATTAATTATAACATTAAATAGACATAAAAATAATTCACATAGTTTAAAATTTTATAAATCTAATTTTAATTTAAATAATATTAATAAATAAAGGAATAGGCACATTATTCGCATCGACGGAATTATTTGTGCTTCATAATAAATCATTTATTTTCAGCTTGATTATAAAGGGAAAAGGATTTAATTTATTTCATATATATAACAACAAATAAAATATTAGTATTTGTTGTTATAATATTTTCTTCCATTTTTCGCGGACAATCTTATATCTCTAATAATGAAAAATTCGTTTTAGAATTTTAACAGTAGATAAATTTTTATAAATAAACCTAAGGTGTTAAAATGAAAAAGAAATTTTCAGCATTAAAATTCATTATTTTAACTTCATTAATACTCATTTTATGCTTAGGAATAAATATTTTTAATTCTTCAGAAGAATTAAATTTTAAAAGTTCCGAAGCTATGCACACCTATTTAATTAAAATACCTGCTAATGCCGGAATCTGTCCTTATTTATTAGCTACTAAATCTCATGGTATGCTGCAAATCTTGAATAATCCCGAATGTATTTGCCCGTATTCAGAATATAATACATTTCTTACTGCTCGATGTAAAAATAAAAATTCGGTTTTAACATTATTCCCATCTTTTTTACAAAAAAGGATACAAATTATAGTAATTGATAACTTGAACAAAAAACCGGTTCAAAAATTATCTTCAAATCTGCATATAGCTGGATTTTAATAGATTTTCTTAAATATTTTTATATCTTTAATTTTAATATAATAACTTGCCTTGTATTTTAAATAGTTTATTAACAGGCAAAAAATTTCTCTTAAACACTATTTAGTAATAAACTCCTCTTCTAAAAAACATTTTTAATCTTAAGATTCGAAATGTGCTAATCCATTGAAAAATGAAGCAATAAAAGTATTAAAAAGCTGCAATTCGCAAGAAAAGGGCTCAAAAATAATGCTTCAAAAGCAGCCTTAGAATTTATTTCGTTAACTAAAAATGCCTAATTTCTCTAAAACGAGAACGATATATTTGATTTCTCAGCTATGGAAAGATACAATTAATATATTGATGAATTTCCTTACAATTCTTTGGTTTACTTTTTGATGGAGGGTGAGCGATAAGATTTAATTACTTACTTTTAAGTAAACTAATTGTTCGGGGTTAAGATGAAAATGAAATTACTATTAACAATTTTTACCATAATTCTAAGCTCATCTATTGCTTTAAGCCAAGATTATTATTTAGGTGTAGGTAATGGAAGCGAGCCACAAGGGAAATCATGTTCTTCCTGTCATCAGTTAAATAATATTGCCGAACCAATTTTTAATAGTTGGAAATTAACTATGCATGCACAGGCATATGATTCATTAAAAAATATTTTGAGCTATTCGTGTTTAAAATGCCACACAACCGGATGGAACGATACTGTGACAAATTACGGCGCCGATGAATATGTAAAAGCTGATACTTCTGCTCCACATGGTTATGTAATTACAGATTCGGTCAATTTTTATAAAAAAGCTAATGTACAATGCGAAGATTGTCATGGCCCTTTAGGTACCCAAAGTGATAGTTTAAGTTTGAGTCACTGGTCCTTTCTGCTAGGTTCTTCATTTAAACTAAATTCTGAAAATAAACCAAGTTATTCCGCACAGCTTTGCGGTAAATGTCATTCAGGGCATTTTCCATATTTGGAACAATGGTCAACTTCCATGCATGCCCAATCTGATTCAGGAAATTGTGCAATAACTGCAACAAATAAATCATGTACAAGATGTCATATTGCACAAAATTTTGTAGCATATATGAATAATCCATCAACATACAAAGATACAATACTTGTTACGGGAAGTGATGTTCAACCATTAACATGCGTCGCTTGCCATAATCCTCATAGTGCGGCAAATCCGGGTCAACTAAGAATGGGTATTTCAAGCAGTAGAGTAATTTGCGATGTATGTCATTACGCAGAAATGGATTCTGTAAATGTAAATGAAGCGCCACACTCACAGCAAGGATTAGCATTAAGCGGAGATAAGAATTTTGGTTATAGATATCCCGGACATACTTACATAAATGGTGCTCACACTTTTGCGGCAGTTGAAAGGTGTATTGATTGCCATGTAAATATGACACCTAATCCGGATGGAGGAAATAATACTGGTCATACATTTAATCCACGTGTTCAAGCATGTAAAGTTTGTCATAGCAATTATTATTCAGTTGTAGATACTTCTAATCCGGCAAAAATGTTTGATTACGATGGCGTACAGACTAAGACTGATAATTTAATGAATATTCTGCAGGCTAAATTAAATGCTGCAACTTCGGCTGATTCTGCAACAATGTTATTTAAGGAAGCAAATTATAACTTAGAGGCAGTACAGGCCGATGGAAGTCATGGGATCCATAATCCTAATTTAATTGATTCATTATTAAGCAATGCAATTGCAAGCTTCACAAATGTAACAGGAATTCAGCAGGAAAAGACAGCGCCTCAGACATATGAATTAAGTCAAAACTATCCTAATCCTTTTAACCCCGTTACAACAATAAAATTCTCGATTGCAAAAGCCGGCAATGTTAAAATTATAATTTATGATGCCGTCGGTCGAGAAGTAAAAACTTTAGTTAATTCATATTATGCACAAGGAAGTTATAATATTCAGTGGAATGCTGATTCATTTGCTTCCGGGGTATACTTCTATAGATTAGAAGCCGGCAATTTTAATATGGTTAAGAAAATGATTCTTCTTAAATAATTAATTCGGATGAGAGTTTACATTGATAACTTTAATAATGTAAACTCTCTACTTAAACCCACACGAATTAATAAAATGAAGTAAATACTTAAATAAACAGGAGGTATAATGTTTAAGAAAATTATAATAATGTCGGTTTTTTTAACAGCTCCGTTGCTGTTAGCTGCAAATGCCGATACAACAATTACTCCGCAGCATGCCTATGTAGGGACAAAAATGTGCGGAATGTGTCATAGATCTGAAAAGCAAGGGAATCAATTAGGCATCTGGCAGAAAAGCAAGCATGCTCAAGCTTATAAAACTCTTGAATCAGATGAAGCTAATAAAATAGCTAAGGAAAAAGGCTTTACTACTCCTGCAGTAAAAACACCTGAATGTTTGAAATGCCATGTAACCGGTTATGACGTCAAAGCTTCTTTCTTAGAGAAGAACTTCAAAATCGAAGATGGTGTTCAATGTGAAACATGCCATGGACCTGGTGCAGATTATAAGAGCCTTAGTGTAATGAAAAATAAAAAAGAAGCAATTGCAAAAGGTTTAGTTATTCCTGATATAAAAACTTTTTGCGTTAAATGTCATAACTCTGAAAGTCCGACATGGAAAAAGGGAGAAACATTTGATGCCGACGCAATGTGGGCAAAGATTAAACATCCTATTCCGGCGGCAAAATAATATTTATTGAATGCCAAGTTATTTCTTATAATAGAAGTATTAAAATGAAAAAAATAATAATCTTAGTTTGCAGTTTGCTTTTTATTTCTGTTTCTATCTTTCCGCAGGAAGTAAATGTTAACGGTAACTTTTCTTCTTCGGTTTATTCATTTCAAAGATTTGATACCATTAATGTTTCTCAAAATTACCTAAGTTCATTTCAAATGTTGAATTTAAATATCAACAGAGGAAATTTTTCACTTAGGTCCAATATGAATTTTGAGGCCGATATGGCGAGCAAACTGGACGGAAATCCGAGACTAAGATTTTATAATTTATACTTCGAAGCAAGAAAATTATTTAATCTTGCAACACTTAAACTCGGCAGGCAGCCTTTATTTAATAGTGTGGCCGGCGGTCTTTTCGACGGCCTCACTTTAAATTTAAAGAAAGATAATTACTATTTATCGGCTTATTACGGCGGCAGCGTACCTGCTTATCAGAAGCTGCAACTAATCAGTAATTGGAATGATAATGATGTACTTGGCGGTAAATTTACTACAGATGTTATAAAAAATACTCAGGTATCGTTAAGCTATATTAATAAAAATTTTAAACCGGATCCATACTGGGCTACCAGGTTGGATTCTGCATTAAATCCCATTCAAGTCTTAATTGCAAACAATTCAAATCAATTTCAATTTGCTTCTGCAGAAGTTTATTATGATTTGGAAAATTCGTTTTCCATAAATTCAAGATATGATTACGATTTAAATTATGACAAAACTTCCAAATTTGAACTCGATGGTTCTGTAGCTGCAACAAAAAACCTTACACTCAATCTTTATTATAATTATAGAGCTCCTTTAATAAACTACAACTCAATATTCTCGGTTTTTGATTACGGGAACACACAGGAAATGGAAATAGGAGCAGATTATAAAATCAATAAGATTTTTACGGTTTCCGGCAAGTATGGAGATGTCATTTATCAGGATGCTAATTCACAACGGGTTACAGTCGGGTTAATATCAAATTACGGAAGTTTTAATTATCGAAGAACTTTCGGATATGCCGGTGAATTAGATGCACTTTCTCTTTACACATCCCGAAGTTTCTTGAAGGGTTTGTTAACTCCCTCGATTGGAATTTCTTACACAAAATATAAATTATCCGAGTCATCGGATGCTAATAATTTAACAACTATTTTAGCCGGCGTTAATGTTAGACCTCTGGGATTATTGTCTTTCGATCTTCAAGGCCAATATATGAATAACGCTATTTACAGAAATTATTTTACGTTATACTTAAGACTCAATTACTGGTTTAATACTAATTTTTAACTGATGTAATATGAAATTAAAACATGTATACTTCTCTCTGTTTGCAATAATCATCGGTATTATTCTTTTTACTGCATTTTCAACAAAAAATTCTCTTAATGAAAATTCAGGTAACAAGGGACTTATCAAATTTTCTCATAAGACACATAAAGATGTAGGTGATTGTACAACGTGTCATACTGCTGTTCAGAAAAGCAAATCTTTAGAAGCTATATCGTTACCAAGTCATGATGATTGCTCTACCTGCCATGATGTAACCGATGAAAAAAATTGCACTACATGTCATTATAAAGATGTATTTGAACCTTTAGAAAATAAAAAATCGGAATTATATTTTAACCACAGCTTTCATTTAAATAAAGAAAAACTGCAATGCGAAACATGTCATAAAGGAGTATATGATGTTGATTATGCGGAAAATGCTCCAAACGGGTTTCCTAATATGGAGACATGTTATTCATGCCATAACAATACCGGTAAGGCTCCAAATACATGTACAACTTGTCATATTTCAACTGCAAATTTATTACCGCAATCTCATAAGAGTGAATCTTTTATTTCCACACATAAATTTGCAGCCAGAGAATTAAATTCAAATTGTGCAATGTGCCATAATGATGCTTCATGTGAAGATTGCCATGCAGCAACAACAATGATTAAACCAGGCTACACTCCTAATGACAAAAATCCCGCGCAAGGTTTTGCACCTTATTCGCCTTCTTCTTCAAATAACGGTGTGAAACAACAAAAGCTGACAAGAGTTCATTCCTTGGATTATAGATTTACTCACGGAATCGATGCTATGGGTAAAACTGCAGAATGTGAATCATGTCATCAGCTTAATACTTTTTGCACTACATGTCATCAATCAAAAACCGGTGAGAACGCACTTGGAGGTATTGCTCCATTTTCACATTTGAAACCTGATTTTATGATAATAGGTGTCGGATCGGGCGGCGGAGAACATGCAGTACTTGCCAGGAGAGATATTGAAAGCTGCGCTGCATGCCATGATGTTCAGGGCGGCGATCCGGTATGCATTAAATGCCACACGGATCCGGATGGTATTCAAGGTACCAATCCGCGAACTCATCCCCCAAATTATATGAGGGATGTACATGGAGATTGGCATAACAGCGACGGATCAATTTGTTTCAATTGTCATACAAATACTCATCAAGCAGGAGTTGGTTTCTGCGGCTACTGTCATGGTTCTAATGGACATTGATAAATTATGGAATCGAAAATGAAATATTACTTAATCAACTTTATATTAACTCTGACATTAGGTTTATTTTTTGTAAGCTGCAGCAAATTGCAGAATAATATTCCGGTAACTCCAAAACTGTCTGTTCATGCTGTTGGTTTTGCGAATCCAAATTCTTCAAACTTTCACGGGAATTATATAAAAGATAACAATTGGAATTTAAAATACTGCCAAAATTGTCATGCGGAAGATTTTACAGGAGGTACTACCGGAGAGAGTTGTTATTCCTGCCACAAAGAACCTGGCGGACCTGTAGCATGTAATACTTGTCATGGTGATTTAAAAGATCCGACTAGAATTGCCCCGCCTAGAACTATAAACGGTGATACTGCAACAACGGTAATGGGAGTTGGTGCACATACAAATCATCTTTATACAAATTCTCTAACTAATAATGTTAGCTGTGATAATTGCCATAACGTTCCCTCTTCTGTTTATTCTCCCGGGCATTTGGTTACCCAACAACCCGCTCCTGTTGAATTAAAAGGATTAGCCACTGCAAACCAAGCTTCTAATGCTTCTTTCAACCCAGATAACGGTACTTGTTCAAATACATACTGTCACGGCAATTTTGCTTTCTATAAAGATTCCGCCGCATCGGAAGACCAATGGGCTTTTACCGGTGACAAAATAGTAGGAAATAATGTTACTGTTAAATGGAATAAAGTTGACGGGACACAAGCTGCTTGCGGCACATGCCACGATTTACCTCCCAAGGGGCATATCGGTTATCAGCAAATGTCGGTAAATGAGTGCGTGGTTTGCCATCAAGGTGTGGTTGATGCAAACGGAAATATAATTGATAAAGACAAACACATTAATGGTAAGGTAAACGTAAGAGGAAATTAGAAATTAAAAATAAATTTTAATCAATTAAAAGCCGCAGACAAGCGGCTTTTTTTATTTTATATCAATAATAAAATTAATCAATGCAAATAATAAAGGCTGTTCAATTAAGCGAACTAAATTCTCACTTAAGTGCTACAGCCTATTATGAATAGATCTCAATTGAATAATAATGTTAATCAACAAAATGATTTATGCTTCAGAACTTTTCTTTGAAGTTGATAATTTTAATACCGCATATAACGGGCAAAAGTTCACCAATCCTGTGAACAGGGGAATTATTCCGACTAATCCCCACCAGGAATGAAATATTATTCCTAATAATATTACAACGATTCCCAAAATAACACGGAAAACTTTATCGGCGCTTCCAACATTTTTTTTCATTTTTTACTCCTTTTATTTTTAAGTTTCAATATTTACAAAAGCTACTTTTAATATGATACTTAAATAAAGAAAACGTTTCGAGACTTTCAGTGATAATGTTACATAACTATATTAATTTAGTTAATTTGTTAAGTCCGGCAACATCCTTGATCTTAATAATACCCCTTGCAAGGATTATTATACCGTCATTTTCCAGGTCTTTAAGTATTCTGCTTACAACTTCACGCGATGTGCCGAGTTCGTCGGCTATTTGGTGATGTGTGACTTTTAAAGAATCACTTCCTTGTGTAAGATTTGAAATTAAATATTCTGCTATTCTTGAGTCCATCCTTTTAAAAGCAACTTCTTCTACAACCGAAATAACAAGCGCTAATCTTTTTGATAAAAGTTTAAATATATAATTCCTCCACGGCTCGTACTTCCCCATCCAGTCTGTAAATACCGGGGAAGGAATAATTAGGGCTTCAACATTTTCATCAGCAACAGAAATGGCTGGAAATTTTTTATTGCTCAAAATACAGGACGCTGTTAAAATGCACCCCTCACCTTTTTCCAGATGATACAGTGTTATTTCTTTCCCGTTTTCACTTACCTTATATACTCTGACTCTCCCGGAAAGAACTATAGCCATGTAACTGCAGCTATCACCTTCAAGGGTTATGAACTCCCCTTTGGAAATTGATTTTTTAATCGCATATTTTCTTAACTCAATATTTATATCGGAGCCGGCATCATCTAAAAATTTTAAATCTTCTGCATTCAATCTAAATGCATTATTATTTCCCAACTTAACTGCCCTGCTTATTATTTAGAAAATAATTAATAATTATATTTGAATCATATAAAGGATCTTGCGTAAACTGCAAAGGATTTTGATTTTTAACCGATGCAGTAAGTCTTGCTGCAGCATTTCTAATTTCGCCGTCCATTGAATTATCTTCGGTTAATTTATTTAACATACCTATAGCAGATTCGCCCCAATGTAATTCAGGGTGTAAATCCAGCCAATAAGTTACTGCAATTCCTGCTGCTCTTCTTGCGCAAACTCTAGCTTTGCCTACGTTGCCAATTGCTAAAGCTTTCCGTGCTAACGAAATTTCATTATCAATATGCATAATTGCAATTTCTTTTATCATGGTTTTTCACTTTTATTTTTTTTCAGCTAACAAAATTAAAATGCTTTTAGCCTCTTCCGTAAGTACAAATTTAATTTCATTAGGACAACTGATTGTCTTAAACATTTCTATATTCTTACTTTTTAAGATAGATCTTACTTCAGCTAAATTAAAAATTTTACCGTCATAACTAATAATATTCTTTTTTTTATCGACCTGATAAGAAGACATTTTTATTTAAATGATTTTGTTGACCAAATTTATTTAATGAACAAATTAATATAAATAATTTGATCGAAACAAAATCAAAGAACCATCGGTAATTATTTTATAAGTGCGGGAAGTTAAAAGTTAAAATATTTAAAAAGATTTATAAAATAGTTTATATTTTAATTAAGATAGCTTATTTTTCATTTTGTTTATTCATTCATTTTTAACTCGCAAAAATTAGGAGAATCAAAAAGGTATAACATGAATGCATTGGAAGTTCACAATCTGGTTAAAACATTCGGCAGCGTACGTGCAGTAGATGACGTTTCTTTTTCAGTTCCCGAAGGGTCGGTTTTCGGTTTAATAGGAAGAAACGGTGCCGGCAAGACAACTACAATAAGAATGATGATGAATATTTATATCCCTGAAACAGGCGAAGTTGTTTTGAGAGGAAGTAAAATCGGTCAAGAGTTCAGAGATAAAGTCGGTTACCTTCCCGAAGAAAGAGGTCTTTATAAAAAGATGAAGGTAATGGAAACTTTATTATTCTTTGCCGAATTAAAAGGGAAAACCGGAAGAGAGGTTGAACGAAAAGCAAACGAGTACATTAAAAGATTTCAATTAAGCGACAGGAAAAATTCAAAAATTGAAGACCTGTCAAAAGGAAACCAGCAAAAAATACAATTTATTACGACCATACTTCATGATCCGGAATTTATAATTCTTGATGAACCTTTTTCAGGACTCGATCCGATCAATACGGATCTTTTAAGAGAAATAATTGTTGAGCTAAAATCAAAAGGAAAGGTTATTATTTTTTCAACACATTTAATGGACTTTGCCGAAAAGATGTGCGATCAAATTGCAATGATAGATCACGGTAAAATCATCTTAAACGGAGAATTAAAAGAAATTAAAAAGAAGCATGCCAAAAATAATATTAGTTTAAGCCATTCAGGTGATGTTTCATTCTTAAACAAATATGATTTTATTGAAAAGGTCGAAGATTTTGGAAACCAGACAGGAATAAGAGTAAAAGAAGCCTCGCAAATTCAACAGGTACTAAAGCTGCTTGTTGAAAATAACATAACGGTAAACAAATTCAATGCAAATGAAATTTCTCTTCATGAAATTTTTGTTGAATTAGCCGGTAACAATTCCAGCAATATGAAAGCGGAGGCATAAAATGTTTAACAAAAGAACGATAGCTATTATCAAAAGAGAATTAAGAGAAAAACTTTTCAGTAAAACTTTTATTTTGATGACTTTGTTGATTCCCATCTTTATGATCTTTGCATTAGGATCCGGTACAATAGTAAATTCATTAGGCGGAAATACAAAATTTAATATAGAAATAATTTCTCAATCACCTCAGTTAACGTCAGCTATTAAATCTGCATTTGCCGAAAATAATGATATAAAGGAAGGAAATTTAAAAGTTTCATTTTCAACAAAAAGTAAACCTGAATTTAATTCTTTCCTGGGTTCTTCAAGAGAAAAACTGCTGAAAGAAAACTTAACCGGAATAATTTTTATCCCCGACTCGTCATTACAAGATAAAGAAATAGAATATTATTCCAAAAACCCGAATAATTCATCTTTGTTTAATAAATTAAGACAACCTATCAATAAAGCTTTGATTGATTTGTATTTTCAAGGACAAAACCTTACCGGCAATCAAATAAATTTTGCCAGGAAAAATGTTGATATCAACGGATATAAAGTTTCTTCCGATAAGCAAATACAAAAAGCGGGATACGGTAATATGATTGCTTCTTTCCTTTTTACATTCTTGTTGTATTTCAGTTTGTTATATATCGGTGCAATGGTTATGAGATCGGTTGTTCAGGAAAAAATTAATAGAATTGTGGAAATACTTTTATCTTCTGCCAGCAGCACCGAATTAATGATAGGAAAAATTCTAGGCAACAGTATTACCGGTGTTATTCAAATGTTTATTTGGCTGCTTCCTTTAATGCTGCTAATATCTACCTCCTGGTTTGTACTTCCCGATGAATTGACTCTTTCTCTAACCATGGGTAACATTTTATTTGTATTGTTTTATTTTTTTATTGGATTAATTACTTTTTTGGGTTTGTTTGCTTCTGTAGGAGCTATTTTCGATAATGATCAGGATGCTCAATCCGGTATTTGGCCAATCATGATATTGATAATGATACCGTTCTTTATCGCTATTTCACTCACAAACAACCCGGAAAACACAATTGCAACCGTAGCATCAATGTTTCCGTTTGCTTCAATAATTGTAATGCCGGCAAGAATTGCTATCACAGACGTGCCTTTAATACAAATATTAATTTCTGTCATAGTAAGTATCGCTACCATGTCTTCTATTTTTCCTATAGCCGGAAAAATATATAAAGTCGGAATTTTAATGACAGGTAAAAAACCGAAATGGTCCGAAGTAATAAAGTGGCTTAAATATAACTAATCATAATTCAGAAAAGACTTTTAGATTTTGAATTAATTTTGATTGACAAATATTTCAAGTTAAAAGAAAATAATTCGGATTTAAAAACCGAAATACTTGCAGGGATTACAACTTTTTTAGCGGCAATGTATATAATAGTTGTTAATCCCTCAATTATAAGTAAAACGGGGATGCCTTTTAACGGTGTTCTTACCGCAACAATTCTTGTTTCCGCATTCAGTACAATACTTATGGGGATTTATGCCAAAAATCCAATTTTGGTAGCACCGGGAATGGGATTAAATGCGTTCTTTACATTTTCAGTCGTTTTAGGAATGGGTGTAAAATGGGAAACAGCATTGGGTTCGGTATTCTGGGCTGGTATTGTTTTTTTGATTTTATCGGTTTTTAATGTAAGAACCTACATAGTAAAAGCCATCCCAAAACAAATCAGGTATGCGGTATCTGCCGGTATTGGCTTGTTCATAGCATTAATTGGTTTTTCAAATGCAAAATTTATTATTGCTAATCCTTCAACATTAGTAAAGCTCGGAGAAATGAACTCAATTACCGTTACGTTTGTTATAGGTTTATTAATCACGGCTTTATTAATCATTAAAAAAATAAAAGGGGCAATGATAATTGGAATTTTAACTACTACAATTTTGTCAATTCCAATTGGAAGAATTTACGGAGATGCATCATCTATAAATTTCGGAATCCCTACTTTAGTTACCTGGAAAGGATTCTTGGCTTTGCCCGATTTTAGTTTAATATTTAAGATGGATTTGCTGGGCTCATTAAAATTTGCAATCTGGCCTATAACATTTGCTTTTTTATTTACTGATATGTTCGACAGTCTTTCTACATTTGTAGGAGTAGCCGAAGCTGCAGATTTAATTGATCCTGATGGTGAGCCAAGGTATGTAAAAGAATCTCTAATCGTGGACGCTTTTTCAACAACGATTTCAGGTTTGCTGGGAACAAGTGCGGGTACAGCCTATATTGAATCAGCAACAGGAATTGAAGAAGGAGGCAGAACCGGATTAACTGCCGTTACAGCCGGCTGTTTGTTTTTACCTTTTATGTTTTTCTCGCCTATTCTATCAATTATTCCGGAAATTGCCACAGCTCCGGCTTTAATATTGGTCGGTGTATTTATGATGAAGCCTGTATTAAAAATAAACTGGTCCAAATTAGATGATGCCATTCCGGCTTTTTTAGCGCTTATTTTAATCCCTTTTACATATTCAATTACACAAGGAATTATTTGGGGTTTCCTAAGCTGGACGGCAGTAAAAATTATTACCGGTAAAAAAGATGAAGTATCCTTAATGCTTCTGATAATCGATGTTTTCGCCGTATTAGCGTTAATCGTTTAATTTATAAAATCTCACTCTGTACATCTTATTTTAATATATTCGAATATTAAAAATTTTCTCAATTTTACTTAATTGACAATTAAATTAATCACATAAAGAATTTTTTTTAATTTTTTAATTGCTTTTAGGAAACTACTTTATTACGTTAAAAATACAAATTCTTCAATTAAGTGATTTTTGCTTAGCAGTAATTACTCTTACTAATTGTCAATAGAACTTCCCGTCGATTAATCACGTTCTTGTATATAATAGATACGAATTGGTAACTAAAATTAGATTGTGTGATAAATGGTTTTTCACAGATGGATTGATAACTACTTTTGATACGTATATTAAAAATAATTCAAGGAGATTTCTATGGAAGAAAGCAAAGCAAAAATTCTTATTGCAGAAGATGAACTTCTCGTGGCGATGGATATCAAACTTAAACTTGAAAAAATCGGCTACGAAGTCACTTCACTTGTAAGTTCCGCATTGGAAGTTATTACAAGAGTTGAAATAGAAAAACCGGATTTAGTTTTAATGGACATTCAGTTAAGCGGATCTTTGACAGGTATTGAAGCTGCAAACATTATCTCATACAAAAATAAGCTGCCAATTATATTTTTAACTACACCCCAAAACGAGCATCTTATCGCTGAAACAAAAACCAGAATTGATCATGAACATTTAATGAAACCCCTATCGGAACCTCAATTGGAATCAACGGTAGAAAAAGTTCTTAATAACTTTCGTACAAAAGCTGAATTAACAGGCAATAAAACAACCAGGCCAACTTCATACTTATATTGATATGTTGCTTTTGATGTAATATTTATATAATCGAGACTATATTTGGAATTAAATTTTTATTATATTTTAATATCCTTAGCAGCGGTTGCCATAGCCGCTATGTCTACTAAAGGATTGCTGTTTTTCCTCCCGCATTTGGGACATACTATTTCAGGTTTTTTATAGTCCGGAGGAATCTTCATTTTTAAACCGCAAGCGCAGGTAATAAAAGCATATTTATTAACCGTCATCATAATATCCCCTAATGATCTCTTTGCCTTTACTTTATCTATATCCGGTTGTTGAGCAGACGGCTGTTGAATTTGAATATTTGAATTATCTTTTAACCCGGATGCAGGTATGATAGGTGAATTTTTACCTTTAACCTGATTATATGCCTGCTGGTAATGAATATAATTTGCGCCACCCGACATACTTCGTAATATCTTAATTCTCTCGGATGTCGGCGGATGAGTAGCGGTTAAATCAGACAGCTTCATTCCTTTTTTCTTTAAAGGATTCACAATAAACATCGGAGCGGTAACTTTATTTGCTGCTTTTAACTCCAAGTCGGTTGATGATATTTTTTCCAATGCCGATGCCAATCCTTCGGGATATCTTGTCAACCTAGCACCGTTAGCATCTGCCAAGTACTCACGTCTTCTTGATATTGCAAAGTATAAAAGCTGGGCTAGTATTGGTGCAAGTATAGCAAATATAATAGCAACAACCATAATAATTAATTGCAGCTGACCTCCTTCCGAAGACGAACCTGATCTGTACCGTCCGGAAGTACCTGAAGAGAACCACAATCCTTTTAGGAATATTTCGGATATAAGAACAATACTGCCGAGCATAATTCCTGCAAATGTTAATAATAAAATATCTCTATTAACGATATGCGACATTTCATGAGCAATTACACCTTGCAGTTCATCTCTATTTAATCTGGATAATAATCCTGCTGTTACGGTTACTGCGCTATTTTCAGGCTTTATTCCTGTAGCAAAAGCATTGGGTGCTGCTTCATTTATAATATACACTTTCGGCATTTTAGGCAGGTTTGCAGCTATCTGCATTTCTTCAACCACATTAAACAATTGCTGATGAACTTCGGGGGTTACTTCCTTAGCCCTGCTTACAGACAATAAAATGGGGCTGCCGGCAAAATAGCTTATCAGAGATAAAAAAAACCAGATAAAAAGGGCAGCTATAATACCATAAAAACCGCCGCCATACGGGACGAAGTAGCTTCCGATTAAATATCCCAGCAGCACAAGTGCAATGCCCATGGTAACGAACAAAATAATTGATTTACGCTTATTTGCCTGAATTAATTCCCACATAATTTACTCTACTAAATTTTATACAATCTACATTAAATTATTTTTATTGAAAACTTACTTTAGGTACTTCCCTATCCGCTTTATCCTCAACCTGGAAAAATTCTTCTTGTTTAAAATTAAACATGCCTGCCATAATGTTGGTTGGAAACATCTGAATCTTATTGTTATAAAATAGTACTTGATCATTATAATTTTGACGGGAAAATGAAATTTTATTTTCCGTTGATGTTAATTCTTCTTGAAGTGCCAAGAAGTTTTGATTTGCTTTTAAATCAGGATAGTTTTCAACAACCAGAAAGAATTTGCTCATCGCACCGCTTAATTCACCTTCAGCCTTTGATCTGTCGGCCACACCGGTAGCATTCATTGCCTGACTTCTGGCATTGGTTATGTTTTGCAGTGTCTCACGCTCGTGTGTCATGTAACCTTTTACAGTTTCAATTAAATTTGGAATAAGGTCATGTCTTCTTTTCAATTGTACATCAATCTGAGACCATGCATTCTTAACCTGATTTCTCAATTTTATTAGAGAATTGTACATTGAGATAAACATCAAGATAAAGAATACAATGATTACAAGGATTATTATTAAAAAAACCATGTTACTCTCCGGTTTTATTTATATTTAATTTATGTCCGAACATTTCTTTTACTAAAGTTAGTACTTTATTATGCTTATCAAAACTTCCTAATTCGAGCAAACTTTCAAGTTCGCCTCTATCGAACCAAAGGCCATGATGTTTTTTGCATTTATCAATTAAAACGCTTTTATCTTCACCGCATAATATCTTTTCCATTTTTTTCCCGCAAATAGGGCACTTCAAAGGTTTTTCCGAAGTTGATTTATCAACGGTAAATGATGCTAACAGCTTTTGCTTCTCTTCGGAATCTTCCAATAATAATTCCAATTCGTCACCGTCAAGCCAAATACCATCGCATTGCGTGCAATGATCAATTTCCACATTATTTAATTCTAAAATTACAAGCGGATGCTTACAGACCGGGCAATTCATTTTAATCTCAAATTATCTTAATAAAACTAATGAAATTTAATTAAAAAAATAAACTTTTTTCTTATTTTGTTTTCTAATCATAACAAAACTTAATTCCGTTTTAATTGGATTAGACGGATAATCATCTGTTATTGTTCAAACTATTTTATCAATTTAAACCGAATTACAATTGTTAATTTTTATTAAAGATTCGGATGATTTTAGAAATTTTTCTTTCGTGATGAAAAAGACAATAATTATTAATTGCTTCTATTATTTTATAAAACAGTTGTTTAATTTAGCTTCATCTTTTTTGATATTTATATATCCGAGTGATTAAAAACAGCTGATCAAGAAAGAACAGCCTTTCATAAAATTATGACAAGTTAATTAATCCTTTATTTTTGTGCATTAATATTTCATAAAATCAAAACTTTACAAATGATTTCATCTTAAACTCACAATTAAAAAAGGCAGAAATGAAAAGAATATTTACCTCTATCGTGGGAATAATTTTTTTATACCAGATTTTCACAGTCTCATTAGCTCAGCAGGAAAATGGCTATGATCCTCACAAAGTTTTTGATCCGATGTTCGATAATCAGCCCGGCACAATATACCGCAGCGGAGATGGACAACCGGGACCCGGATATTGGCAAAACAGATCCGATTATAAAATTTCTGTAAAATTGGATGAAGTAAATAATACAATTAGCGGAGAAGATCAGATTACTTATACTAACAATAGTCCGGACAATTTATCTTATGTCTGGCTCCAGCTGGATCAAAATAGATTTAAAGACAGCTCCAGAAGTGCGTTAACTTCTGCGCCTTTCTCTAATAGAAATAATTTTAACGGCGGTTATAATATCAAATCTGTTCAGATCGTTTTACACGGGGAAAAAATTAATGCCGACTACTTAATTACAGATACTAGAATGCAGATTAAATTACCCGGCTATCTTAAGGCAAAAGGCGACAAGTTAAAAATTATTATTGAGTATTCATTTAAAATTGCACCAAAAAATATGGGCAGATCAGGTTATATGAATACAAAGAACGGAAAGATATATGATATTGCCCAATGGTATCCGAGGATGGCTGTATACGATGATTTAATCGGCTGGAATAATTTACCTTTCCTGGGTGCCGGTGAGTTTTATCTGGATTATGGAAACTTTGACTATACTGTCAACGTACCATGGAATATGATTGTTGTTGGTTCCGGGGAATTATTAAATCCGAGACAAGTTTTAACTTCTCATGAAATCGATCAGCTGAATAAAGCAAGACACAGCGATAAAACAGTATTTATTCGTAACGAATCTGAAATTAATAATCCATCTTCGCGACCTATTCACTCGGGAAGATTAACATGGCACTTTAAAATGGATAATGCTAGAGACGTCTCCTGGGCAGCTTCAAAAGCATTTATCTGGGATGCAGCGAGGATTAATTTGCCTGATGGAAAGAAATCATTAGCAATGTCTGTTTATCCTGTTGAAAGCCAGGGTGATTCTGCATGGAGCAGAGCTACCGAATATTTAAAAAGAAGCGTGGAAATATTTTCAAAGCACTGGTATGTATATCCCTATCCAAACGCTGTTAATGTCGGCGGCCCCGTAGGAGGCATGGAGTACCCCGGGATAGTATTTTGCAGCTGGCGAGCAAAACGTAAAGTCCTTTGGATGGTAACCAACCATGAAATCGGGCATACATGGTTTCCGATGATAGTTGGTTCCGATGAAAGAGAAAATGCCTGGATGGATGAAGGATTTAATACTTTCATTGACATTTATAGTTATAAATATTTTAATAACAGGGAATATTATCCTAAAAGAGATGGCGAGTATGCTCCAAAAGGAGGAAATCCCGCCAGAGAAATAGTTCCGTTTCTTTTAAGTAAGAACTCTCAGCCGATAATATCATACGCCGACGCCATTAAAGGACAGTTTGTACATACGCTGGAATATTATAAAACTGCTTTAGGACTAATTATGCTTAGAGAAGATGTTCTTGGACATAAACGTTTTGATTATGCTTTTAGAACATACATTAAAAGATGGGCATTTAAACATCCTTCGCCACTAGACTTTTTCCGTACTATGAATGATGCATCAGGAGAAAATTTAAACTGGTTCTGGAAAGAATGGTTTGTAAAAACTTGGACGCTTGATCAGGCGGTAGAATCTGTTAAGTATATTGATAATGATCCCGCTAAAGGATCTTTAATTACAATTGAGAACAAAAATCAGATGGTAATGCCGGTTACAGTTGAAGTAAAAGAATCTAACGGGAATAAAGGTTTTGTAAAATTACCTGTCGAAATTTGGGAACGATCCGGAGAGTTTACTTTTAAATATAATTCATCCGGTTTAATTGACTCAGTAATTGTTGATCCCGACCATAATCTGCCTGATGTAAATGAATCTAATAATGTCTGGACATCCGGTTCTCAATAATTGGACAAATTTTGAAATTTAATTTTATAAGAATAACGTAAAAATTAATATCTGGTTTTACAAAAAAGTTTTTAAATTATAAAATCAACTTTTATTTATGAATGTATGTAATTTTTATAACTGCTTATTTAATCCATCAACATGACATTTTCTGAATTAATATGCCCTTAATTTTTGCATATCCAATAATAATATTATCTCATAATTCCATTCGGTGAATAACTATGAAAACAAAATTCTCCTTCTTTTTAATTCTTTCACTAATTATTTATTTTGGCGGCAGCAGTTTTGCACAGAAAAATATTAAGTATAATCCCCAGAAAGTTTTTGATCCTAATTTTTTAAGCGCCCCCGGAACTGTTTATAGAAGCGGCAGCGGCGCTCCCGGTCCCGAATATTGGAAAAACGAAGCGGATTATAAAATTGACGCTTCGCTTGATACCGCTGCAAAAAGTATTTCAGGAAATGTTCTAATTACATATACCAATAACAGCCCGAACAAACTATCCTATTTATGGCTCCAACTGGATCAAAATCTTTTTAAAAAGGATTCCCGCGGAACATTGACTACTCCGGTCGGCGGTTATAGATTCGGCGGTAGAAGTTATACAAACGGTTATGATTTAAAATCGGTAAAAATTATTCAGGATGGAAATACTACAAATGCAGACTATTTGGTTACGGATACAAGAATGCAGATATTTTTACCAAAACCTTTAGAACCAAAAGGAGGTAAAATAGGAATTGATATGCAATATAGTTTCACAATTCCTCAATACGGATCAGACCGAATGGGTTATTTAAATACAAAGTATGGCACCATATACGAAATAGCTCAATGGTACCCAAGGATGGAAGTATATGATGATATTATCGGATGGAATACACTCCCCTATTTAGGAGCCGGGGAATTTTATTTAGATTACGGAAATTTTGATTTTAATATTACAGTACCTTCAAATCAAATAGTGGTTGCTTCAGGTAAATTACAAAATCCTGAAGATGTCTTAACTAAAACAGAATTAAATAGATTGGATAAAGCCTCTAAAAGTGATAGTACAATATATATCATTAATCCGACGGAAATAAATAAACCTGAAACGCGTCCCGTTCAAAATAGAGATCTTACTTGGCATTTTAAAATGGAAAATTCACGTGATGTTTCATGGGCATGTTCAAATGCTTTTATTTGGGATGCTGCCGAAGCTCATCTTACAAATGGGAAATCTGTTCTTTGTATGTCGGTTTACCCCAAAGAATCTTCATCTGATTCCGCATGGGGAAAATCTACAGAATTTGTAAAAAGTACAATAGAAACCAACTCAAAAATGTGGTATGAATATCCATATCCATCAATGGTAAATGTTGCCGGCATTGTTCATGGTATGGAATATCCCGGTATTGTTTTCTGCGGCTGGAAATATAAATTCAGAGGGCTATGGGCTGTAACTACGCATGAAGTTGGACATACATGGTTTCCAATGATTGTAGGTTCGGATGAAAGAGAATATGCATGGATGGATGAAGGGTTTAATACATTTATTAATATTTATTCCACACTGGCATATAATCACGGAGAATTTAAACCGATGGGAGATAATGCAAGAATGATAGTACCTTTTCTGACACAAAAAAATATCGATCCGATTATGACTTACCCTGATGATTTCCCATCAAGAGAATTGGGACTGCAAGCGTATTTTAAACCGGCTTTAGGATTATATTTATTAAGAAATTATATATTGACTCCTAAAAGATTTGATTTTGCTTTTAGAACCTACATTAAGCGATGGGCTTATAAACATCCTACACCAAAAGACTTTTTTAGAACTATGAATGACGCAGCCGGTGAAGATTTAGATTGGTTCTGGAAAGAATGGTTTTATAAAAACTGGACATTAGATCAGGCAGTAAAAGCCGTTAAATATGTTGATAATGACACTTCGAAAGGAGTTTTAATCACAATTGAAAATAAGAATCAAATGGTAATGCCCGTTACTATTGAGGTAAAAGAAAAAAACGGACATTCCGGTATTGTAAATCTGCCGGTAGAAATATGGCAGCGAAGCGGTGAATGGACTTTTAAATATAATTCCACAAGTATGATCGATTCTGTAATTATTGATCCTGATAATAAATTACCTGATGTAGATCCTTCAAATAATGTTTGGACATCAGGATCAAAAATGAAAGCATCAAATTGATTATTACTTAAGATATTTAAATTGTACACAATTTTTAATTAGAGGCTGTCTCAAAAGAGGGTATTTGTCATGCTGAACTTTGCCAAAGGCATTCCTTTGGAAGATTCAGCATCACTTTTTAGTAGTTATTCGAGTTTTTAGATTCCGGGTCAAGCCTGGAATGACAGTTTTGAGACAATCTCTATTGCTTACTCTCATTTTTAGAGAATTAATCGCTTTCAATTCTATTATTAGGATTTATTTTTAAACCATTCTCATTAATTCTATACTCATTAATTATCATTTCTATTAAATGTCAACCGGTAAATTGTATTGAATTAGATTTATTTGGAAGCTTTATAAAAGTTTTAAACAATGATAAATCCGCATTTTATAATGCAGTGAAAGTTAAAGTAAAAATTACGTGTATTTACATGGATATTGATGGCTTAAATTCCGAACTATTTAATTTTACCATAAATAGATTAAAAATTTAATTCAACTTTTTTCCATAAAAAATTGACTTTTAATCAATATTGAGCAAAATTAAATGTAAAAATAGCGTTTTCGCTTTTTTCATTTTGAATTCTAAATATTTATATTTGTATTAAAGGTAATAATTTAGGTATTTATCATTTTATATCAAGCAAATGAAGGCAAATCATGCAAAGTTCTAAAATCGATTTCTTAACTAAGTATAATAATTTGCTTAAACTTGCTCTTAGTAAGTCTCAAAACTTTCCTGATAATTTATGCGATTTTTTAATTAGTGAGTATGAGTTTCAGGCAGTTATTTTATTAAAAGTTAAAGAAAACAACAGCATGGTTTTACTGGGGAAAGCCGGTGAAGCTAAAAAAAGTTACAATAAAGATTCGATCTATAGTTGTTCAACCTGTAAAGCTGTTAAGGAACGCCTTGGACCGACAATGTTCAGTACAAATGTCGATTGTGAAATTTTGGCATCGGAATATATTGTTTATGAGGGCTGTTTATTTATTAAACTTAACGGTAATGAAGATGCTTTATTAAAAGTTGCGAAAAAAACTCCTTTTATAAATGTAGATCTGGACAATCTTAAATTAATCGGTGAATCAATTGGAAATTTTTTAAACCTATGGATGCGGAATAACGGAAGCAGCGGCGCTGCGACCAGTGAGATTATTACAGATATTGCTCATGAACTTAGAACACCTACAAATAGTATAATGGGCTTTGCTTCACTGCTTAATGAAGATAATCTTACTTCTTCCCAAGCAGAATATGTTTCAACATTAAAAGACAACGCGTTTAACTTATTGTCTTTAATAAATGATCTAATTGACCTGGCAAAGATAGATTCCGGGCAGAGTAAAGGAACTTCATCAAACATTGACTTGAAAAATTTCATTGACGAAGTAATAAATATTTTCTCGGATAAAATCACAAAGAATAAAGTAGAGTTTATTGTTAATATTGAAAAAAAACTGCCCCCGACTGTAAAATTAGATGCTCAAAAATTAAGATATATATTAATTAATATCCTTACTAATTCTCTAAGGTTAACCGAAAGGGGTAAAATTTCTCTATCAATTTCCTCCTCTTCAAACGGAAAATTAGATTTTAGAATTGCAGATTCCAGTAACGGGATTTCATCAAATAAACTTAAAGATATATTTAAACCGTTTGCATTGACTGAGCTAAGCAATAATCAGGTCGGCAGTTCATCCGGCTTAGGTTTAATTTTAACAAAAAAATATATCGAATTCCTTAAAGGTGAAATTTCGGTAACGAGTATGATCGGGAAAGGAACGACCTATAATTTTTCAATCGGCATTGAACCGTTATCAGCTATAGAAAAGCAAATTGTCTCGCTGCCGAAATCGGACAAAAGGAATAAAGTCCTGGTAGTTGAAGATGATTACGCAACCTCAAAGCTTTTGAGCAATTATTTAAACAAATGGGGTTATGTACCGTCGATAGTAAATTCCGCTGAACAAGCAATAAAAGCCATTGACAAAGAAATCTTTCTTGCAGTTCTGATGGATATTATTTTACCTGATACCAATGGTTTTGATTTATTGAAAAGAATAAGAGAACATAAAAACGCAAAGAATACACCGGTTATTGTCTGCTCTGTTGAAGCCGAACAACAAAAAGCATTTTTATTAGGCGCGGTTGAATATTTTGTTAAGCCTATTAAATACAAAAATTTGGTTGAAGTTCTTATGAGTTATAAGCTCAAAAAAGATTCCAATATTCTAATTGTGGATGATGACGTTCCAACTTTAAATTTGATTAAAGAAACTATAGATCAGGCAGGATATAATTCAATAGCAGAATCACACCCGGCAAAAGTTATTAAAATACTGGATTCGCTGCAATTGGACATAGCTATTATAGATTTAGATATGCCTGAAATAAACGGATTTGATCTGATAAAAATAATAAAATCAAAACCAAATTTTGCAAAATTACCTATTGTTATTTACACAGGGAAAGAAAACTATAAAGATGATCTAAAGAAAATTGACGGGCTGTTTGCGGATCTTTTGGAAAAAAGAAGTACTAATATAGAAGAACTTTCCGATACTATTACTCAAATGATTAATAGTTTTGATGAACCGTCGACTCCGGAAGAAGTATATAAACAAAAAGAAGGCGTAAAAATATTATTAGTCGAAGATTATAAGCATTCTCAAATTATTGTAACCAGACTACTAAAGAAAAACAACTTTGATTCAATTGTTGTAGTTGAAAACGGCGCTGAAGCGGTAGAAGCAGTTAAAAGACAGTATTTTGACTTAATTTTGATGGACATGCAAATGCCTGTTATGAACGGTTTTGAAGCTACGGAGAAAATAAGACAATTACCTAATTATAAAGAAACACCAATTATAGCACTTACGGCTTTCGCAATGAAAGGCGATAGAGAAAAATGTATTGAGGCGGGTGCAACAGATTATATACCGAAACCGATTGACAGCCAGGAATTTATTGAGAAAGTAAAATACTATACGGAGAATAAAATCAAAGTTAGTTAAATCTATCTTTGTAAAACTGTAAAAAAATAAAACAAGCTTTGAAATATTTTTAATTCTAATTTTACTATTCCGGCAGACTATTTATTAAAATGGTGTTCATAGCCGGAGCACATCTTATTATTTCCAATGAAAAGATAAAACCAGCTTAAATAATTTCTAATGTTTAACTACTAAGTTTTTAAGTTTATGATTAGCGAGAGACCAAGAGTACGATTTGCACCAAGCCCAACAGGATATTTACATGTCGGCGGTTTGCGTACGGCACTTTATAATTTTTTATTTGCAAAAAGCAAAAACGGAAAATTCATTTTAAGAATAGAAGATACTGACCGCAGCCGTTATGTTGAAGGAGCTGTTGAAAATTTGATAGATGCACTTAAATGGTGCGGTCTTGAATATGACGAAGGGCCTGATATCGGCGGTGATTTTGGTCCTTATATGCAGTCTCAACGCTTGGAGCTTTATCATAAATTTGCTCAAAAACTTATTTCCGAAAAAAAGGCTTATTATTGTTTTTGTACACCTGAAAGGCTCGATAATCTGCGCAAAGAGCAGCAGCGTCAAAAATTACCCCAGGCAAAATATGATAAGCATTGTTTCCATTTAACCCAAAATGAAATTGAAAATAATCTATCCGGCAACGTGCCTCACGTTGTAAGATTAAATGTTGAACCGGATCAAAAAATTATTTTTGATGATACTGTACGCGGTAAAGTAGAGTTCAATAGTAATAATGTAGATGATCAGGTATTAATAAAAAGCGACGGCTTTCCTACTTACCATCTTGCAAATGTAATTGACGACCACTTAATGAAAATAAGCCATGTTATTCGCGGTGAAGAATGGCTTTCTTCCACGCCTAAACATATTCTTCTTTACGATTTTTTAGGCTGGGAAAAGCCGGTTTTTGCACATCTGCCGCTTTTATTAAATCCGGATAAATCAAAATTAAGTAAAAGACAGGGTGATGTGGCTGTTGAGGATTATAAAGCGAAAGGATTTTTAAAAGAAGCTTTAATAAATTTTGTTGCATTACTCGGCTGGAATGCGGGTGATGATAAAGAATTTTATTATTTAAATGAATTAATTGAAGCATTCGACTTGGAGAGGGTTAATAAATCCGGTTCGGTTTTTGATCTTGAAAAATTAAACTGGCTTAATGCCGAACATCTTCGAAAAAAATCAAATGAAGAAATTCTGCCGATGTTAAAAGATGCTCTCGCAGTTACAGAATTCAAGGATAATAATTATAGCGATAACTATCTTATTCAAGTAATTGATGTGATGAAAGAAAGAGTGTCTTTTGTTCATGATTATATATTTAAAAGTCCTTACTTTTTTAAAGCACCAAAAGAATATGATCAAAATGCAATTATAAAAAATTGGAAGCCTGAATCACCGGATTATCTTAGAAAGTTGGAAGAAAATTTCTCTAAGTTTGAAAGCCCTTCAAAGGAAGATTATGAAAATTCATTAGCAAAAATAGCTGAAGAATTACATGTTGGTAAAGGGAAACTAATTCATCCTCTGCGATTAGCCGTATCGGGTATGAGTACCGGCCCCGGAATGTTTGACATGCTTTATGTCCTCGGAAAAGATGAAGTCCTCCGAAGAATTAACCGTGCTTTGGAAAATATCAAATAAAATTATTTTTTTGTGTTTTTTGACCAACTATCTCTTAAAGTAACCGTACGGTTGAAAACTAATTTTTCATCTGTTGTATTTTTAATATCTACACAAAAATATCCCAATCTTTCGAATTGATACCTGCTGCCGGGCTTGGAGTTTTTTACAGATGGTTCTACCAAAGCATCTGGTAAAATGTCCAATGATTTTGGATTAATATAATTTAACCATCTATCTTCAGTACCAGGGTCTTCAATAGTAAATAATCTATCGTACAATCTTACTTCGGCGTTTAACGCATGTTCTGCGGAAACCCAGTGAATTGTCCCTTTAACCTTTTTATTGCTTGTGCCGGTACCGCTTTTAGTATCGATATCATAAGTACAGTGTAATTCAACTATTTCACCGTCCCCATTTTTTATTACTTCATTACATTTAATTATATATGCATACCGCAGCCGTACCTCTCCGCCTGGAATTAAACGATGATAACCTTTGGGAGGATTTTCCATAAAATCTGTTTGTTCAATAAATAATTCCCTTGTAAAGGTAATTTTACGAGTGCCCATTGAAGGATCTTCCGGATTATTAACAGCCTCCAATTCTTCTACCGAATTCTCAGGATAATTCGTTATTATTACTTTCAGAGGATTTAAAACAGCCATAACACGCTGTGTATGTTTATTCAAGTCTTCACGGACTGCATATTCAAGTAAGGCAATATCTGTAAAAGCATCGCGTTTTGCCACGCCCACTATCTCTGAAAAATTAATTATTGATTCAGGAGTAAATCCTCTTCTTCTTAAAGCGGAAATAGTAGGCATTCGCGGATCATCCCACCCGTCTACATATCCGTCTTGAACTAATTGTAATAATTTACGTTTGCTCGTTAAAGTATAATTTAATTTCAGCCGGGCAAATTCAATTTGCTGAGGATGATAAATCTCCAGTTCATTTAAGAACCAGTCGTAAAGCGGTCGATGATTTTCAAATTCCAGTGTACAAATTGAATGAGTAATTCCTTCTACGGAATCCTCGAGACCATGAGCCCAATCATATGTAGGATAAATAACCCATTTATTACCCTGTCGGTGGTGTTCAGAATGAACAATTCTGTACATAATTGGATCGCGTAAATTCAAATTCGGTGAAGCCATATCTATTTTTGCTCTAAGGACTTTTTCCCCATTTTGAAAATTGCCTTTTTTCATTTGCTCAAATAGTTCCAGGTTTTCTTCTATTGTGCGATTTCTGTATGGACTTTCTTTCCCGGGTTCCGTAAGAGTTCCGCGGTAATTCCGGATTTCTTCTGCAGAAAGATCATCTACATATGCTTTCCCTTTTTTAATCAGTTTAACAGCATATTCATACATCTTGTCAAAATAATCCGAAGCATATAAAATTCTATCTTCAAAGTCTGCTCCCAGCCATTTAACGTCTTCTATTATTGAGTTAACATATTCCTGTTCTTCCTTACTAGGATTTGTATCATCAAAGCGAAGATTAAATTTACCTTTATAATCTTTTGCAATTCCATAGTTTAAACAAATAGATTTAGCATGCCCGATATGCAAATATCCATTAGGCTCCGGGGGAAAGCGGGTATGAACGCGGCCGTCCCACTTCCCTATTTTCATATCTTCGTCAATGATCTCTCTTATAAAATTTTTCGGTTTATCAACCGAATTATCTTTTCGACTATTTGTTTTTTCCATGAGTTTAGTAAAAATTAAATTGAATAATAAAAGAATAAGTGCAAAATTACATAAATAAAGGAACTCACTCAAATAAATGTAAGTTGATTTTCTTTATTTCCTGTTTTACAGAAAGCTTTTTTAATTTTCTTTATTGTTGCATAAAAACGGTTATAATGTTAGTTTAATAACTAAATTTTTAGCTTGTCTTTGCAGGGAATTCAATTAAATAAAGAGAATCATTATTATTGTTAAAAGTTCAGATTATTTAATATTTTAGTTGTAACTAAAGAAAAAATTTTTCGGGGTTCAAAATGGCTGATTTCGAAAGAAAAGTAATAAGGGATATAATAGTCGAAACATCAAATCTTACCCGTGCAACATTCAAAGAAGCCGGTGATCTGCGAAAAATATTAGCCGATGATTATGAATTACGCTTCAAAAAGGTAATAGTTGATATTAGTAGATGCGAATTTATTGATTCGACCTTTATCGGTGCTCTTGTAGTTGCACTTAAAAATATGGCGAAGATAGGAAGTGAGTTTCGGTTAGTAATGCCTAATGCGGAAGTTTCGGCGTTAATGGACATAGTTGGTACTTTAAAAGTTTTTCAAACTTACAAAACACTTGAAGAAGCATTAGCCAGTTTTGAATCCTCTTAGACACCGTTTATTAAAATCTGCAATACAAAATTTTATTATTCGAGTGAATTTATTTTGATAATTTAGTTTTTAAAATCATAATTATTCGTAAAATAATAAAATATTACTGAATAATTAATTCCCGTATCGATATAACATAAAACTTAGAAGCAATTGATGCGTCGTTACATTTGTTTTATAAACTTTTTTGCTTAGAACTTTAAACTTTAGTAATTTTGACGGCGAAATTATTACGGTTCTTTTAAAAAACAATCGACTTTTGCCGAAGTGGCGGAATTGGTAGACGCGCTGGACTCAAAATCCAGTGGGGCTCACACCTCGTGCCGGTTCGAGTCCGGCCTTCGGTACTAAAAAGATTAGATTATGATAAATTTTTCAGAATTTTTTTATTT
>CAZCFZ010000040.1:0-6219 GCA_964498065.1 uncultured Ignavibacteriaceae bacterium
AACGTTAAAAACTATTTTACTTAACAACCATCCTTGTATGGTTTTATATAATTTGAATAAAATTATTATAATTGGTACAGATCATTTTTAAAAATATCTTAACTGCTAATATTCTTTTTAATAAAGAAAAGACAAGGGGAGAATTTTCATTTGTTATAATATCCAATCAGAATATTTTTTTCTACAACATTTAATTCATTTTATAGCACATATAATTCATCAAGACCAATTATTTTTAGTCCCTCAGAATTACCATTCATCACGGATACATATCATTTATGTATTACTGATAATTAATCCAAAACTAATACAAAATGCATTCGTCTTAACTAACGAAACAATAAAAATAGGGAATAAAATATCTCTTCATGCTTTACAGATTTTATCCTGGAAATCATTCATAATTATAAACTAAATGGAGGTTTAAGATGAATTTTAATTCTACGGTTGGAAAAGTTAACAAGATTAAATTTCTATCTTTTTCGGGATTATTATTAATAATCTCTGCTTTTATATTTTACTCATGCGCATCTTCTGCAGAAGAAAGTATGAAGAAATCTGAGCTTAATCAGAATTATGATAAAAGTAATAACAAAACTTTTTCCTTTTATGAACAGAGTAATGGCCGGGATAATCACTGGCAGGTTATTTTTGATCAAGACAGCATAAGTCAAATTTTTAGAAATGGTACTGAAATCCCCAAAGCTCAATTTGATAAATACCGTGATCTTATTTACGACAATATTGGGGAGATAAGCAGAACTCCACGTATGTTTTCAGGCAAAAATTTTCACTTTAACTTTGATCATAAAAAGCTTAGGGATGAAATGGAAAAAATGAAAGAAAACCTACATAAAATGAACTTTGATTTGGGCGACTCTGTTTTTAATAATGAGCAATTTCAGCATGAAATGGAAAAGATGGCATGCAGTCTTGAAAAGTTAAAAGACATTCATATTAATATCCATTTCGATTCCGATAAATTTGAAAAAAGAATGAAAAAATTAGAAGAGAAGTTAAAAAACATGAAATTTGACAAAATGAATTTTGATTCTGATAAGTTTAACAGAGACATGGAAAAAATGCAGAAGGAATTAGAAAATCATAAATTTAATATAAAAGTGGATCTTTCAAAGTTAGATGAGAAAATGAAAAACTTGAAAATAAAATTAAAAGGACTGGACAAAAAATTAGATGAGCTTAGAGGTTTTATGAAAGATGTGAGAAAAGAATTAGTGAAAGACGGATATATTAAAAATGTAAATGATGATTTTGATATGGAATTAAATTCACATGAGATGGAAATAAACGGGAAAAAACTTCCGGATAGCTTGTATGAAAAATATAAAAAAATGTACAGGGATCATTTCGGAAAAGATATAAAGGAGGGCAAAAATTTTATAATTCATTGAAAATTACTTTTTTCACAAAATTTATTCGGTAAACATGTAACCGGCACTTCTTACACTAAGTATGTGAACCGGGTTTGCGGGATCCGGTTCAAAATATTTTCGAAGCCTTACAATAAAATTATCAACTGTTCTGGTCTCTATTTCAGGATTCATGTGCCAGACTTTTTCCAGCAGCTCTTTGCGTGAAACAATCTTTCCCTTATTCTCAATTAAATATTTAAGTACCATTGCTTCATGTTGTGTTAAACGAATTTTTTTACTTCCGCTTAAACAATCGAGATTTTCAAAATTAATCTCATTATTTCCGAACTTATAAACGGTCTGGTTCGATAGAATAGATTTATACCAGAGTTTACGCTTAAGCATTCCTTTTACTCTGAGCAAAAGTTCTTTTAAGTGAAACGGCTTTGTCATATAATCATCGGCCCCGAGTTCCAATCCTTTCACTTTATCTGCAACGCCGGTTCTTGCCGTTAACATTAAAATGGGCATTTGAGGATCCTTCTCTCTTACTCTCTCGGCAATTTCAAAACCATTTAAATACGGAAGCATTATGTCGAGAATTATTAAATCGAATTTCCGGGAATTAAAACATTCAACAGCCTCTTTCCCATCCTTGGCCCAAACAACATTATAACCTTCCTCGGTTAAATTATATTCCAATCCCAAGGCAAGAGTTTCCTCATCTTCAACCAATAAAATACTTTCCTTATTCGACATAATTTTCAACTTCCTTATTTTCCGTGAGTTCTTCTTGCTGCCCGGTATTTTTTAAAAGCTTATTAAGAAATCTTTTTTTCGAATTTTGATATACAGGTAATTCAATTTTAAATGTCGTGCCTTTATTCTTGCCTTCGCTTAGGGCGGTTATTTTTCCGCCGTGTGTTTTTATTATTTCCCTGATCCAATATAGCCCTAAGCCGGTTCCTTTAACGTTAGGAATATCCGCATCATAAATCCTGTAGAACTTGCTAAATATTTTCTTAAGTTCGGGGGCGGGAATACCTACACCGTTATCCGAAAAATCAATTATAAACTTTTTTGATGCACAGCTAATTTTTAAATTTATTTCAACCTGATTGATTGAATACTTAATAGAATTATCTATTAAATTATTCATTACAATTCTAAGTGCATTTTTATCCACAACGCATTTACAATCCGATTTACCTTCAATCTTTATAGAATCCGGAGACAGTTTAAATTGTTCCACAGATTCTTCAATAATTTTTTTAATAAGCGAATCGGCTTCATATAACTGATAGCTGTGTGCAACTTTCTTTTTTTCGAGTGCGGAAATTTCGAGTATTGAATTTATAAGATTTTTCAGTCTGCTCGCATCTTTCATCATAAGATCTATAAACTCTTTTTGCTTTTCCGGCTGAACATCCCTTGAATTTAAAGTTTCAAGATAAAGCTGAATTGATGATAACGGCGATTTAAGTTCGTGGGTTATATTGGCAATAAAATTATCGTAAAGCTTGTTCAGCTTTAGCTGAACATTAAGATGGCGGAATATTAAAGACATGCTGAAGGCAATTCCTACAAGTAAAATAAGTCCGCCGACAAAAGGGAAAATATTTGTGCCGTTATAAATAAATTGAGGCGATAGCTTTTCCCCGACTTTCTTAAAAATTATATAATTAGTTACATACCAGTAAATCCAGATACCGAGCAGTAAAAGCCATGCTAGCTGTGCAATTACAAATATCGTTATGTGATAAAAGAGTGAATGCTTTTTCTTCATATTCCAATCCCCGACTT
The DNA here is from genome assembly GCA_964498065.1 of uncultured Ignavibacteriaceae bacterium. Lineage (GTDB taxonomy): Bacteria > Bacteroidota > Ignavibacteria > Ignavibacteriales > Ignavibacteriaceae > FEN-1297. The sequence goes on from CAZCFZ010000040.1 coordinate 3,177, forward strand.
TACGGAGCTTATTTCTTTCTTAAAAATAATTCTTGACTAAATATCTTGTATTAAAATGAAAAGAACAAATCACCGGTTAAATATTTTACAATACTTTTACAAAACATAATAATAATTTTTTGCATTATTGAAAAGCTAAAATAAATCTTCCTGTTTTATAAAAACATGAACATGCTAAAAAATTTTTACGACGACTTTCCGCTGAATTAATAAAAGGGATTAAGAATGAAAATACTACTTGTATACCCGGAAACCCCATCCACTTTCTGGAGTTTTCACGATGCTTTAAAGTTCGTATCTAAAAAATCGGCTGAACCGCCGCTTGGATTGATTACAGTCGCAGCAATGCTGCCTAAAGATTGGGAAAAGAAGTTAATCGATATGAATGTTTCAAGACTGGAAGATAAACATTTGTTATGGGCGGATTATTTATTTTTAAGCGGAATGAATGTTCACATTAAATCTTTCAAGGAGGTTGTTAGAAGATGCAATAAATTAGGAGTAAAAATTGTAGCCGGCGGACCTTTATGCACAACACAATACCAGGATTTTTTGGGAATCGATCATTTTGTTTTAAATGAAGCGGAGATAACTCTTCCTCTTTTTATAAATGATTTAATTAACGGAACGCCTAAACATATTTACTCATCTGAAGAATTTCCTGATATTTCATCAACACCAATACCGATGTGGGAATTACTTGACAAAAAGAAATATGCATCTATGAGTATTCAATATTCACGCGGCTGTCCTTATGATTGTGAATTCTGCAGCATTACAATGCTGAACGGACGGAAACCAAGGACGAAAAGTAAAGAACAATTCTTGGCAGAGTTGAATGAATTGTATGAACAGGGCTGGCGCGGAGGTCTATCGGTAGTTGATGATAACTTTATCGGGAATAAGAGAAAGTTAAAGTCGGAAATTCTTCCGGCAATAATTAAATGGTCAAAGGAGAGAAATTATCCTTTTAAATTTATCACGGAAGTTTCAATAAACTTAGCTGATGATGAAGAGTTAACAAATCTTATGGTGGAGGCCGGATTCGGAAGTATTTTTGTGGGAATTGAAACGCCAAATGATGAAAGCTTAATAGAATGCGGCAAATCTCAAAACAGAAAAAGAGATCTTATAAATTCAGTAAACAAACTTCAGCAAAAAGGGATGATAGTTTCGGCAGGATTTATTGTGGGCTTTGACAATGACAAGCAAAATGTATTTGATCAGCAGATAAACTTTATACAGAAAAGCGGAATCGTTTCCGCAATGGTGGGATTATTAAATGCACCGGCAGGAACTAAATTATTTAAAAGATTAAAATCCGAAAACCGTATGCTGGAAAATTTCAGCGGCGATAATATGGACGGATCGATAAACTTCATACCCAAAATGAATTACCGGGATTTAATCGGCGGCTACAAAAAAATACTGGATACAATTTATTCTCCAAGGGAATATTACTTACGAATAAAAAAGTTTTTGAATGAATATCAACTGCCTTCATGGGATTCGGCTAAAATTAACATTCAGGAAGTGAAAGCTTTTATTAAGCTCGTCTTTATACTTGGTATAATTGAAAAAGGGAAAAGATATTTTTGGCGGCTTTTTATATTCAGTTTACTGAAACACCCGGCCAAATTCTCTTTGGCAATGACATTTGCAGTTTACGGATTTCATTTCAGAAGAATAGCAGAAACAGTATAAAAAATTTATTAATAAGGAATTATTAAGTCATATTCCTTTTGTATTCATTAATACAATTCTCCAGCCGTCCGGGTCTTCAATTGTAATTCCCTTTTCCTTCCAATAAGGATTTTCCGGGGGAACTGAATTATAACCTAATGAAAAGAGGTTATTCGCAATTTTTTCCTGTTCATTTTTATCGGGCAGATAAAAAACCAACAAATTATCTTTTGTGGGTGACGGGCACGGACTGCCGTTTTCATGCTGTGTAAATTCAAGATGATAATCATGATCAGGAAGCCCGAACATAACTCCGGTATATCCTTCATGTTTTCCAAAGGAGCCAACGACGGGTAATCCAAGTCCTTCACCGTAAAATCGTTTTATTTCATCAAGTTTATCTGTTGGCCTTGCGATTCTAATTTGAACTATGTTTTTATCACCAAAATGTTTTATTGTCATGTTTACTCAACTCTAAAAATTTAGTATAACAATATTTATTTATAAGCGAAATAAAGATAAATTATTTGTGCTTATGTATGCTGAATAAACGGAATATTAAAACATCATTTCCTAACACAGTTAACATTTTAAGGATAAAACCTACAATTCTTCATTCACCATACTGCCATTTGATATTATTCGATTAAAACCATTTTCTTAGTAATTGAAAAACTTCGTTTACCGTCTAACGACACAGCTTTCATCGAATCGAAATAAATTCCGGAAGATAAATTATCACCGTTAAAAATTACCCGATGTAAACCTCTGGTTTCATTCCCATTAATAAGCTCTTCAACAACTTGCCCCAAAGTGTTATAGATGGTTATTTCTACTCTGCTTCCAACCGGTAAAGAATATTTAATTATTGTTGTAGGATTAAACGGATTAGGGTAATTATTCATTAATTTATAAGTATTCGGAATATCCTGACTTGAAACTACAGTTTGGAGACTCTCTATTGTAAAATTAGAATCACTTTGAACTGTATCTGCATAACCATTATGGTCTGCAACGGAAATTCTAATTTTACAACTGCCGGAATTAATATTCGGTGTAAGCCAATCAAAATACCCGGAATCCGCCGGTATCGCTTTTGCAATAGAGTTCCAGTTTTTACCGCCGTTTATTGAATAATCAATATTTAAAGAATCAACACCGGATGATTCCCATTTTATAATATGTTGTGAGTTTGCCTGCCACTTTTCTCCGCCCATTGGGGAATTCAAAAATGCCATCGGGATTTTATAAGCTCTATAACTCTCTATGTTGGTCGGTGTATTTAAATAACTCATTATGTCGGTCGGTAAATCTATTTCTAATACCAAACTATCGTTTTTAGTGACCTCCGTAATTGAAT
>CAZCFZ010000040.1:6319-35565 GCA_964498065.1 uncultured Ignavibacteriaceae bacterium
ACCATTTGGTAAAATTCTAAGTTCATGCAAATCTGTTTGGTAGCCATTCCCACAAAGTAAAGTATCAACAGTTTCGAAAGATGTATTCATTCCGTAAAATTGTTTTGTATATAAATTATAATAGGTTATTAAACCATTTGGCTGTAATTTAAAATCATAACAATTCTGAGCTATACTTTTATAATAAAGCGGAGTTCCGTTATTATCTGCAATAATTATATATTTCCCATATTTTGTTGATAAAACTGCATAATTAGCTAAAAATATGTAGCCCCCGGAAGGATTATTAGATTTTGCTACAGTAAGAGTTGGGAAATCCGAAGGCAGATCATTTATATTAGTTACTTTATGAAAACTACTATTAATGTTTGTATTTATACTCTTCTGGATAATTGGAATATTCTTATTATTAGATATTGTAAAATGAAAACTAGTATCATTTACCGGCAACCCCGAATTGGTCAACAATCCATCATTTATTTTTACACTAACCACTTCACCCGGTTTGAATTCAACCGAGGGTTTAAATATTACCGTTCTTTGATCATCTGCAAGGATTACACTTCCTAGATGCTCGCCGCTAATAGATCCTATAACAACAAAAAGAGAAGGCGTATTAATGCTGGCGCGGTCGATTAATTCCCTAGTACGAATTATTATGCTGCTTTTTGCATTTACATATAATGCCCCCGGCAATGGTGAAGTATAAATAACTTTTACACTTTGCGTTTGTTTATTTATTTCCGATTTATTCAAGTAATTGGATTTTCTTACTCCAAAAGAAAAGTAGAAGCTACCGGATAGTATTAACACAGAAATAATTTTAAGATAAAAATTTTTCATTTAATTCTCCTATTAAAGAAATTGCAGCGCAAAAATTTATATCTGGACTCTTTAATTTGAATCTAATGAATTGCATGCATATGGATTTAGTTGAAACAGCAAATAATATTAATAACCTTATTTAATAAATAATCTTACAATTTATCAAAAAAATTTTAGGTTAATTTTTAATGATATAATAGATTTGCAATAATAACTCAGGCAAGCTGACAATTAAAGGTATAACGTTGATAATTTATAATTATAAAACCATGGTCTTTTATAATTTTACAATATTACTAAAGGCAAATAACAAGTTTTTTTAAATCGACCGTAATATTCAATATTTCAATTTAATCTATATAACTTTTTTAATAAACAAATTTCAAAGAGCAGAAAGAATAATTAAAATCTATTATGTAATGGACATAGCTTAAATTTTAAAATTAAGCTGAATTTATTTTTCAACATTTTATCCAAATTTAACTAATTTACCTTTGAAAATAAATTAATAATTTACAATTTTAGAAAAATTAATTTCACTTAATTAAGGATGGATTTTTATGTTAATTAAACCATCAGCAACGTATTTTATAGTTAAAATTTTAAAAAGCATCTTAATTATTGAAACTAAAACTTCCCATTGATTAACTAATTTTAATTTATTATAGTATTTGTGAATAAACTTTAGAATTATTTATTTGGATAAATTCAGAAAAACCCGGGGAGGAAATATGAATAAAAACAAAGTTAACGGTTATGTAGGCGCTTTTATTTTAGGCGGTTTGGTCGGAAGTTCGATAACATTCCTTTTAAGTCCTTTTAGCGGAAAAGAATTCAGAAGAAAAATAAATGAACAAATTGATAACTCGATTAAGAGGGCTAAACAAAAAGAATTAGATATACTTGATAAAGCAAAAGCTTTTTCGAACGACTTGGTTCTAAAAGCAGAACAATTGGTTGCATTAATCGATAAATATTCTGCGGGAACATATCTGGCCCCTGTTGAAAAAGTCGAGAAGGAAATTATTAGCTTTAAAGCCGGAGTAAATGCGGCAATAAATTCTTATAAAAAAGGAAACGGGAAAGCTAAAGAAGAAGACACAAAAGTAGAAATTGTAGAAGACATCTTCCCTGAATACAATAATGAAAAACTACCAAAACGCGAAGGGATGAGAAAAAGAAGCCGGCGGAAATAATTTAATAGTTCAAAAATTATTATAAATATTGATTTAAATTTGAGATACCCTTAATCTCTTCGGTTTACAAGCGCTTAAGTATTACAATAGAAACATCATCTGAGGCAGGAGCGTTGCCGGAAAAGTAATCTATCTCATCCACAATCGCCCTGCCCATTTCTCCCGCATTAAGATTTTTTATCTTCGGCAGGTAGTTTATCAATCTTTCCATTCCAAATAATTCCTCATTTTCATTTTGCGCTTCCGTAACACCATCAGAATAAGCTATAAAAATATCACCGGAATTTAAATTCAGCATTGTTTCGGAATATTTAAAACTATCCATTAGTCCTAATGCCGGTTCGCCTTTCATCAACTCGGAAATACCTTCCTTATTTATTAGAATCGGGGGTAAGTGACCTGCATTAATAAAACGCAATTGACCGGTATCCGGAATTAATTCGGCATATAACATAGATGCAAACAGGCCTGGAAGACTGTCGCGATGAAAAATCTCATGAAGCTTTGAGCCGAAATTGGATAAGTACTCATAATCCGGCGCTAAAGCTCTAATAGTTGCCTGCAGCTTTGCCATTAGTAATGCAGCTTTTAAACCTTTTCCCGCAACATCGGCAATTACTACTCCAATACTTTTTTCTTTAATCTTAAGAAAATCAACAAGATCTCCTCCCACTTCGTTTGCAGATTTTGTAAACAACCAGACCGACCAGCCTGGAACCAACGGATTCTGCTCCGGCAGCAAAGACTGTTGCAATTTTCTTCCTGCTTCCAGTTCATCTTTTGCCAGTAATTTATCCTTTAATTCGAGCATTAGTACGAATAAAATAATTATTCCGCCTATTATACCTTGATTATTAGTTACTGTTTGTCCCGAATTAACTTCGATTGTTCTGCCGCTTAGTAAAAAAATAACACCGATTAATATTAAAATCCTTCTCAAAGGTGTCAGCCGGACAAACATGTTTTTCAAAATCCATAATGCTTCAAATAAAAAACGTTTTACGCGGCTCATATTTTCCGAGCGTTTTTTCTGCTCTTCATTAATGTAAAACTTTTTTAAGTCCCTGTATTCTTTATTTAAATCATTTTTGAAGTTTAAATGACTTAAATCGTCCCTTAACACTTTACCTATTCCGGGTCCGGATTTTTGCCATTGTTCACCTGAGTTCATATTTATTCCCTTTTTTGAATGGAAATATTTAAGGAATTAACCAGACACATAATTTTATAAAATTTTTAATTGACCAAAATAGAATCCGGTATTAACAGCGGTTGTAAATTTCTATATTAAAAAGAGATCTAAAAAACCATTAATAAATTAACTAAATCTTTAAGAGGCGTCAACCAGGATATGATAAACGGTCAGGAACTTTTTATGAAATATTAGAGATGCTTGTATTATAGAATTTCAACAGCCTTATAAAATCACCTATTTAAGAAAATATTTGTTCAAAGTGATGCTGCATGTGAGCAAAATAATCGTTAATTAAGTATTCCAAGGTTGCAGGCTCATCAGGCGGGTGTTTCTCAAAGCAGATTTTGTCCAGATTGTGTTCGTCTCTCGGTTCGCTTAGTATTTCTTCCGGGATCGCATCTATAAAACGGAGTATATGTTTATTATATGTTGCCCACAGTGTAATTAAATCCTGCCATGATGAATCTTTGTAATTCTGAATCTTAACCCAGCCATTTTGATCGTATGACTCAAAAATTAATTCCTGTGTTAGAATAGCATTTACGAATCTCGAATGATTATTTGCAGCTGAATCTATCAAATGGCCGAGCACTTCTTTTCTTAACCACTTACCCGGGGCATACGAAGTATTTGCAAAATCATCATTCATGTCTCTCAAATTAATCTCGGTGGACTCAATAAAATCTTTATAATATTCAATAAACTTTCCCATTCAAATTTCTCCATATTATAAATTTGACATCAATTTTTCTTAATTTATCTATACTAAGATAATAATCAGATAGCTGTAAAAGAAAAATTTTTACAATATGTCTACGATTTAAATTTAAATAATTTTTTTATCAATCTGATTCACTGTACTTCTTTTCTCCGGCAGTAATTTTAATTTGAAGATAATTCTGTTTCGGCGGAAGCGGACATGTTGCATATTTCGTAAATGCACATGGCGGATTATAAGCCTTATTAAAATCCAAGATTACTTTCCCATCGGGTCCGGGCATATCGGCATATAAAAATCTTCCGGCACCGTATGTTTCATCACCGTTAGTTTCATCCGCAAAAATTATAAATAATTGATTTCCCTCTATAAGCGGATCCAATCGAAACTCTCTACCCTTTATTGAGAATACAAGTGATGAAGCTACTGTATCTTTTTCAGTTGTTCCTATAATACTTTGTACGGTAATAATCTTAGGCGGATTGTTCGGGACATATTCGGCAGTTATTTTCCAATCTTCGTTAATGGGGAACGTATCAATTCCTTTAAACTCTCTTAAAAGCGGCGCATTCAAATCCCGCACTCTTACCCCGTACATATTTCCCCGTTTAATTATAAACCATCTTAAATAACCAAGACTAAGTACCGTAGGATTTCCGGAATTATCATCCTGCAGGATCATTTCTGATACCGGCTGACTATTACAGAAGACTCTTGCATTCGGCTGTATATTTACGGTAACAATGCCATTCTTTAAAGTAAAAGTGCCGATAACCCCCGGTGCCATCCCCCTTGGAAATACAATATCATTTCCAAGATCGGTACCGAATTTATTCTCACCGGGTTTTAACCAATACAAACCGACTAAATTCAACCATCCATTCTCTTCTTTTAAATTTTCAATTCTTTTCTTATGCCATTCTTTGATGGATGCTATATAAGACGGACTTCCTTTTTGTTCAAGATTATTATTTCTGCAGCCGGTAAATAAAAGTATAAATAAGAATAAAACCGGTATTCCAGCTTTAAGATATTTCATTATGTGTCTCTGAAAATAATTCAATTAAAAATCGTGGAAAAAAGTAATTGTTTAAAGTTGAAAATTCAAATTATTAATCATCCCTGACTATTAAATTATCTTAAACTTACCAAAAAATTCCGGCATTTTTAAATTCTAAATAATTGACGCTTTATTATTTCTAATTCAGGTTTATTTTAACAACCGAAGATGTGATTTATTAACCGTTCATCAAAATAATAGGAACAAATATTCATGCGATATGTATTATTATTCAAGAAGAAATAGAAATTAAGACTCAAATTAGTTGCATAGATATAGGGGGCTGATATGAATAAATCGTCTCTCGAAATTTTTATAAAAAAATTAAACAGTATCGGCAGTGAGAGCATAATTACAATTATGACTCCAATTTCGAGCACAACCTTTTTAAATGCTAATGATTCGCGCGATGAACTGCTGAAAAAAATTGAAAAGAGTAAACGTACTTTCTACCCTGTTTACAGCGAAAGCCCGGAAAATATCATCGGTATAATCCATATTAAAGAAATTCTGATAGAAGCTTTAAAAAATTCAGTCTTCGATATTAGGGAAGGCTTGCACGAGCCTATATATTTTAGTGAAAACAACAGCATACACCAGGTTTATAATATTTTTGTTCAATCTAATACCGGAGCGGCTTTTGTAGTAAATAAATTGAATAATATAATCGGATTTATTACACTGAAAGAAGTAACACGTTCAATATTAGGCAGTCTAACTATTTATGAAAATTTGTATGAATCTTATCAAGATAAGAAAACCGGCGGGACCTAACTTGTTTAATGCGAATATTAAAAAATATGTCCGTTTATAAAATTTTCAAAAGAGCATGATATCAAAATTGTAAATGTTCTATTAAAATTTAGTTTTTAAACAATTAAATTTTTATTTAAAGAGGCCAATTCAAAAAAGGCGAGCTGCTTACTGGGTTTGTGTGTTCTTTTTTAATTTACTTTTAATTTTAACCAGGAGTTTTTCAGCCCAGGGAAATTCTGAGGCTAAAATTGTAAGACCGGCAGGTATTACTAAAATGGCTGGGCCCGGCGTAACAATTAATAATATACCAATTATTATAACCGTAAAACCTAAAACAGCAATAATTATTTTTCTTAACTTTTTTTTAGTTTTTTGCATTACAACCAGTAACAATCGATAGAAAATACTTTTAGCAAAGTTCAGAACAAATTTATAACCATCCGCTCTGACCTGTTATAATCTGTAATCTTAAGAAACAGGGTTTTCAACTTAAAATTAAAATGAATAACTGTCAATTAAAAAATTCAACAAAAATCCATAAATGACGATTTTTAATTATTTTCGCATGTTTTAAATGGTATGTTAAGACTTTAGTTTCAATATTAAAGTTTAAAAATTTGTTGCTTTTGAAAAGATATTTATAGGTTGAGATAATCTTTCCCAATTAGATAAGTACAAGACACCCGGTGTTTTTAAAACACCGGGTGTCTATAAAGAGCACAGTTTTTATTACCTAAGTGCAGATTTGGGATCGCTTACTTTGGGAATCTTATACCAAATTTTATCAAGAAATTCCATTTCTTCTTCGTCTAAAACCAAATCAAGTGCTGGTAAGCTTCCATCGAGATGTTCCGGTTTACTTGCGCCAACAATGGCGGATGTAACCGCAGGTTGATTTAATACCCAGGCAACCGCAACTTGTGTAAACGGTTTGCTCCTATCTTTAAAAAATTCTTTCATTGAATCAACAGCATCAAACTGCGCTTCCTGCCAGTAGCGTGCGCGGTAAAGCTTTGCTGCATTGCCGAGATTAAACCGCCCTGTCTTTTCCGGTTCTTTAGTTCTGTCGTGTTTTCCGGTTAAAAATCCTCCGGCTAAAGGATTATAAACTATTATTCCGACTCCTTCTTCACGGCAAAGCGGAAATAGTTCTTTTTCAAATTCACGAAATAATATATTATATCTCGGCTGAACACAATCAAACCTTGCAATATTTAATTTATCGCTTATCCATAATGCTTTTGTTAATTGATATGCCATATAATTGCTGCATCCAATATACCTGACTTTACCCAATCTTACCAAGTCATCAAGTGCACGCAGAGTCTCATCCAATGGGGTGTTAGCGTCATAAAAGTGAACCTGGTATAAATCAATAAAATCTGTTTTTAATCTTTTTAAGCTGGCATCGATTGCATCCATAATATGGCGGCGGGAAAGGCCCTGATCGTTAGGCGAATTACCCATTTTACCGTTGCATTTTGTAGCAAGAACTGTTTCATGCCTTCTGCCGGGATGCGTATTAAGCCAATTGCCTATAATAGTTTCTGTTGCGCCAACCGTTTTAAGATCGGGAGGAAGCGGATAAACATCAGCGGTATCTACAAAGTTAACACCTGCATTCCATGCACGGTCAAGAATTTCAAACGAAGTTTTTTCATCGCATTGATTTCCGAAAGTCATTGTGCCGAGACAAATTTCACTTACCTGAAGCCCGGTTCTTCCCAAACGCTTTATTTTCATATTTATCCCGTAATTATTTTAATTCGTTGTAAGGAATATATTACATAAATTTTAAACTGTTAAAACAGTTAAATTATATAGAGTTTTTTTATTAACGCCGGGATTAATCCCGGCGTTAATGATACAAGGCCTTATTTGTAACCGTTTTAACGGTTTATGATCTAACTGCTTACCGAAAGGTAGATTCACAAAACCAGTTTTTTCCTAAATTAATTTTAAATATTTTTTGCAAAAAGTCCGGTTAATCTTATCACCTCTTCATAAAAAAGTAGTTCATTCTTAATTACCGGTTAAAATTTGCGGGGGGATAAGTTTTAATCAAATTTAAACTTACACTGTATAATTATTGTCCTATATTATAATTTGTTGCATATTCAAGCAATATTTTTTCAATACGGTATTGAAAATTAAATCAGCTATTACAATATTTTGGTTAGTAAGTCTATTTCATATAAAAAGTTAGGGATAATAATAAGATAAGTTTAATTAATTTAAATTATATTAGATCATCCGAATACATATAAATCAAGAATTTTGAAATAAAAAATATATAATACATACGGAGTTAATATGGAAAAGAAAATAGTAGATCCTTCGGAGTTATACCGGCTGCCCTGGACTTTACCGGATAACGGTATTTCATGGCTTGAACCTACTGCCCGCTGCAATTTGAATTGTTACGGATGTTACAGGAAAAACATTAAGGATTCTCATAAGTCAATGGAAGTTGTAAAACATGAACTTGATGTTTTTCAATCTATGAGAAAAACAGACTGCATATCAATTGCCGGCGGAGATCCATTACTTTATCCAAATATTATTGAACTTATTGCGGAAATAAAATCGCGCGGTATTAAACCAATAGTAAATACGAACGGTATTGCATTAACTAAAGAACTGCTTCATGATTTGAAGAAGGCCGGCGTTTTCGGATTTACATTTCACATAGACAGCAAGCAGGGACGCGGGCGTGGTCCGAAATGGGAAGGTAAAAACGAACTTGAGCTAAATGAACTTAGGCTTCATTATGCCGAGATGCTCGCTGCAGAAGGTAATATTTCATGCTCATTTAATTCAACCGTATACGGCGACACTTTACATTACGTTCCGGAATTAGTTGAATGGGCGCAAAAACATATCGACATTGTTAATACAATGGTCTTTATTTTATTCAGATATATTACTCCCGATTTACCTTACGATTTTTATGCCGGCGATAAAAAAATAGTCTGGGATGAAATACATTATCATTCAAATAAAGAAGAAGTGACCAATTTAATGGCACCGGATATTGTTCAGGAAATCAGAAAGAAATTTCCGGATTTTAAACCCGCAGCTTTTTTGAATGGCACTCATAAAGCAGATGATTTTAAATGGCTTCTAACCGAACGTATCGGAAATAAAGATAAAATTTTCGGATACCTGAACAATAAGTTTCTCGAAATGGTAATGACATTTTATCATTACAGATATGACCGTTATTTATCTTATGCTTCGACAAAAACTTTAAGCACAGGCAGAACAACAATGTTCAGTCTCTGGCCGTTTAATAAGGCTGTAAGATCATCTTTTAAAAAATATATGGGCTATCTGGCTGCAAATCCTTTTAGAATCTTCAAGAAAGTTCATATGCAGTCAATCATGATTATCCAGCCTGTAGACTTTATGGCAAACGGTGATCAAAGCATGTGCGACGGATGTCCCGATATAACAGTTTGGAAAGATAAGAACGGTAAAGATCAATTAGTATGGTCGTGCAGATTGGAAGAAGCCATGGAATACGGAGAATTCTTACATACTGTGCCTAAAAAGACAAATGATAAAGAAAAAGAAGTTCATGTAAACTAGTACACTTAATTAGTAACTGAAGTTATGAAATTATCATGCTGAACCAAGTCATCCTGGGCTTTGCCGCAGGCATTCCTTCGGAAGACCGGGGATCTGCAATTGATTCATCATCTGAAGTTAGTAAAAAATAAAGATACCGGATCAAGCTTCTTTGCGGTTAGTACATAAGTGTTAACTTAACTTTTGAAAATATAAGTATTATTGTGTTACATTATATTGTTATTTATTCTAATCTGCTTAACATTGCACTCCTAACGGAGTGCCGGTTTCTTTGTCATTTGATCTTTTTACAAACATAAAACTCCTATGGAGTTTTTAATTGACTCCGATAGGAGTCATATGTTTGTAACTAGGAAGAAACTAAATTTAAATGAACTCCGTTAGGAGTTCTATGTTTTAACTAGCATAAATTTTAATAACTGTAATTTTTTTATATAAACTGAATTACAGTAATACCTAATATAATTAGGTTAATGCCAATGTTTGGTAAGCAGGTTCAGTCTGACAATAACTGGTTTTTCGGATTATACATAGCTTCAGTAATTAACATATAAAATTTATTTGTGAACTGAACAACCATTCTTTGACTTAAAAGTTTTTAATTTGTTTCCTAATGATGAGTTTTGTCTCATAAAATTTTAGGAGACGAAAATGAAAAATTCAAAATATCATAATCTTGTAGAAAAATTATTAAATCTTGCAGATGTAAAGATTAATGGTAACCGTCCATGGGATATTCAAGTTCATGATGAGAGATTCTATAAAAGAGCAATAACTGAAGTAGAATTGGGACTTGGGGAATCTTACATGGACGGCTGGTGGGATGTTGAAAAGCTCGATGATATGATTTATAAGATTCTGCATGCCGATCTTCAGAATAAAGTTAAAAGAAATTACAAAATAGCATTGCAGCTTGCCGGATTCTGGCTGATAAATATGCAGGCAAGACACAGAGCATTTATTATAGGCAGACGGCATTACGATCTAGGTAATGAACTGTTTAAAAATATGCTCGATAAAAGAATGAACTACAGCTGTGCCTACTGGAAGAATGCCTCAAACCTAGATGAAGCACAAGAAAACAAATTAGATTTAATTTGCAGAAAACTCTATCTGGAACCCGGAATGAAAGTTCTTGATATTGGCTGCGGGTGGGGAGCATTTGGTAAATTCGCTGCTGAAAAATATAATGTTGAAGTTGTAGGATTAACCGTATCAAAAGAACAAATTTCTCTTGGGAAAATATTATGCAAAGATTTACCAGTCGAATTCCGTCTTCAAGACTATCGGGAAATAAATGAAACTTTTGATCGAATTGTTTCAGTCGGCATGATTGAACATGTCGGCTACAAAAACTACCGTGAATATTTTAAAGTAGCAGACCGTTGTTTAAAAGGTGACGGTCTTTTTTTATTGCATACAATAGGTGATATAATATCCCGCAAAAGCACTGATGCATGGACTCATAAATATATTTTTCCAAATGGAATGCTGCCGTCAATTCCACAGCTTAGCAAAGCTATAGAGGGTTTATTCGTAATAGAAGATTGGCACAACTTCGGTGCTTATTATGATAAAACATTGTTGTCATGGTTCGAAAATTTTAACAGGAGCTGGGATTCCATAAAACAAAATTATGATGATAGATTTTATAGAATGTGGAAATACTTTTTAGTATCGAGTGCCGGATCTTTTAGAGCAAGAATAAATCAGTTATGGCAAATAGTGTTGTCAAAAAACGGAGTGCCGGGCGGTTACAATTCAATTAGATGAGTATAAGGAAAAACTTATGTCCGAAATATTAAAGAATAAAGTTGCAATAGTTACCGGCGGAGGCAGAGGAATTGGAAAGGCTATAGCAGCCGCAATAGCAAAAGAAGGTGCAGACGTTATTGTAACAGCAGCAATGCAGAAAAAGGAAATAGAAGAAACTGCTATGGAAATTAAAGGTAAAGCAATATTAACAGATATTACAAAACCAGATGAAATACAAAAATTAGTTAAAACAGTTTTAAAAGAATTCGGCAGAATAGATATTCTTGTTAATAATGCTGCCAGAGGAATGAAATTCGTTAATGAATCTTTTATGACTGAGCCAAAACCATTCTGGGAAGCTGATTCAAACAACTGGCAAATGGTTATTAATACAAATGTAAATGGAACTTTCTTAATGACGAAAGCAGTTATTCCTCAAATGCTGAAACAAAAGTTCGGTCGAATAATAAATATTTCCATTAATCTTGAGACAATGAAACGTAAAGGATTTTCACCATACGGTCCTTCTAAAGCTGCATTAGAATCAATGAGTACAATCTGGGCGCAAGAATTGGAAGGCACAGGCATTACCTTGAATGTTTTACTTCCCGGAGGCGCTACGCTCACCGGGATGATACCCGCAAATTTTCCGGAGGATAGAAAACGTAATTTGCTCAAACCGGAAGTTATTTCCCCAGCTGCAATTTATCTTGCATCAGATGAAGCCGGCAATATTAACGGACAAAGAATTATAGCGGCTGAATGGAATAAAAAGCACAGTATTAATAAATAAAGACTTCTGAAAAATTATAAAATTTAAGAATTGTCATTCCGACCGCAGGGAGAAATCTTAATTTTTGTTAAGATTTCTCAGTCATCCGTCGATTGACGGATTTCTTCGAAATGATTCACTATAATTTTTCAAAGGCCACAAATAATTAATTACCTCTTCGGTCCATTCTTCAAACTTCCAAGATAAAACTAAATGAAAATATTTTGTGCTATGGATTAAATTAAAAATATCACTTTTATATTATCATTTATTACATAATAAATATTTTTAATGGAGGTGTAAAATGAAAATCAGGATGCCGAAGTTTATTCCATTTTTGTTATCGGTTGATGTAAAAGATAATATCCTTTGCCAAAATGTTGAATACAAAGACGGTGAAACAGCATTGGAAGGTTATTTGTGTTATGATAAATCAATAAAAAATAAAAGACCTGTTGTAATTGTAATGCATGAATGGAACGGCATCGGAGATCACGTTAAAATGCTCTGTGAAAAACTCGCACAGCTGGGTTATCTGGCCTTTGCAGCAGATATATACGGAAAAGGAGTTCGCCCTACTACTTTTGAAGAAGCAAAAAAGCAAGCAACAATTTATCGAAGTGATATTCCATTAATGCGAAGAAGAGCGAATCTTGCTTTCGAAGAAATTAAAAAGAATGAATTTGCAGACATAAAAAATATCGCTGTTATGGGATATTGTTTTGGCGGTGGTGTCGCCTTAGAATTAGCTCGAAGCGGTGTTGATTTAAAAGGAGTAGTAAGTTTTCACGGGCACCTTGATACGCCAAATCGTGATGACGCAAAAAATATAAAAGGTAAAGTTCTTATCTGCCATGGTGCTGACGACAGAGGAGTAACGCTTGATTCGGTTTTAAAATTTAACGATGAAATGAAAAATGCCGGCATCAACTACGAGATAGATATTTACGGAGGAGCTGTACATGCATTTACAAATAAGAATTCAGGTAACGATCCTTCCCGCGGAGTTGCTTATAATAAACAAGCGGATGAGCGTTCATGGGAAAAAATGAAAGAATTTTTTAATGAGGTTTTTTCTTAAAAAATCAATTTATGAATTTCGAAGGACTGATATTATTGTAACAAAAAATATAACATAAAGACATAGAACTCTGAAAGAGTGAAATAAAGACTATCTGATTTCTAATAATCTGTTTTAATTTTTAAAAAGAAATAAGCTGCAATTGTACCAACTAAACCGAGCAGTCCTCCGAAAAGGAAGGCTGCCGGAATATTAAAAATATCAGCAATTAATCCGAAAACAATCGGACCTAACACCTGCCCCAAACTTATTGAAGATGTGAATGCTCCGGTAGTGGAACCCATTCCGTATACTCTTCCCCTTTCCGTTCTTATAGCTACAGCAGAAGCACGTGAAACAGAACTGAATAATCCCATGATAACCGTAAGTAGAACAAACATCAGTATACTATTATATTCTGCAAATATGCACATAGCAATTGCGCTTATCCCTCCGCCAACCAAGATAAAATTTAATTTTTGTTTGGGATACTTATCAACAGCAAGACCGAAAGGATATTGGACAATTGAACCGGATAACATATAAGCTGATAAAATTAATCCTATGTTAGTCGTACTCATTGAAACTGATTTCACTGCTAAGACAGGAAAAAAGGTATTAAATCCCCATCTGTAAAAACCTCTTGTGCTCATGTACGTCATAATGCCAAGCATGGGCTTATCTTTAAAAACAGGTGAAAGAGATTTGAAAACAGGCGCTTCTTCTTTTTTATTCTTTTTTACAGCTAAACTTTCCGGTACAAAAAATATTATAAGCACTAAAGCCATTAACGATAAAACTGCCATAACATAAAAAGGAGTTTGTATATTAAATTGATCCGTGAGATAACCGCCTAAATAAGGTCCGGCAGCCTGCCCGGCGAAGAAAGACATGAAGAATAAATTCATATATTTTCCTTCTTTGCCTTTTGGTGTAATATCGCCAATATATGCCTGAGTAACAGGTGTTACTAAAACTGAAGAAAACCCTTGAATAATTCTAATTACAGTAAGAGTTAATGGAGAGGAAGCGAATACAAAACAAACAGAAAGTATAATAAAAAGAATTAAACCTATTACAATTAAATTTTTTCTACCATGCTGATCCGAGAACTGTCCGATGATTGGAGCAAATATTCCTCTTGATAATGCAAACCCGGAAAAGATAAGCCCCAATTGAATATTCGATGCATTCATACTTTTTGCATATAAAGGAAGGATGGGAGTAATTATCCCCAGGCTAAGCATCGAAATGATAGTTGCAATAAATAGGCTTATAAAAATCTGCTTTTTCATATATTTTTGAATGATATAGTGTAAAGATTAAATATCAAAGAATAGGTATTAATTTATAAGTTAAGTCACAAATTAAATAACTGAAATAAACCTTTAAACTTTTTGAAAATAAAATTATTAAAGAAAAACTAAGTATTTAAATTTAGATCAATATATATTATAGGTGTTAATGATAAGATTTATTCTTAAGGTTTATTTGACAGGCCTAAATATATTTTTGAAAGAGATTGAATATGTCAAAATTAGGTTTAGCCCTTGGGGGAGGTGGCGCCAGGGGTTTAGCTCATATCGGCGTTCTTAAGGTTCTGGATGAAGAAGGAATTAAGGTTAGCGCTATTACCGGCTGCAGTATGGGTTCAATTGCCGGAGGGCTTTATGCTTACTTCGGCAATTCAAAAGAAGTTGAAGAATTTATTTTTAAAGCTATAAAAGATCCTAAGTTTGAACTACTAGATATAGATGCCTTAAATAAAAATACAAATCATCCGGATAAAAATTATTTTGAACAATTTATAAATTACATCGGCGAACGACTTCATGCCATAAAAGCGCTGGGACGCCTTTCATATTTTGATAATACGGTTACAAAGGACATTTATCAAATGATCCCGGATGTAACTATTGAATCTTTAGGAATCAAATTCTCAGCTATTGCAACCGATTTAATTTCCGGGAAAGAAATAAATTTTACACATGGAAGTTTTAGAACCGCATTAAAAGCAAGCTCGGCAATACCGGGAATTTTTCCCCCGGTAGAATTTGAAGATAAACTTCTTGTGGATGGAAGCGCATCGGAAAGTGTGCCGGTGGGAAGAGTAAAAGAAATCGGAGCAGATAGAGTACTTGCTGTCGACGTAACAAGAAGCCTAAATATAGTCCGTCCTACAAATAACGTTCTAGATATCCTTTATAGAACTGAAGATATTACTTCTTACCACCTGTCTCAATTAAGGCTGCAGGAAGCTGATTTGATTCTTCGTCCAAACGTGAAAAAACTTTCGTGGGCTGATTTTGATAAGGCTGAGGAAATAATTAAAGCAGGTGAGATTACGGCAAGAGAAAATATTGATAAGATTAAAAAACTTGTCAAACGGAATTCATATCTTCTTGCAATGGAACAGTACGTTAAAAAACTAAAAGAAAAAAACTAACAACGAAATACTTCGAGAAATTTTTAGCCTTTCCCGGCTTCAATTATTCAAAATTAATATTTATTTATCGAGCCATGAAATATACGGGCTTAGAAATAGCTTGATTCCCGTTATTATCTGTTGCGACCACTACAATTTTATGCTTGCCTTCTTTTACATTAAACCAGGCCCAGTCAAAAGGAGCTTTAGTATCATATCCTAAATATTTATCATCACCGAAATATTCGACTTTTATTATTGTTCCATTTTTATCAATTGCGTTTGTATTTATAATAACGTTTGAACCAATAGTAAAACTGGTTTCGTTAATTGGACTTGTTATTTCAATTAATGGCTTGCTTGCACCTAAATGAGGATTATTAACTTTGATGTCGGGCATTTTTCCTGTATTCATAGTATTAATTAAAGTACCGGCAGAATCATCGCCGCTGATTTCCCAGCACATTATGCCGCCCAAATTATATGCTCCTTCATAATGTACTTTTAATGAAATTGATTTAGGATCATCAAGTGTCCAGAATACTTTTGTTTTAGAATTATAGTACCATGGCGCCAAAGCTAAAGTGTCCCAATAATATTTATATCCCATTGATCCAAGATTCTGCAGGTTATAATAATTACCGAATCCTTCCTTAAATATTCCCGAAGAATCTTTTGCCGGCTGGTACAATCCGTGATTAGCTGAATCAACATCAACCCAGTACTTACCGTAGAAAGCAGCGCCAGGAATAATTTTATAACTGCTGACACCCAAAGAATCGATAAAATATTTCACCGACCTATCTAAAGAGTGTTCCATTCCGTTATCTGTAGAGTCTTGAGGAGAAGATAAAAGATTGGTATGATGTGCTGTAACCTTATTCCAGCTTCCGTGAAAATCATATGTCATCAAATTTATCCAATTTAGATATTGCTGATCTGTCTTGATATCATAATTTTCAACATTTGGTTTATCGGCCGGAATTGCAGCTGTTAAAATTAAAGCCGGATTTATTGCATCAAACTTCTTTCTGAACAAAGCAAGTAACGCAGTCAAATTTTCCTTATCATTCTTATTATTATGAATTCCTTCTGCGCCGCCTTTAAGTGGAAATTCCCAATCAATGTCGATTCCATCAAAAATGCCTGCAGCAACTCCTTTACCGCCGGCATTATTAACTTCAGGTAAATTGCCTAAAATGTATCTGTTAATTACTTCGTCAACAAATTTTTCTCTTAGTTCAGGTGTTAAAAGAGCATCGGAAATATATTTAGAACCTCCCCACCCGCCGATAGAAAGTAAGATTCTTAATGCTGGATGTCTGGTTTTTAATTTTTTTAATTGATTAAACTGTCCCCGCAGCGGCTGAGTTGAATCATCTGCCACTCCGTCAATACTCATTTTAGAAGTATAGACCTGCTGGTAAGCTTCATACGCATTTTTAAATTCCGGGATAATATTTCCATCGGCATCCGGTTTAGGTTCACAGAATGCATATATTAAAACAGTGACCTTATCTGCAGAACCGATTCTTTCCAAATCTTTTGCATAATAATTATGTTCAACACCCCATTCAGGATAATATGCAACAACTTCTCTAGTCTGTGCAATTGAAGCGAATTGAAATGATAAAACTATTAACCAGAAATATTTTAAGGTTTTACTAAACATAATTTTCCACTCACATTGAGAGTAATTTTTTGGATTCAAATATAATAGTTTTTATTAACCCATTAATACAATAACATTATTTACACTGCCTTCTTTTTGAATAGGAATAATATTATTAACTTTTTCTCCGTTAAGTGTAATTGATTCAATTCCCTTTTCCACACCATTTGGATTTTTAACTTTGATATTATATGTAGCTCCGCGCCATTTTCGTATTACTTCAAATTCTTTCCAATCAGACTGAACACAAGGATCAATTTTTAATCCGTTGTAAGCCGGTTGTATTCCCAGAATATACTTTGTAGCAGCAGTATAAAACCATCCGGCAGAACCTGTAAGCCAGGGATGCCTTGCTCTTCCGTGCGCAGTATGATCTTTCCCCATAATAAATTGACAGTATGAATACGGCTCAGCTTGTCGAGTTTCGATAATATCATTTTGATTATAAGGAAGTATTGCATCATAAAATTTCATAGCTCTATTTCCTCTTCCCAACTTGCATTCTGCAATAACCGCCCAGGGGTTAGGATGACTAAATATTGCAGCATTTTCTTTAATACCTTTATAAACGCGTGTAACGTAACCAATATCATCATCAGGTTGAGAGTATGCGGGCCATAAAAGATGAAGCCCATATTTTGAATAAAGATGTTTATCTACTGCATCCATACATTTTACCGCACGATCATCTGAAGCAACACCGGAATAAACAGCCCAGCTTTGACTATTTAAAAATATTTTACCTTCATCACTTTCTTTAGTACCTATTTTGATTCCCTTTTTTGTGAATCCTCTTATATACCATTCTCCATCCCATAATTGTTCTTCACATGCTTTCTTTACTTTCGCTACAATGTCCGAATATTTTTTCACGTCATCAAATCTTTGCAATTGATTAGCGGAATCAATAAAAATTTGAAGAGCCCAATAGTGCATGAACGAAACCATAGCACTCTCACCGCCTCCTAAATTAAGGCAGTCATTCCAATCTGCTCTTAAGCCCTGACATATTCCGTCACTTCCGATATACTTTGCGGAAAAATCTAAAATTTTTGTTAGATGTTCATACACAGTACCCTCACCGCCGTCGGCATAAGGAATTATCCGATCAAAAAATTTCAGTTCACCTGTTTCAATAATCCATTCACAAATTGAAGCGACAAGCCAAAGCGCATCATCAGAGCAGACGTCTTCCATTCCGTGTACAATATCAGAAGGACTAGGAGTTGGCACAACCGTAGGCAATTTAACACCCGGAAGTTTATTTTCTTCAGGTTCAAAAACGGCAGGGTCAAATAGGTGGAGTCCATAACCTATACTGGTATGCCCTTTCAACAGTTGTATGATCCTGTATCTAGTCTTATCAGGATTAGTGTGAACAACAGCCATTATATCCTGAGAAGTGTCCCGGTAACCCAGCCCGACCCTGCCGCCAACTTCTATGAAGGAAGCAAAACGCGACCAGACGACACATGTCTCAGCCTGATAAAGAGTCCATGTGTTGATCATTGTATTAAAACCTTTATGCGGAGTTTTACATTGCAGAACTGATGTTTTTTCTTCCCAATAATTTTTTAATTCATGAAATACAGCATCAACATTTTTTAAATCGGAATATTTCTTTTTTATTTCGTAACCTTTTTCTTTTCTGGAACCGACACCAAGCATAAAAACAATTCTTGCTTCTTCACCCGGTTTAAGTGAAATACTTTTATGCAGTGATCCGCAGTGGTTGCCGCCCAATTCAGTACTGTTACTGCAATTACCTTGCTCAACTGCAATTGGATTTGATTCCGTTCTATAATTTCCAATAAACGAATCACGGACACAATCATAACTATCGGGATCAAAATTGGAAGCGAAGAAATGGTAAGTCCACGGCTCATAGAAAAAATCGTATTCTATTATTCCATCTTTATAATTTGAACCGCTTGCATACAAACTCATCTGTAAATTTTGATTATCAATCTCTACATGATGATAAGAAAATTCCACATAACTAAATACACTTAACTTGCGAGGTTTTTTGCCTTTATTTTTTATTTTTACATTCCAAATCTCAACGTCATCATCAACCGGAATAAAGATTAATTGTTCAGCTTCAATATCCTGGTAATCACATTGAAACTTGGAATATGATAAACCATGACGGCAAGTGTATTTGGCTTTATTAAAATCTTTTCCAACCGGCTGCCATGATAAAGTCCAATACTCACCGGTTTCATCATCTCGGATATAAACATAATGACCCGGCCTGTCTAATGGAGTTCCATTTTGCCTAAATCTTGTAATCCGATGATGTTCCGGAGATTTATAAAAAGAATATCCACCGGCATTATGTGAAATAACCGTACATAGATTTTTAACACCTAAATAGTTTGTCCATGAAACAGGCACATCGGGTCTATCAATTACATATTCTCTATTTTCATCATCAAAATATCCGTACTGCATTAATTACTCCTTACTATTTAAAAAACATTTAACCTGCTGCTTGCTCTTCTTTAATTTCTCTAAATGGAACCAGCCATGTTATTAAGAAAGAAGGTATGGTTGCAATCATTACCCAGATAAAGAAATGTGCATAACCAAGGTAATCACTAATAAATCCGCTTATCATTGAAGGAATCATAAAACCAAATTGCATTAGTGAGGTAGCAAAGGCATAATGAGCCATTTTATATTTGCCGGGTGCTATCTGCTGCATCATATATAAAGTTAAGCCGATAAATCCGAATCCATATCCGAAATATTCAAAAACAACTGCAATACTAATTACAAAAAAATTTGTCGGCTGAAAAATTGCGAGGTATGTATATACTGCAAACGGAATATTAAAAAATGCACAAAGTATTAATAAAGATTTTCTTAACCCTCTGTTTGCTGTAAAGTATCCTGCCAGAACTGAGCCTACAATAAATGCTAAGGGCGGAAAAAATCCGTATAAAGCTCCAAACTCTTCTGTAGATAAACCGAGTCCGCCATGAGCTCTGGTAGCTCTCATAAACAACGGGACAATCTTTACTGCCTGTCCTTCGGCAAATCTATACAAAACAAGGAATACAATTCCCCAAATGATATATTTCTTTTGAAAGAAAGTTTTTACGACATCTATAAACTTAGAGGAAGCTTCTTTGAATGTTTTTACATTTTGAGCTTTTCCTCCGGTAGGTAAAAATTTTAAATGATAAAAGCTAAACAAAATAAGAATTGCGCCGAAGGAGCCCATCACAATTGTCCAGGCAGGCTTAACGCCGATATCTTTTTCCAAAATCCCTGCTAATAAAACAAAGGCTCCTTGAGATAAAATTTTACCAACATTATAAAAGGCACCCTGCCATCCTACATACTCCGCCTGCTCCTTTTCATTTAGAACGGTAATGTATACTCCATCCGCAGCAGTATCATGTATAGCAGAGTTTATTGCAATCAACCCGAAAAAAATAATAGTCCATTCAAAATACGACGGAAGCTGCAGAGTTAAGATAAGAAGCCCAAAGCATATACCTCCTAAAAATTCTGTTGCAAGGACAAAATCTTTTTTTGTTCTGAACATTTCAAGGATCGGCCCCCAAAGAGGTTTAAGTGCCCATGGAAGTGTAACTAAACTAGTAAAGAAAGCAATTTCTGCATCCGATTTACCTAAACTTTTGTACATAAGTACAGAAACAACATTAACTACAACAAAAGGCAGACCTTCAGCAGTGTAAAGTGTTGGGACCCAAAAGGCAGGACTTCTTTTTTTTTCATTAACCTTGTGAGAAGCAATTTCTTCAATCAAAGCCTTACTATCCTTTTTGAATTATTTTTGGTAACCGGATATATTTTTAATAAAGTAAGGCTGCTATTTTTCAATAACAGCCTTGCTATTATGTGAGCTATCACTATTTAAGGAGAACCATTTTCTTTGTAATAATATTACTTCCCTGTCTTAAAGCATAGAAATAAACACCGCTGGCAAAATTATCCATATTTACAATATAATTGTGCTCGCCTTTGCTCATATAAGCATTGCTTACAACAGATTTAACTAATTGTCCCATTACATTATAAATATTTAATGTAACATTACCATCTTTAGCCAAACTGAAATTAATAGTTGTTGACGGATTAAAAGGATTAGGGTAGTTATTACTTAATGCAAACTTAGCCGGACCTTGAGCAGGAACTTGTTTTACTCCGGTTGGAGTTCCGGTGAACCAGTAAGGATCACCAACTTGCTTACTATCCGTGGAAGTTAATGTGGCCGAATATTTCAAATCATTGGAAGTGTATTCAGGAAGAGGCCAAGGCGGAGCTAGGGCAGTTCCATCCGTTCTCTGATAAGCATAATATTGAGTAGTAGCTGTACCGCCTCTAATAGCTGCTATCCAATCTAAAAGTCCATTTCCATCACCAGTTGTTGAGTTTCCATCAACATTAGCAATTCCAGATCCGAATTTAGGGTCTACATTTTGATTACCAGATTGTACGAAATTTGGATAAGCTGAGTTTCCGAACATAACAGCAGTTCCACTGTTCATGAATACAGGAGTAACAAGTGAATCATAAGCAGCAGTAGCAGTGTCATTCCATGTTGTATAAAAATTCAATAAATCGGAAGACCAGAAATAAGCATTATTCTTTACTTCAATTTTTCTAGCAGCCTCAGCGGCAGCACTATCAGCTGAATTTGAGCTTGCTTTGCCGATAAAGTTAGCTGTAGTAGCTGAATCTAGTGGTACAAAATTGATCACAGCTGGTATTCGCAATTGAGTACCTTTTTCATCCCAAAATCCTTTATATTCAAAATAAGCTTCCGCAACAGCATAGGTATTATAGAAAATATTATTATCAATTTTTGCATCTGTTGCTCTTTCTATCCAAACCGGCGCCTTTGCAGCATCGACAACATCATTATGAATGAATTCAAAATACTTTACAAAAGATGAAGCTAAAACCGGACCTGAAGCTACACACAGCATAGTATTATAATTCATTATAACCGTATCTGTAGGTGCAGTACCTGGATATTCATTACGAAGAACTTCAGGTATATAATATTGGGCATCTCCTTCAACTCCATTTCTGAACTTTGAATTTGTAATTTTAAATTTATCCCAATTTGCATTATAACCAATATCAAATTGAGTAAAATCATCAAATACACAATTATCTACAATAAGGCTAATACTGTCTGCGGAAACCTGTACTCCTTGCCCGGATTGGGTACTAACCGCATTATTCGGAGCAACACCCAATAAATAAAGGTTCTTTAAAATTACAGTTGATTTAGGTCCATTAAAAGTAAATTGAATTCCAGTAACTTGAGTACTCTGAAGAACATCGCTTTGAATACTAGGAAGTTTACCGGTTGTTGGATCTGGAACTCCAATAATTGATACTGATGAGCTTATTGTTATGGTAGCGTCTACTAAATAAGTTGAATCAAGCGAAACCAATTTATACACACTATGATTTTGAACACCATTAGTTTGATCCCCAGCAATAATTTGATCAAGAGTTTGACCACTTGCATAAACAGTCATTGTCCCACTTTGCGCAAAAGATTGTCCAGGTATTAGTATAAACACAATCATGCCCAGTAAAAACATTGATGTGAAGAAAGTTTTCATGAAAGAACTCCTTTCATATAAGATTTAATAAGTTAAATGTTCTAATTTTGATAGAATTCCTTAAGTCAACAATTCTATCTTTGACAAGATGAATTGCAGCTAAAATAAATATTCACCTCCTTAATAATTTGCCGCACTTTAATATTTTTTAATAAATGCTATTATCTATTTTATTCAATTTTATATTTTATACCTATCACAAATAAGATTTCGAATCATAATTTCAAACGAAGTCCTAAATCAGCAGTTAATCCATAATTCTGCTGTGCCTGCGGAACACCAGTCGGTGCTTGAATGACCAAAATATCATTTTCATTATTTAAGTTGCTTACATCGCCGTAAATTTGTATTCCAAACCATGGTAAGTCTTGTTTGGCTGAAAGATCCCAACGTGTGTAAGCTAAGGTATTAGTTCGCAATTGAGGCCAGAAATTTACACCCGTAAAAATTTTATCTTGATATATCATAGAAATTCGTACTGAGAAACCTTCATAATCATATCCGAGAGATAAATTCGCAATATTGTTTGGCTGATACAAAAGGTCGGTTGTATAAGAATCATCAATATTCTCAAATTGGTTTCGAGTTCCAGGAACTTTTTGATAAGTAGAATGAGGATACTTTTCTTTGGAAAAAACCCGTGTATAGTTTACATCAAGAACTAATCCACTCAATGACCATGGTAAATACCAGAAATGTGTCTGCCAATCCAACTCAATACCATAAACTGTTGCCGGATTAGGGTCATTAATATAAGTATAAATAGTATAGGTGCCGTTGGAAGGGGTAGAAGCTAAACCTGGTGGATAGAACGGTAAAGCATTTGTTCCGGCAACAGTAAATGAATTAGAAAAAATCATATTATTTATTTTTTTGTAATAACCACCTATTGTAAAAAGGCCAATAGTGTTGTTGTCAAACGAAAAATTAATATCATAGTTGGAAGATCGTGAAGGTACTAATTGATAATTGTTATAATATATATTTGAAGCTAGTGATACGTCTATTCTTGGAATTATAGCAACATAATCAGGATATGCTAAAGTGTTTGTATACGAAAGTCGAACATCAAACCACGTAAATGGTTTATATTTCAATGAAATATCCGGCAGCCAGAAGCCATGATTTACCGTGAGAGTTGTGTCATAATGATTGTACGGGCCGCCAAGTGAAGATTGTGTATTTTCTACTCCTCGAGCTCCTGTGTAAGTAGTCCGCAAATTCTGGTAACGAACACCTGGAATTATCGTAATCTGCGGTCCAATTTGGATGGTTGCCATCGCATATAAAGCACTTTGATATTCATTGCCAATATAATTATTCGTTGTTGAATTAAAACGATCTATAAAATATCCCGCTGTTGGATGTTCAAAAAAAAGATTGCTGTTTTGTTTTAAAAAATTTGCCATATCAGAAAGCAATCCAAAATTTAGAGGATAAACCATTGAATAATTACCATCAAGAAACTTTCCATAATTGTAATTCTTATCTACGAAGGGCGACATTGGAATTGTAGTTGTACCTACATTTCCGGAAAGAAAAGGAAAATGTTCCTCAATCATTCTGTCCACTGTCAGAGCACTTCCCTGCCCAAAGCCTTGCGTTCCGGTAGTATTATATGTGTATAATCTTCTTTGATAATTATACATACCACCAAATTTGAAAACTGAAGTAATTTCATCAGAGATATTAGTATTCGCTTCCAAATCCAATGAAGCTGTTAGTGCGCGGGCGCCTGAGAAGCTGCTAGTGTTTGCAATTGAATTTAGAAAAGTCCCTGCTAGATTGTTATTTGCAGCCTTCTGAATATCTATTGGATTTAGATTAATTTTACCAGTAAAACCTGTTAATCCAGCTGATTGCTGTTGAAAAATAACATTCCAATCGTTTGGGTCTTTTGTTTCAGTATATGAATGAGAAAGTACCGCATTTACATGAAAGATTGGCAATTGATATTGCAAATGAAGTGCATTTACAATTACACTTAAAGTACTACGTGAATACGCTAGTGAGTAATTATGAATATTACTTCCATTTGTACCTTGTATTCCAAAATATTCACCACGATCTAGAATATCTGTAGTTCCACTGCTGAGAAAATTGGAAAACTTAATAGTACCATCCGGAAGTTTATAATCCAAAACAAAGGCACCATCGTATCGCTGTCTATCTCTAGGAATGTTATCTAAATTCAAACCATCAGTAAAGTATAAAGGGATTAAATTACCATCGTTTTCATATGCAGCACCGAATTGGTTTGAAGTGAGGTTTTTTCGCTCGACATCGGCTTGTACAAATATTCCAAGTTTATTGTCCAAAAATCTATCTTCCAAGCTTCCAACATACTTGTAATTATTATATTTGTTATATGCATTGGATAGGCCGTTATATCCGCCTTGAACAACAAAACTTAATACTGGTACACCTGGCTTTTTAATACGTGCTTCCCTCAACTCAAGGTTCACAACACCACCTATTACATCTGCATTCATATCAGGAGTTACTGTTTTAATTACTTCCATACTTTCAAGCATATTCGAGGAAATCATACTTAAATCAACGCTCTCATTATTTGGGTTAGATGATGTTAATTGAACTCCGTTTACCAATATTCTATTGAACTTTGGAGCCATACCACGAATCACTACTTCGTTGGCTTCCCCACCACTTCTAAGCACTGAAACGCCTGGGAGTCTACCAAGGGATTCTGCAGCATTAGCGTCTGGTAACTCCTGTAATTTTGCTGCTGACACCACATTCACAATTTTATTTGAGGAAAGCTGCTGGTTAATAGCCTGGTTTTGGCCGCTAGCCTGAGCAGTAACTACTACTGTTTTACTTTCAACTCCTACAGGTTCCAGTTTAAAGTTTTGTACTAGATGAGTATTTTCTTTTATAGTTACTGAGACCTCTTTACTTTTGTAGCCTAAATATGAAGCTCTTAGCTTATAGGTTCCTGAAGGAACATTTAGAATTGTATAATTACCGTTCGCATCTGTTGCCGCACCGATACTAGTTCCGATAAGAACAACATTAGCTCCGAGTAATGCTTCCCCAGAATTGGCATCACTTACCTTACCTTTTATATCCGAACCCGCAGCCTGTAATATTTTACTGCCTATAATAAAAAAGATAATTAGAAAAGTACTGAAAATTAAAGTATATCTATACATTTGAGACTCCTTTTATATTTAATTATTAAGAAAAGCTGTTATTTCTTAATATTTAATTTTAGTTTGGACTTTGCTGCATTTTATTTTCACTTCAATTGCTTTATTTCAATTCACTCATGCTTAGCTGTGTTTTGTTTTTTTCAATTGTCTCTTTAACAAAACCGCATACTCCTAGAATTGCTGCTTTACCATTCTGCAATCTCGATTTTAGAATTTTTACTTTTCCCTTATATAGATCCAACAGGTATTTATCCAAATAATGTTCAATTGGTTTTAATATCAATTCACCGGATTCGGATAAACCGCCGAATAAAATGATTGCTTCAGGATTAAACATGCACACAAGATTTGACAGCGATCTGGCTAATACTTCACCTGTATACTCATAGGCTTTTACGGCTATAGGATCACTTTTTTCGGCCAGTTCACTTATTTTTTTACTTGTTAAAGCATTAAAAGCTATATCACGTAATTCACTTTCATAATCAAAATAACAGAGAAAATTAAAAACTGTTCGTTTCAAACCGGTTGCGGAAATATAAGTTTCCAGGCATCCGAACTTACCGCAGCTGCATTTCCTACCGTTAACTTCTATAATTGAGTGGCCTATCTCTCCAGCCAGGCCGTTTTCTCCATATAATAACTGACCGTTTACAACTATGCCGCTCCCCAAGCCGGTACCTAGTGTTATTGTTATAAAATTACTCATCCCCCTAGCGGCTCCGAATGATCCTTCGCCTAAAGCAGCTGCATTAGCGTCATTCATAATTACAATTTGAGTACTGAAGTATTTCTTCATTTTATTAATAAAGTCTACTTCTATCCATTTCAGATTAACTGCTTTTTCAATTACACCCGTTAAGTGATTAACACTCGGCGCAGCAATTCCAATTCCTTCCAAGTTATACTTATCCGAAAATTTCTTAAAATCATTTTGTATTTTTTCGGAAAGTTTCAAAACAAATCTATCAACCCCATCTTCAGCATGAGTCTGGATTGAATTTTCAAATAGATAATTATCATTGGAATCAAGGAAGCCCCAAACTGTGTTTGTGCCTCCTATATCAATACCAATTCTTAAATTTCCTTTTTCCATTTTTATCTGTATAGTAATTAGATTATATATTAAATCTGCCTTAATTAAGAGAAATGAAACCGGATTCTTCAGATTTACTCTCTTCTTTATGAATAAATTATTAAAAAGGATTAGTTCGTTGAAACAACAAATTAAATCCTATGGTCAATAAATAAAAAACAAAATCTTACTAACCTGTTATTCTATAACCGTCAAATATTTCCTTGATAGCGAGAGTTGCTGCACCCAGAAGTCGCGGACGTATTTTTAATGAAGTCGGTAAAATTTTAATATTATTCTTTCTTCCGAAATAAGCTCTTTGCTTAACAACCTTAATTAAATCCGGATAAATTAAATCCCACACTTGAGTAATCCGGCCGCCGATAATTATTACATGAGGATCGATTGCTTTTATGATATTAGCAATTCCCAATCCCAGGTAGTAACCTGTTTGTCGTAAAATTTCTGTTGCAAGATCATCTCCTTTTAAGGCAAGGTCAATGATATCCTGAACCATATAATCAACCGACTGAACAACTTGTTTATGCTTTCTTATTGCATACCTTCTTACAATTGCCCTATCAGATGCATAAGCTTCCCAGCATCCGTTATTGCCGCAGCTGCAAAGTTCGCCGCCTTCATAAATTACCATATGTCCGAATTCACCGGAAGCCTGGAATTCTCCGTCAATCAATTTATTTCCCACAACAATTCCGGATCCAATACCCGGACCAATCGATAAAAAGACAAAATTAGATAAATTAATTTGATGGCTTCCGAACCAAAACTCGGCTAAAGCAGAGGCTTTAGCGTCATTTCCTATTACTATATTTTTTATTTTGGGAAAGGCTTTCTTTATAACTTCCCCTATGTTAAAATCCTCCCAGCCAAGGTTGGGCGCAAAATTAACTGTCAGATTTTTGTTATCTACAATTCCGGCTATGCTTATCCCGATACCATCTAATTCTTTAATTTTTAATTTATCACACAAGGAAAGTAATTCTTTAACACATTTTTGAACAAACTTTTCGGGACTTTGGGATTCACTGGTTATTGAGGATTTGCCAATAATACTGCCGTCAATATCGGCGATTGCAAAACGTGTAATTGAGTGGTCAATGTTGATAGCACCTACATAAAATTTCCCCAGTTTAAGATATAAGTTATAAGGATTTCTACCAACGTTCTGATCTTCATTTACCTGTTCATAAATAAGATCTTCATCTAACAACTCAGCAACAATACTGGATACGGTGCTTTTATTTAAACCTGTTAATCTAGCAATATTAATTCTAGAAATGGGCTGCATCTCACGAATCATATTTAAAATCATCCCGCGGTTTACACTGCGAAGGACTTTTGCATTTCCACCTATAACGTTAGATGAATCAACGTGCATAATATTATTTTGGTAAAAAATGTTCTATAAATTTATCTAATTAGTTGGTTGTCTAAACTAACTATCGAATATTAAGGAAATAATTTATCTATGTCAAGACTTTTCTTGAATTCTTCATATTTTATTCATAGAGAATTGGAATAACAAAGCCAATAAAAATTAGCTGATTTAATTAATCATTGCTAAAAAACCTTATTACTTTACATATTTAACGATCCAGTCGACCCAACGTTTGTAAATGTCCGTTGTTCTTACAATGTCATGCGGGAAATGCGTATCTGCAGGATAAGCATAAAATTCCGTATTAACACCGTTATCTTTTAATGCATGATACATCTCGTAACTGTTTACGATAGGGACATTAGGATCGCCAACATCGCCCATTATTAAAGTTGGGGCTTTAACATTTCGTACTAGTACAATCGGTGACTGATCTCGCCAAATATCCCAGTATTTTTTAACCCAGGGAGAACCGCCGAAGAAATAAATATCGCCTGTCTGATAAAATGAGATTGTGTAATCCATTACCCAGTCATTTAGTGCAGCACCTTCAACTGCGGCTTTCCATTTGTTAGGATAAAATCCGTTCAGCCAGGAAGTCATATATCCGCCGTACGACCAGCCGGTAATTCCAATTTTGTTTGTGTCTATCATTCCCAATTGTTCTACTTTCTTAATTCCTGCCATAACATCTTCGCCAGGACCTTTTCCGGTATTTCTGAATATTGCATGCTGGTATTTGTCTCCCAAATTAATACTTCCTCTATAATTCGGTTGAAAAACAAAAAATCCTTTTGCACTGAATAATTGGGCTAAAGGAGAAAATCTTATTGTTGAAGCTCCTTCCGGGCCGCCATGAATTACCAGTACCATTGGATATTTATTGCCCTCATTGTAATCAACAGGATATGTTAACACTCCGTCTTCATCAAATCCATCCGGACCGTTCCAATTTATTC
>CAZCFZ010000041.1:0-34366 GCA_964498065.1 uncultured Ignavibacteriaceae bacterium
TAATGTGGAGGTAACATTATGCGCATTAATAAAAAATCTGCATCAAGCGATGGCCGAAGAAAATTTTTGAAAACTAGTGTGCTTGGTGGAATTGCCGCCGCCTGGTTTCCTAAAATGACATTTGGAGAAAAAGCATCTGCATTATTAAATAGTAATTTTACCTTCCAGCCTTCCGAACTTGATGAAATTACGGTGAATAAATTAAGAGAAGGATTTAAATCCGGGAAATTTACAATTCGCTCCGTTGCTGAAGAATATATTTCCAGGATTAAAAAAATTGATAAGAGCGGACCGGGAGTTAATAGCCTACTTGAAATAAATCCTGATGCGTTAAAAATTGCAGATGCTCTTGATAAAGAATTAAAAGAAAAAGGAGCCAGGGGGCCGTTACACGGTATACCGGTACTAATAAAAGATAATATTGATACGGCAGATGGTATGGAAACAACAGCCGGTTCTCTTGCACTGCTTGGTTCAAAACCAATTAAGGATTCTTTTGTTGCAAAGCAGCTTCGCGAAGCAGGTGCACTAATTCTCGGCAAAACAAATTTGAGTGAATGGGCCAACATGCGTTCTACACATTCTACAAGCGGCTGGAGCGGACGCGGCGGGTTGACAAAAAATCCTTACGCTCTAGATAGAAATTGTTCAGGCTCAAGTTCCGGTTCCGGCGCGGCAGCAGCGGCTAATCTTTGTGCAATTGCTATTGGAACCGAGACAGACGGATCTGTTGTAAGTCCTTCATCAATAAATGGCATTGTAGGAATAAAACCAACTGTTGGTTTAGTGAGTCGTGCAGGTATAATTCCTATTTCACATTCGCAGGATACTGCCGGTCCAATGACTAGAACTGTTGAAGATGCCGCGATTTTGCTTGGTGCTATGCAGGGAGTTGATCCTGAAGATGATGCGACAAAAGCCAGTGGAAGAAAAGCATATAAAGATTACACAAAATTTCTCGATCCGAACGGACTTAAAGGTGCAAGGATTGGAGTTGTTCGAAATTATTTTGGCTTTTTGCCTCAAGTTGATGAATTGATGAATAAAGCTCTTGAAGTATTAAAAAAGAACGGTGCTATACTTATTGATC
The DNA here is from genome assembly GCA_964498065.1 of uncultured Ignavibacteriaceae bacterium. Lineage (GTDB taxonomy): Bacteria > Bacteroidota > Ignavibacteria > Ignavibacteriales > Ignavibacteriaceae > FEN-1297. The sequence goes on from CAZCFZ010000041.1 coordinate 1,091, forward strand.
CCGTGGAAATAGACGCGATCGGGAAATTGGACAGTAATGAGAATACGGTTTTATTGTACGAACTTAAAGCAGATATGAAAAAATATCTTGAACATCGCGGCCCGCAGACTAAAATGCATACTTTAAAAGATTTAATTGAATTTAATAAAAGCCATGCTAAAGAAGAGATGCCTTATTTCGGACAGGAGTTGTTTTTGGAAGGTGAAGCAAAAGGACCTCTGACTGATAAAGCTTATATTGAATCTTTAACTACAAATCATCGTCTCAGCAGGGAAGAGGGGATTGATGCTGCTATGGATAAGCATAAATTGGATGCACTCGTTTCCCCGACAGACAGTCCTGGATGGATGACTGATTTGATAGACGGTGATCATTTTCTTGGAGGAAGTTCACAACTGGCTGCTGTGGCAGGTTATCCTCACATTACTGTCCCTGCCGGATTTGTATTCGGTATGCCGGTTGGAATTTCATTTTATGGAAGAGCATGGAGCGAGTCTGTTCTTATTAAAATAGCTTATGGATATGAACAAGCTTCTAAAGTTCGTAAACCTCCAAAATTTCTTGCAACTGCAGATTTAAAAGTATAATGAATTGAAGCATTATAGAATTTCCCATGTTATTGAATGAAGCAATTGATTTAATTAAAAACGATTCTATATCAAATACTCAACCGGAAGTGTGGGCTGACTTAGGCTGCGGCTCCGGCATGTTTACAAATGCTCTTGCAAATCTGCTTCCAAGTGATAGTAAAATTTTTGCTGTCGATAAAAATAAATCTCAACTAAATAAGATTCCGGATGCAATCGCTAATGTAGAGATCAATAAAATTTATGGAGATTTTAGCCGGATTAAACTTCCTGAAAATCTTGACGGCATTCTTATGGCTAATTCACTTCATTATGTAAAGGATAAAAATTCTTTTATTAACAATGTCAAAAACAATTTAAAATCAAGCGGCTGGTTTTTAATTGTCGAATATGATATGGATACATCAAATCCTTGGGTGCCGTATCCTATCAGCTATAAATCACTTCGAAATTTTTTTAGAACGATGGATTACATTTCGGTTAATAAGATAAATGAGATGCATTCAAGATTTAGAAGTGCAAACATTTACTCTGCAATAGTAAGAAGATAATTATTGCAATCACTTAAAAAATTTTAATCGTGAACAATATTAATTATATAATCAGTTCAATATTTTAAATCTAGCGCAGCCTTTATTCATTTCTTTATTGCTCAAATCAAGTTCTAAATAAAAATAAAATTTATCCTGATCACAGATAATTCAAAAAAGTACTTAGATCACAGAGAAGTAAATAATAAAAAGTTACTTTAGAAAAATTCAATTATACAATACTGGGTCATATTAAAGTTGTTCAACGCTATCTCTCAATTTTTTACACAGTTATTTGCTTCATATTCTCCTGAAGCTTATGAAATAAACAACCTTTTTTTAAAGTTCCTAATACTTGCAGGTGTTATAGTTGCTTTAGTTGCGGGATTAGTAATTGTAGGTGCAATTCGTTTTAGAGCTAAAAAACGACCTGAGGAACCGCCGCAAATATTCGGAAATAAAAAACTGGAAATAACGTGGACCGTTATTCCTTTTTTAATTTTGGTATTTTTTTTCATACTTACTTTAAAAGCGATGATAGAAATAAACACTCCGGTTGGGGAATATCCGAAACCGGATATAATAATAATTGCACATCAATGGTGGTGGGATATGAGATATCCCGAATATAAAATAATTACGGCAAACGAATTACATATTCCCGTTGGTAAAAAATTATTGATGGCCGTTAAATCCGCAGATGTAATACACGACTGGTGGGTGCCGGATTTAGGAAGGAAAATTGATGCTATACCGGGAAGAACAAATTACACTTGGATAGAAGCAGACAGTGCTGGCACTTATTTAGGCACTTGTGCGGAATTCTGCGGCGCCGAACATGCTTGGATGAGAATAAAAGTTATTGCCCAAACTCCCTATGAGTTTAATCAATGGGTAAATAATCAGCAGCAGATACCTTCCCAGCCTAAGGACAGTACAGCAGTATTGGGACAAATGCTTTTTCAAAAAGAAACTTGCGGAGACTGCCACGCAATTGCCGGTACATCGGCTAATGCACATGTAGGTCCGGATTTAACTCATATTGCATCACGGACAACAATATTAAGCGGAAGATTAACTAATACAAGAGAAAATTTATTTAGATGGTTGGCGAATCCTCAAAAAGTAAAACCAGGAGCCCATATGCCTGACTTTAGATTTAATAAAAATCAGTTGAATGAACTCGTAGCATATCTGGAAGGATTAAAATGAGTTTTGCTTTTCAAATACCGGAAAGTGTTGAACCTATTCCAAAACTTCGGTCTAAAAACGGCTTATTACAGTGGATATCAACAGTAGACCATAAGCTAATAGGTATTATGTATTTATGGACCTCATTAATTTTTCTGGTAATAGGTTTTGGTGAAGCAATGCTTATGAGAATACAATTAATGCGCCCTGAAAATACCGTACTTTCACCGCAAGCATATAACCAGATATTTACCATGCACGGAACCACAATGATTTTCCTTGTGTTAACCCCAATTCTTATCGGCTTTGCAACCTATCTGCTTCCATTGATGATTGGAGCGAACGATATGGCTTATCCGAGGCTAAATGCATTTAGCTTCTGGATGTTTTTCTTCGGGGGTTTACTGTTGTATTTCAGTTTCTTTGCAGGCGGAGCACCTAATGTAGGCTGGTTCAGTTACGCACCGTTAAGTGAAAAGTTTTACAGTTCGTCTCCCGGTGTAAATTACTGGGCAATTAGTATTCTTTTAATGGGAATAGGAACGATCGGTTCGGCTTTGAATTTTGTTGTAACTACTTTAACAATGCGTGCTGAAGGATTAACTTTATCAAAACTCCCTCTTTTTGTCTGGATGATTTTTGTAAACGGCTTTTTAATACTAGCCGCATTCCCGGTGCTGAATGCAGGATTGGTTATGATATTAATTGATCGTGTGCTGCACGCTCATTTTTTTACTACTGCAACGGGAGGATCTGCTTTAATGTGGCAGCATGTGTTCTGGACATTCGGTCATCCCGAAGTTTATATTCTAGCCTTGCCCGCTTTCGGAATGATTTCGGAAGTTATCCCGGTATTCTCCAGAAAGCCGATATTCGGTTATGAATTTGTAGCGGCTTCTACTGTTGCAATTGCTCTTTTAGCATTCGGTGTTTGGGCGCATCATATGTTTGCTGTCGGCCTCGGAACAACTTTTAATGCTTTCTTTGCAGCTACAAGTATGCTGATTGCGGTTCCTACTGGAGTTAAAATATTTAATTGGTGCGCAACCATGTGGGGAGGCTCTATCATATTTAAAACATCAATGCTCTTTGCAATGGCATTCTTAATAGATTTTACAATCGGCGGTTTAAGCGGAGTCGGATTTGCAATGGTGCCGATTGACTGGAGGTTAACGGATACATACTTTGTCGTTGCACATATTCATTATGTCTTTGTCGGAGGTGCCTTATCAGCAGCTTTTGCCGGATTTTATTATTGGTTCCCCAAAATGTCCGGCAAGTTGTTATCGGAAAAATTAGGCAAACTTCAATTCTGGCTGTTCTTTATCGGGTTTAACTGTACATTTTTTGTCTTTCATTTATTAGGCCTTCTTGGAATGCCGCGCAGAGTATTTACTTATCCGAATTTACCTTATTGGGGCTCGTTAAATATGATATCAACAATTGGTGCAATGATTTTGGGATTATCGTTTGCAGTACTAATCTGGAATATTTTTTATACTATAAAGCATGGTGAACCAGCCGGTAATAATCCATGGGATGCATGGACACTTGAATGGCTTTCTGCATCTCCTCCCAAGCAAAAAAATTTCGAGAAGGTTCCGCTAATTAGAAGCAGAAGGCCTTTATGGGATTTAAGTCATCCCGATAACCCAGATTGGAAACCTGAATTAAAACCGGAAGCAGCTAATGAATAAAAATAAAATATTAATGTTCCTGTTTATCGGATCCGAAGCATTCTTTTTTATTGCTTTAATAATTTCTTTTGTGTATTACAGCCGTGCCGGAGGAAGCCTTTCCGCATCGGCCAAATACCTGGATTATAAAAAGACATCCATATTTACCCTTTTCCTAATCTTAAGCAGTTTATCTATAGAACTTTCAGGAAGAAATCTCAAAAAAGGGAATAGAAAATTAATGCTTGGATGGCTGCTTACTACGATTTTATTTGGAGCGGTTTTTCTATTCGGACAGGGAAGCGAGTACGCCAGGTTAATAAGTTTGAATGTGACAATTAGTCAAAATGTATTCGGTTCTGCTTTCTTTACGCTTACCGGATTTCACGGTTTACACGTATTCATCGGCTTGGTGGTATTATCTTTAATGGCGGGTCTTTTTTATTCGGGAAAATTCAAAAAGATAGAAGAAAGCTTTTTTGAATCTGCTTCTATTTACTGGCATTTTGTTGATGCGGTATGGATCGTCGTGTTCACTGTAATTTATCTTGGACCAATATTATGACAACTTTAAAATTTTTAACAACTTACTGGAACTTAGATATTATTGCTATAATGATGGCAATTGCTCTTATTGTATTTCACTTCATTACGAACGGAAAAACCTTTAATAAAAAAAGCTTTTTGTTTTTAAGCGGAGTGGCTTTATATATTCTTGCAACATGTTCGGCTTTAAATTATTTAGCAGATTTTTATTTGTATAGTGCCCACATGGTGAAGGACATAATTATACTGCTTATAGTACCCCCGATGCTTTTGAGTTCAACCGATCCGGGTTTCTTGAAAAAGGTTTTTAATAGACCCGGTTTTAATAGAATCGGTAAAATAATATTTCATCCTTTAGCTGCATGGATTTTAGGTGTCGGTTCAATGTGGATATGGAACTTTCCGGATATATTTTATTTGTTGGAAGATTCGCCATGGCTGAAACTGTTCCAAATGATATCACTTTTAATATTTGGATTAATTTTCATTTACCCTGTTTTTACTCCTATTAAATATCATAAACTGCATCCGCTGCAAAGTGCTCTTTATCTTTTTTCTGCTTGTGTAGGTTGTACTATTATGGGTATTATGATAACCTTTGCTCCGGCTTTTATTTATACTCCTTATTATGCTGGACCTGTATTTTGGTGCTGCGGTATACAAACAGCTGGGCCTGCAGCATCAATTTCTGCTGCCGGAAGTAATGCTGCAATTTCAAATTTGATTCAAAGTAATTGGGGAATAAGTTCCAGGTTAGATCAACAGATGGCCGGTCTTATTATGTGGATTCCGGCATGTTTTGTTTATTTAATAAACATTATGATTTCGCTTACAAAATGGTATGCTAAATCCGAGTCTGAAACTTATTCAAAAAAGAATTTCGTAAAAGAAAAATTACGACTATCGTAATTATTATGGAGGTTGATTAATGAATGAAATAAATTTAAATGAATTATCAGATGAATATGAACTAAGCCCTGCAGTACCGGAAGAACTGCCTCATTCGTCTTACTGGCCTATTATGCTTGCGTTTAGTGTTGTATTTTTATTCTGGGGTTTTATAACGTCTCTTTTAATTTCTGGAGTAGGTTTAATTACAATGGGAATTTCTATTTGGGGATGGATAGGAGACATGGTAAATGAGTGAAATGAACTTCATGGAGAAAGAGGAGACACGCAGAAGTTTTATAATTAAAATATTTTCCATATTCGGCGGACTGCTTGGAGTTTTAGTTGCTATTCCAATTGTGGGAGCAATGGTTGCACCAATTTATAGAAAAACTTCAAAAGACTGGAGGTCAGTTGGCAAGGTAGACAGTTTTGAAATCGGTTCAACTGTTCTGGTTAAATTTAAAAACACGTCACCGCTGCCCTGGTCCGGAATAACTTCTCAAACTGCATCATGGCTGCGAAGGGATACTGCAGATAAATTTATAGCCTTTTCAGTTAACTGTGCACACCTCGGCTGTCCCGTTCGCTGGATACCTGATGCTCAAATTTTTCTTTGCCCCTGCCATGGCGGAGTTTATAACAAAGATGGATCATATGCAGCAGGCCCGCCTCCGCACGGGTTAAGCAAGTATCCTGTTAGAATAAGAAATAATGAAGTGGAGATTTTATCCAGCCCGATTCCTATTACAACAATTTAAGAGTACTGCTTAATGAATAATTTAAAACAAATTTGGAACTGGATAGACGACAGAACAGGGATAAGTGAATTTATTAGACCGCTTGCTAAACATTTAGTACCGCCGGACTCAAGGTGGACTTACATTTTTGGAAGTGCAACTCTGTTTGTTTTTATATTGCAGGTAATTACAGGTGTCGGATTATCTTTATTATATCAGCCTACTTCTGAGACAGCATATAGTTCTCTTAAATATATAACCAACGTAGCTCCACTCGGCAGTTTTCTCCGCGGCATTCATTATTACGGTGCATCAGCTATGATAATCCTTATCGGTATTCATATGATACGCGTTTATATTTCTGCCGCATATAAATACCCCCGTGAAATGAGCTGGATAAGCGGAGTTGTTTTACTCGGGCTTACAATTGGAATGGGATTTACCGGACAGCTGCTTCGATGGGACAGTAACGGTGTGTGGTCATCTATTGTGGGAGCAGAGCAAGCCGGGCGTATTCCGTTTATCGGTACATGGGTAGCTCATTTTATCCTAGCCGGAGGAACATTGGGAGGTGCAACGCTTAGCCGGTTTTTTGCTATACATGTTTTTCTTATACCGGCGCTTTTATTTGGTATTATAGGACTTCATCTGTACTTAGTAATTAGAAACGGTATTTCCGAACCTCCCAAAGCAGGACAACCGGTGGAACCGAAAACTTACCGTCAGTGGTACCATGAAATGCTTCAAAAGAAAGGAGTTCCTTTTTGGCCTAATGCCGCATGGAGAGATATGGCATTCGGGCTTTTGGTTGTTGCCGTTGTTTTGGCACTTGCCTATTTTATTGGTCCTCCTAAAATAGGAGCGCCGCCGAATCCCGCTAATATAAATTCTAATCCTAGACCGGATTGGTATTTACTCTGGATATTTGCTTTGTTTGCTTTAATGCCCAGGGGAATTGAATCGTATGTAATTGCGTTCGGTCCTCTTGTGGTTGGATTAATTCTTGTTATGCTGCCGTTGGTTTTCAATAAAGGTGAACGCAGTCCTATACGTCGGCCTTGGTCTGTGGTGATTGTAGTTTTTATTTTAACAATGGTTGGAACATTCTGGTACGAAGGTGTAAAATCTCCCTGGTCTCCTAACTTCGGTGCTAAACCGCTTTCTGCTCAAGTGGTTGGCAATGTTGGGCCTAATGCTATAGCCGGTGCAAGTTTGTTTTTTAAAAAAGGCTGTATTTATTGTCATTCAATTTCCGGGGACGGCGGGCATCGTGGTCCTGATCTTACAAAAGTTGCAGATAGATTGAATAATTATCAAATGACTATAAGAATTGTTAACGGCGGCGGCAACATGCCTGCATTCGGAAGTTCATTAACTAAAAATGAATTAACCGAATTATTAAACTTCCTTAATACCAGAAAATAAATTTATAGAAGAAAAATTTGAATTAATTATCGTTCAAATCTTATTACATCTGCTCTTATATAAATTTTATATTTGATGAAACAAATATTAATTTAATAAGATAAATTTGGTACCGTCAATATTTAGAAGAACAAATATATATTCGGCAAAAGTAAAAAAAATTACCAAATAGAAAATCGCTAGTTGTTTCATGGTATAATGATTCAACTGATGATGATAATGATTTTAATCTTATCCTATCCTCTATTAAATATATAAAATAGTGATATATTAGAATCCAAATTTTCGATTTTAGAATATTAAATCTATTATAAAATAATTGTGTTAAATTTGTTCTCGAATATTCAAATGTTTTAAATCATGTGAGGTCTATAATGAAAAATAAAGTTCTCACAATTTTGAGTGTGTGTTTTCTTATTGCTTCTTACTGTTTTGCCCAGGATCCCGGTTACTATAAAAAGAAAAGCACCTGGCTGCAAACATTAATTGCCTCCAGAGAAACTTTCATAAAACAACAGAACGAAATTAATTCCAGAATTAAATTGGTTTTAGAACCCTGGTACAGCGTAGGATATTTTCGATGCAAGCCGGGAGATTCGTTCAAGAAAAATTTTCCTCCGGAAGATAGAAGTGATTTAAATGCAACATATGATAACGATAAATATAAGTGGGAAAAAAGATCCGGATGGGAAGACGGGACTGTTATAAAATTTAAACCAATTGAAAACAGTGTAATTTATCTGCAAAGAAATATTAAATGTGACCGTGATACTAACTTGAAAGCTTATTTAGGAAGCGATGACGGTCTAAAAGCCTGGCTTAACGGAAAGCTGATAATTAGTCATGATGTAGATCGGGCATGCAGCCCGAATGAAGATACCGCCGACTTGAATCTTATAGAAGGCGTCAACAAATTATTTGTTAAAGTAAATAATAATAACGGTGATTTCGGTTTTTATTTTTCTCTGCATAAAAGAGATCCTAAGGAATATTTGTGGAGCTTAATTGAAAGAGACTTTCCGACAACAGAAGACATCAAAGAAATTACATGGGTACAGCAAAGCGGCATATGGCTAAAAGATTGGATACCCGGAGATTACACCGATATTGCAAAAAAATATTCCGATGCAGTTAAGGAAATATCTCCAAAAATTGCAGCAGAAATATTAAGTCAGGCACCCGGCGCTAAAAGTATTCCGGCAATTGAAAAAATAAACAGTGAATTCGAAAAAGCGATTGAGGGCGAATATGTAATTCTTACACCCCAACCTTCACCCGAACCCAAAATTAACGGTCCGCAAATATACGGTGTAAGACCGGGAAATCCTTTTTTATACAGGATTCCTGTAACAGGTGTAAGACCGATGAAATTTTCCGTCGAAAATTTACCTGAAGGACTGCATCTTAATTCTCAAAAAGGAATTATCACAGGCACGATCGAAAAGAAAGGAGAATTCATATTAACTTTTAAAGCCGAGAATAAACTTGGTTCGGCAGAAAGAAAATTTAAGATTGTATGCGGAAATAAAATTGCTTTAACACCGCCAATGGGCTGGAACAGCTGGAATTGCTTCGCGAGCTCGGTGAGTGAAAAAAAAGTACATTCCGCTGCAGAAGCAATGATAAAAAGCGGACTCGTAAACCACGGCTGGAGCTATATTAACATAGACGATTACTGGGAAACAAAACCCGGATCAGATGATTCTACTCTAATCGGCAAACCTAGAGACAAGGAAGGCAACATCATTCCGAACAAAAGATTTCCGGATATGAAAGCATTGGCCGACTTTATACATTCTAACGGATTGAAAATGGGAATTTATTCTTCGCCTGGTCCTTTAACCTGCGGCGGATGTATAGGCAGTCTTGGGCATGAAGAAAATGATGCTGAACAATATGGCAGGTGGGGTGTTGATTATCTGAAGTACGATTGGTGTTCTTATGACGGCGATAGAAATAATATCCATGATCTAATGAAACCATACATAGTTATGAGGAAAGCATTAAATACGGTAAAGCGCGATATCGTATTCAGCTTATGTCAGTATGGTATGGGCAACGTATGGGAATGGGGTGCAAAAGTCGGAGGAAACAGCTGGCGTACCACAGGAGACATAAACGATACATGGGACAGAATGAGTCAAATTGGCTTCAGCCAGGACAGCTTGGCAAAATATGCAGGTCCCGGGCATTGGAATGATCCTGATATGCTGGTTGTAGGATTAGTTGGATGGGGAGAAAATCTGCATCCGACAAGATTAACTCCAAATGAACAATATACTCATATAAGTCTTTGGTGCCTGCTCTCTGCACCGCTTTTAATCGGCTGCGATATGACTAAGCTGGATAAATTTACTCTCGGACTGCTGACAAACGATGAAGTACTTGCTGTTGATCAGGATACTCTTGGCATACAGGCAAGCAGAGTTTCCAGGAAAGGCGACGCAGAAGTATGGGCAAAAAAACTTGAAGACGGATCGGAAGCAGTAGGATTATTTAATCGCGGATCAAAAAAAATTAAGATAACTGCCGGCTTTAAAGTGCTTGGATTAGGAAAAAAATGTTCGGTAAGAGATCTCTGGAGGCAAAAAGATTTGGGATTATTTGAAAATCAATTTACCGCAGAAGTTCCGCCTCACGGAGTTGTGCTGGTCAAAATAAAAAATCAATAATTGTTTTATATTTTAATGATTCAACAGGATATGATTATAACTTTTATGTTATCCTAATTTCTATTAATATATATAAGCAGGTGACATATGAATAAAAAATTTTCGATACTTTGTTGTATTTCAAATAAATAAAGTCCTTTTATGTTTGAAAAAACAGATCATTACATAAATCTTAATTAACATTTGCTGCTAAAAATAAATTTTTTCTTGCGTTTAATGAGTATGTTCTTTATTTTAACGATGTGTGCGCACACATCCTTATAATTTTTGTAAAAAACATGAACTGAGTTGACCGGAGTATCCTTATTACTAATTAGTATTTTAAATAAATAAAAGATTAAAAAAGTGTGTATGCACACTTTAATGTTTCAATTTGTTTTATTGATAATACAATAGGAATTCAATTCTTAATAAATATGAAACCAACTATAAAACTGATTGCTAAGTTGGCTAATGTATCGGCCGGAACAGTGGATCGCGTTATTAATAATCGCGGTAAAGTAAAACCAGTTACAAGAGAAAAAATAGAAAAAATTATCCAGGATTTAAATTATAAACCGAATTTGTTTGCGCGAAATCTCGCTCTCGATCCATCTTTCAATATTGCTGTAATTATACCTTACCTAGAACAAGACGGCGGATATTGGAGCCTGCCTAAAATTGGAATTGATAAAGCATGTGCTAATCTCCGGCATTTCGGGTTGAATGTCCAATTCTTACTGTTCGATAAATTTTTAATAAGTACTTTTTTAGAAGCAGCCCAAAAAGTATTAAATGGAAATTTTAACGGAGTACTTTTGGCTCCTATTTATATGGAACAAACAAAATGGTTTTTCAGTCAATTACCCAAAAACGTCCCTTATGTTTTAATTGATACCGAAGTGCCTAACTCGGATTATCTTTCATCAATTCATCAAAATTCTTATCATGGAGGAATTGTTGCAGCTCAATTAATGAGCATGATTGTGCAAAGTACTTGTACTATTTCCATGGTTAGATTTTTACCGGATACAATTCATATAAGTGAAAGAATGCGTGGATTTACTGATTACATGTCCGGTAGAAAAAATATAAAACTTATTAAAACGGATGTACCTGAAAATTGTTCAAGAACAGAAGTAGAAAATATTTTTGAAGAGCTTCTTAATGAAGAAAAAGATTTGCAGGGAGTATTCGTATCAAACTCACACACTTACGAAGTAGCTCAATATCTTGAAAATACAAATGTTGATAAGAAAATATATTTAATCGGCTTCGACCTGGTACCCGACAATATAGAATATATGAAAAAAGATATAATAGACTTTTTAATTTCACAAAATCCCGAACAACAGGGATATGCCGGAATTTATTCTCTTTATAGAAAATTAGTGGTTGGAGAAAAGGTAAGTAAAGAGATCACTATTCCGATAGAAATTATAACGAAAGAAAATCTATTATTCCATGATTCGGAAACAGTTGCTTATAATTATGAGTACAGGTAATTTAAATAGAAAATCCTGTTCTTTTAAAAAGAGTTTGTTAAACAATAGTAGAAAATATTTCTCAGGGTGAAAAGTTTAACTATAATTAAATAACTATAATTTTAATAACCTATAAAAATGTACAACTATTTAACTATTTCAATTTAAGAATTTTTTAAAGGGAAAATTTATGATAAACGGTACATTCTTTGGTTTTACACCAATATTAGCAAGCACTTCCAGTCTTGTTTCTCTAAACTGGATTGATTCGGTAATTATAGCAATATATTTCATTTTTGTCCTGGGAATTGGATACTACTTATTGAAGTATACTAAAACCGGCGACGATTTCTTTCTGGCTGGAAGAAAAATGACTGCCTGGATTGCCGGTCTTTCTTTTATAGCGGCAAATCTCGGTTCACTAGAACTGATGGGATGGGCAGCTTCGGCTTATCAATACGGTATTCTTGCAACTCACTGGTATTGGATAGGTGCTATACCGGCAATGCTTTTCCTTGCAATTATAATGATGCCATTCTATTATATATCAAAAACGCATTCGGTCCCCGGATATTTGAAGCTTCGTTTTGGTGAAAGCTCCAGTATGCTGTCTGCAGTTACATTCGGCTTTATGACCGTACTTATGAGCGGTATAAATATGTACGCCATGGCCCTGGTAATGAAAGTCGTACTCGGCTGGGATATTAATTTCAGTATCTGGGTTTCTTCAATTACCGTTATGGTCTATGTTGTCCTCGGCGGACTGCTTTCGGCAATCTTTAATGAAGTACTTCAATTTGTGCTAATATGGCTTGGTGCACTTTTAGTTCCGATTCTAGGCTTAATCGAAGTTGGCGGCTGGGGAGGCTTGATTGCAAGAATTCATCAAAATTTTCCTCATGGAGATTATATACATTTATGGAGTACGCTGGGATCCTTCAAAGATAATCCGATGGGAATAAACTGGATCGGAATTGTCTTTGGTCTTGGTGCAATTATTTCATTCGGATACTGGACGACAGACTTTCTTGTAGTTCAAAGGCTTCTTGCTGCAAAAGATTTGCGCTCTGCAAAAATGGCTCCGATTATCGGCGCAGGTTTTAAGATGTTTGTTCCGATTATAGTTATTCTTCCGGGTTTGTTGGGATTAGCAGTATTGCCGCATCTGGTTAGCCAGCAGGAAGCTGTTGCAACCGGCGCTCAAAGTTATAATGAAGTCCTTCCTTTGATGCTTGCACGATATTTAAGTCCGGGGCTGCTTGGACTTGGAATTACTGCACTGATTGCCGGTTTTATGTCCGGAATGGCAGGCAACGTAAGTGCATTTGCAACAGTATGGACGTATGATATTTATAAGCCTATTCATCTTAAGCTAAAAGGCACGGAAAGAGAAGATGCTTATTATGTAAAAATGGGACGATGGACTACCTTTCTCGGCGTAATCGTTAGCATCGGTACTGCATATCTCGTTCAAGATTTTGCAAGTATTATGGATTATGTTCAAGCGTTGTTCAGTTTCTTTATCGCACCGCTATTTGGTACGGTTGTCCTTGGTATGCTTTGGAAGAGGGCAACAGCCGCTGGCGGTTTCTGGGGACTGCTGTCCGGCATTGTTTCATCCGTGGGGATGTACTTAGCTGTTAAATTTGATCCTGCTATGCTGAAAGTTTTTGCACTTTCTGCCGATGCTAAAACTATGGCAGCTGATATGTATAGAGCACTTTGGTCATGGTTAATATGCGTTGGCGTTACTGTAATAGTCAGCTACTTAACAAAACCGAAAGCGGAAGCAGAGCTTAACGGCCTGGTTCGGAGCTGCACAGTGCTTCCATCCGAAGGGGATTTACCGCTGACTAAACGTCCAATATTTTGGGCCGGAGTAGTCTTAGTAGTTTTTATAATACTAAATATAATTTTCTGGTAGGAGGTAGACATGTCAGAAGTAGGAAGAATTTCAATTTGGTTTTTCATCGGTTTGATATTATTAATTTACGGTATCATAGTTTTTGGAGCCGGAATTTATGGATTGTTCAACCCGTCATTTGGCGCCGATGTTGTACTTCATCAGCTTCACTCCGACATTTGGTGGGGTGCATTGCTAGTAATTCTCGGCTTAGTATATATATTTAAATTTAAACCCGGGAAAGGATAACAATTATAATTTACTTCGGATTTTCAAACCAAATTTTTGGAGGAATAAAATGAAAAAGTTATTGCTTACATTAACTGTCTTTGCATTCTCATTCTTAATGGTTTTTGCTCAGTCAGGTAAAATGGAAAAGTCGACTATTCAAAAATCATTATTCGGGACAATGAAGGATGGTAAAAAAGTTTACGAGTTCACACTGCACAACAAGCTAGGCGCTGAATTGAAAGTTATTACATACGGTGCCAGAGTTGTTTCGCTTACTATGCCGGACCGCAACGGGAAATACGCAGACATTGTCCTCGGTTACGACAATCTAAAGAGCTATGTAAACAGCACTGATTATTTCGGTTCAATTGTCGGACGGTACGCCAATAGAATCGGCGGAGCAGAGATTACATTAAACGGAAAGACATACAAGCTCTCTGCAAATGAAAGAGGTAATGAACTTCATGGCGGTAAGCTTGGATTCAGCGAAGTCGTGTGGGAAGGAAAACCTCTTAATACCAAAGAAGGTCCGGCCTTGGAACTTACTTTAATCAGTCCGAATGGCGACCAGGGTTATCCCGGAAAGATGACCGTCCATGTTACGTACACTCTTACTAACAATAACGAATTAAAAATCCAATATGAAGCTACGACAAATAAAGAAACAGTTATAAATCTATCGCATCATTCTTATTTCAATCTGACAGGCGATCCGCATAATACAATTCTCAACTGTAAACTAAAAATAGATGCGAATTCCTTTACTCCGATTAATGATCAGCTTATCCCGACAGGCAAAATTGAAAAAGTTGCAGGAACCCCACTTGATTTCAGAAAACTTACAACTATTGGGAAAAGGATAAATGATAACTTCAAACAGCTTAAACTAGCCGGCGGTTATGATTTCAATTTTGTATTAGACAACTATAACGGGAAAGTTCGTCAAGTTGCGGATGTTTATGATCCTTCCAGCGGAAGATACATGGAGGTATTCACAAATCAGCCGGGTATTCAATTTTATTCGGGTAATTTTTTAAATGGTACCCAGATTGGTAAAGGTGGAATTGCATATCAACAGCATGCAGGCCTATGCCTGGAAGCTCAGCACTTTCCCGATTCACCGCATGAACCTCAATGGCCGTCTGTTATTCTGAAACCCGGACAGGTTTATCATCAGACTACTATTTATAAATTCACTACTAAAAAGTAAATTCGGAGAATTAAGTGTTAAGCTTAGGTTATGACGTCGGCAGCTCATCAATTAAAGCTGCTATTATAGAAATAGAAACCGGTAAACTATTAGCGAATCAGTTTTATCCAAAAGAAGAAATGAAAATTGATTCGCCGAAACCGGGTTGGGCCGAACAAAATCCCGAAACATGGTGGGATTATATTAAAATACTTACAAAAGAAATTCTGAAAGAAAATAGAATCGACGGCGCTGCAATCGAAAGCATAGGAATTTCTTATCAAATGCACGGGCTTGTTCTTGTCGACAACAATAAAAATGTAATTAGGCCATCCATTATTTGGTGCGACAGCCGTGCAGTTGACATAGGCAATAAGGCTTTTAAAAAAATCGGAAATGAAAAATGCCTTAAGAATATGCTTAACTCGCCGGGAAACTTTACTGCATCTAAGCTAAGATGGGTGAAGGAAAATGAACCCGCAAAGTTTAAGAAAATTTATAAGTTTATGCTTCCCGGTGATTTCATTGCCATGAAATTGACCGGTGAAATTACTACAACATATTCTGGTTTATCCGAAGGAATTTTCTGGGACTTTAAGAAAAGAAAAATTTCAAAAGATGTTCTTGATTATTTTGAATTTGATGAGAAAATTTTCCCCGATGCAAAACCGACTTTTGAAGTACACGGCCGGCTTACCAAACAAGCTGCATCGGAACTCGGCTTAAAAGAGGGGACAGCAGTTTCATATCGCGCCGGAGATCAGCCGAACAATGCATTCTCGTTAAATGTGCTTAATCCCGGAGAGATTGCTGCAACTGCCGGAACATCAGGCGTTGTTTACGGAATTATTGACAAAGCAAGCTACGATTCAAAATCACGTGTGAATCCTTTCATTCATGTTAATTATACTGATAAGCAGGAACGTCTTGGCGTTCTTCTCTGCGTAAACGGAACCGGAATATTAAATTCTTGGCTGCGAAAAAATATCGGAATAAATTTTAGCTATGATGAAATGAATTCTATAGCCGAAAACATAAACATCGGTTCGGATGGGGTTTCGGTTTTGCCTTTCGGTAATGGTGCGGAACGAATCTTTCAAGATAAGATAATCGGCTGCCAGGTTTTGGATTTGGATTTTAACCGGCACTCCAAAGCACATCTCATTCGCGCTGCTCAAGAGGGAATTGCATTCTCATTAAAATATGGCATTGATATTATGGCTGAAATGGGACTGGATATCAAAATTATACGCGCCGGTAAAGCAAATATGTTTTTAAGTCCGGTGTTCTCTAAGACATTGGCAAACATAACCGGTGCATCAATCGAATTATTTAACACCGATGGTGCCCAGGGCGCTGCACGGGGAGCCGCTGTCGGCGCGGGATATTATAAATCATTCAAAGATGCGTTCGGTTCTCTAAACAAGGTTAATGAAATTTTACCTGAGAAAAAGGAATTGAAGCAAAGTACGGATGCTTACGAACGTTGGTTAGGTAAGTTGAATTCATTTTTAAAATAAAAATCAAAATAAGGAAGTAAAAAATGGAATATTTAATAGGTAACAAAGAATTTTTTAAAGGCATCGGTAAAATAAAATATGAAGGTAAGGATTCACGCAATCCGTTAGCTTTTAAGTGGTATGACGAAAATAAAGTCGTTTTCGGAAAAACGATGAAAGAATACTTCAGGTTTGCAGTTGCTTACTGGCATAGCTTCTGCAACGAAGGCGGAGACCCGTTTGGTCCGGGAACACGATATTTACCGTGGAAAGATGAGAAGGATGAAATCTCGCGCGCCAAGGCAAAGATGGATGCTGCATTCGAATTTACAACAAAAATGGGAATTCCATTTTACTGCTTCCATGATTTTGATGTTGTTGAAGAAGGTAATTCGGTGGAAGAATCCGATAAGCGCATGCAGACAATGGTTGAATACGCTAAAGAAAAACAGAAAGCTTCCGGCGTAAAATTACTTTGGGGAACAGCAAATGTGTTTTCAAATCCCCGCTATATGAACGGTGCCGGAACCAATCCCAATTTTAATGTTGTTGCTTTTGCCGCTTCGCAGATTAAGCGAGCTCTTGATGCAACTATTGAACTAGGCGGTGAAAACTACGTTTTCTGGGGCGGCCGCGAAGGTTATATGTCTTTGCTCAATACAAATATGAAACGCGAAAAAGATCATCTTGCAATGCTTCTTACCAAAGCAAAAGATTATGCAAGAACCCAAGGGTTCAAAGGTGTTTTCCTAATTGAACCTAAGCCTATGGAGCCAACCAAGCATCAGTATGATTTTGACGTTGAAACCGTGATCGGGTTCTTGAGACATTACGGATTGGATAAAGATTTTAAATTAAATATCGAAGTAAACCATGCAACTCTTGCAGGTCATACTTTCCAGCATGAAATTCAATGCGCGGTTGATGCAGGACTTTTCGGCAGCATGGATGCAAACAGAGGTGATTATCAAAACGGCTGGGATACCGACCAGTTTCCTGTAAATCTTTACGAACTCGTCGAAGCAATGCTGGTAATTGCTGAAGCCGGAGGTTTTGTTAAAGGTGGTGTCAACTTTGATGCAAAGGTTAGAAGAAACTCAACGGACTTTGAAGATTTATTTATTGCTCACATTACAGGTATGGATGTTTTTGCAAGAGCACTTATAACTGCAGAAAAGATTCTTAAAGAATCCGATTATAAAAAGCTGAGACAAAACCGTTATGCATCTTTCGACAGCGGTGAAGGCGCCCGCTTTGAAAAAGGCGAACTGAAACTTGAAGACTTAAGAAACATTGCAGCCAAAAGCAACGAGCCGAAACAGATCAGCGGCAAGCAAGAACTTTACGAACAAATAATTAATAATTTTATCTAAATAAACTTATTTTTCTTTGAACAATGGAGTGCATGGATATTGGTTTATATCCGATATTCAATAATTCTAAAATTCCAAAAGTTATTTTAGAAAAAATGAATAATTAATATGAAAGGTTATATTTGAAAATATTAAGTATAAAAAATTCCGGCGGCATAAAGGCAGACATAACCGATGCCGGTGCGGCAGTTCAGTCTTTAGTAGTTCCGGATAAAAACGGTAAACTTGGAGATGTAGTTCTCGGATTCGATTCGCCTGAAGAATATATAAATAAAAACGATCCTTATCTAGGTGTTATCGTTGGAAGATACGGCAACAGGATTGATGAGGGAAAATTTACTCTCGGCGGAAAATCATACCAGGTTACTATCAACGATGGAACAAATCATCTTCACGGCGGTGTTAACGGCTTTAGTAAAAAGGTCTGGAATGCTGAAAAGATAAGTAATGATCTTGGTGAAGCAGTAAAGCTGGTTTATCAAAGCAAGGATATGGAAGAAGGATATCCCGGCAATCTTACTTTATCTGTTATTTACACATTAACCGATGAGAACGAATTAAGAATAGATTATGAAGCAAGTACCGATAAAGAAACAATCCTGAATCCGACACATCATTCGTACTTTAATCTAACCGGCAATCCGCAGAATACAATACTGGATCAAGTTGTTATGATTAACGCTGATAAGTACACACCGGTAAATGAAAATCTAATTCCCACCGGAGAATTAGCAAGCGTTGAGAATACTCCTTTTGATTTTAGAAAGCCTTTGGAAGTCGGACATCATATTGAAGATGAGAATGAACAGCTAAAGTTTGCCGGAGGTTATGATTTTAATTGGGTGTTAAATGACTACACTGGTTCTGTTCGGAAAGCAGCAAGTGTGTTTGATCGTGTTTCCGGAAGATATATGGAGGTGTTTACAGATCAACCCGGAATTCAATTTTACTCGGGGAATTTTCTAAACGGCACAGTTAAAGGAAAAGGCGGAATTGCTTATCATCGCAGATGCGGACTTTGTTTTGAAGCCCAGCATTTTCCCAATTCACCCAATGAGCAAAGTTTTCCATCAACAGTTTTAAAACCCGGAGAAGTTTATAAGCAGACAACAATCTACAAATTTTCTGTTCATAGTTAAATTATTTTGTATAGGGGAATAAAGTTACATGGTTATAAGAACTAACCTTATTAGCGTGTAGCTTCATTCCTATATCATCTTTTGTAATCCAAATGATTTGTTCACTATTTTTAGGGAAATTTTATAATGAGTAAATATGCTATTGGATTAGATTTCGGAACCAACTCATGCCGTTCATTGATTGTTGACATTTCGAACGGCAATGAATTGGCAAGCCATGTTTTTAATTATCCTTCCGGCGAAGCAGGAGTAATAATCGATTCTTCAAATCCGAATCTAGCGAGACAGAATCCGCAGGATTATATTCAAGGTATTGAAGTTACCGTTAAAGAAGCGATAAAAAAAGCTAAAGCAGCCGATTCAAATTTCTCGGAAGGAAATGTAATCGGCATAGGCATCGATACAACAGGCAGCAGCCCGATGCCGGTAGATGCGAAAGGTGCGCCGCTTTGTTTTCAAGAAAAATTTAAGAATGAACCTGCGGCAATGGTTTGGCTTTGGAAAGACCACACATCTCACGAAGAAGCACAGGCAATAACTAAGCTCGCATCGGAAATTCGTCCGCAATACCTTGCTAAGATCGGCGGAGTTTATTCTTCTGAATGGTATTGGAGTAAAATTTGGCATTGTCAAAAAGAAAATCCCGAAGTATTTAAAGCTGCATACACCTTTTATGAAATCTGTGACTGGATTCCGGCAGTTCTTGTAGGTGATACTAATCCCAATCATATTAAAAAAAGTATTTGCGCAGCCGGACATAAAGCAATGTTTAATGCTCAATGGGACGGTTACCCGGATTCGGAATTTTTAGATAAACTTTCTCCCGGATTAGGGGAATTAAGAAACAAAATTACCAATTCAGCCTATCCTGCCGATGAACTGATCGGATATATTTCATCCGAATGGGCAAGCAAACTTGGATTATCAACAAAAGTCTCAGTAGCAGTTGGCGCATTCGATGCACACATGGGAGCCGTCGGAGCCGGAGTAAAACAGGGAACGCTTGTTAAAATTTTAGGAACAAGCACCTGCGATGTAATGATTCAGCCGAACAATAATAAGCTTGCAGATATTCCCGGAGTTTGCGGAATTGTTGACGGATCTGTTAAAGGGGGTTTCTTTGGAATTGAAGCAGGACAGTCAGCTGTCGGTGATATATTTCTATGGTTTGTCAACAATCTTGTTCCCGAACAGTATGGTAAGAATCAAAATGAAAAATTTACTAATCTCGAAAAAGAAGCTGCCCAATTAAAGCCAGGCGAAACAGGCTTGATAGCACTTGACTGGAACAACGGCAACAGAACTATTTTAGTGGATGTTAGATTAACAGGTCTTCTTCTGGGGCAGACACTTTATACGCAGCCTCACGAAATTTACAGAGCTTTAGTTGAAGCAACTGCATTCGGTGCGCTTGCAATTATTGACCGCATAGAAGAGAACGGAGTTAAGATAAATGAAGTTGTTAACTGCGGCGGGCTTGCGGTAAAAAATTCTTTGCTTATGCAGATTTACGCAGATGTTACCGGCAGACCGATGAAAATTTCAAAGAGCGAACAGACGCCGGCGCTCGGCGCTGCAATCTTTGGTGCTGTTTCTGCCGGCAAAGATGCAAGCGGATACGAAACTATCGATCAAGCACAGGCCGCAATGACCGGAATAAGCAAAACATATAATCCGATTAAAGAAAATCATGAAGTTTATAAAAAATTATATGCAATTTACCGCCAGCTTCATGACGGTTTCGGTACAAAAAGCTGGACCGGAAATATGTATAACGTTATGAAAGATCTATTAGAAATCAGAGACAAGGTTCGCAAGGAGAAGTAATGTTAGAAGAGTTAAAAGATGAAGTTTTAAAAGCTAATCAATCTTTAGTTGATTATGGATTGGTTACTTTGACGTGGGGAAATGTAAGCGGCATTGACCGCAGCAAAGGGCTTGTTGTTATTAAACCAAGCGGTGTAGATTACGGATTGATGAAGGCCGAAGATATGGTTGTTGTTGACCTTGATGGAAAGATAGTTGAAGGAAAAATGCGCCCGTCTTCCGATCTGCCTACGCATATTGAACTTTACAAAGCATTCAAGGAGATAGGCGGAATAACACATAGTCATAGTGAGAATGCTACTTCATTTGCGCAAGCATGTATTGAGATTCCTTGTTTCGGGACGACTCATGCAGACCATTTTAACGGCCCCATCCCGGTTACCCGCTTTTTAACGGAAACTGAAGTTAACGAAAATTACGAACTGTATACCGGTAAAGTCATCATCGAACGATTTATGAACCTGGATTATCAAGCAGTTCCCGGGATCCTAGTTGCAGGACATGCGCCGTTTACATGGGGAAAAAACCCGGAAGACTCAGTAAAAAATAATTTGGTGCTGGAGCGTGTTGCAAAGATGGCACTTAACGGTTTGCTGCTCAATCCGAAGATTTCAAAATTGCCTGATTATATCTTGAATAAACATTATAAGAGAAAACATGGTCCGGATGCATATTACGGACAGCTAAAGAATTAAATCTAAATTTTGCATAAGGAGGAATAGGAATGGTCGATTTAAAAAAATATGAAGTTTGGTTTGTAACGGGAAGTCAACATCTGTATGGTGAACAAACCTTAAAACAAGTAGCCGAACATTCGCAGGAAATAGTAAAGGGGTTATCACAATCAAAAGAAATACCTGTAAAAATAGTTTATAAGCCATTGTTAACTACACCGGAATCAATCTATCAACTTTGTCTGGAGGCAAACAATAATGAAAATTGCATCGGATTAATAACCTGGATGCATACTTTCTCTCCTGCAAAAATGTGGATCGGCGGTTTAAAAGTATTACAGAAGCCTTTCGTACATCTGCATACGCAGTTTAACCGCGATATTCCATGGAACAAAATAGATATGGATTTCATGAATCTAAATCAATCGGCTCATGGAGGACGTGAATTCGGTTTTATTTGTACAAGGATGAATAAAACCCGCAAAGTGATTGTCGGTCATTGGCAGGATAAAGCGGTTCAGGAAAAACTTGCGGTCTGGATGAGAGCTGCTTCTGCAAGGCTTGATGCCCAAGGCGGAAAAATTGCGCGCTTCGGGGATAATATGAGAGAAGTTGCGGTAACAGAAGGCGATAAAGTTGAAGCACAAATTCAGTTCGGATATTCCGTTAACGGCTACGGCATTTCTGATCTTACTGCCTATATAAATAAAGTTTCCGATTCGGAACTGGATAAGTTGATAAAAGAATATGAGGACAAATATTCTATAGGCAAAGAATTGAGAAAAGGCGGAGAGAAACACGATGCAGTGCGTGAGGCGGCAAGAATAGAATTAGGAATGAGAAACTTTTTAGAAGCAGGAGACTTTAAAGGATTTACAACAACATTTGAAAATCTTCATGGACTTAAGCAATTGCCGGGTTTAGCTGTTCAAAGATTAATGGCTGATGGTTATGGATTCGGTGCCGAAGGCGATTGGAAAACCGCCGCTCTCCTTAGAGCAGTTAAAGTTATGTCATCTGGACTAAAAGGCGGTACTTCTTTCATGGAAGATTATACATATCATCTTGAACCTTCCAATAATAAAGTACTCGGCGCACATATGCTTGAAGTTTGTGAGACCATTGCGGAAGGAAAGCCGGTGCTTGACGTAATGCCGCTTTCCATTGGAGGTAAAGCTGATCCTGCAAGGCTAATCTTTAATGTCCCTGCCGGACCGGCATTAAATGTGTCCGTAATTGATTTGGGAAACAGGTTCCGAATGATTGTTAATGAAGTTTCTGCGGTTAAACCTGATGCACCTCTTCCAAAACTGCCGGTAGCAAGAGTAGTTTGGGTACCGAAACCAAATTTGGAAATTGCTGCTTCTGCATGGATTTTAGCCGGCGGAGCACATCATACAGTCTTTAGTCAGGCTGTTACTTCCGAATACCTGGAAGACTTTTCCGAAATGACCGGATTGGAATACTTACTTATTGATGATTCAACTAAATTATCCGAGTTCAAAAAAGAACTAAGATGGAATGAAGGATACTATTCTTTAAAGTAATATATTCCTAAAAATTTGATATATAAATATCGGAAAAACGGAAGATTGTAATTATAAAAATTTGGTGATACTCTTGAGGTCAAATTATAATAAAACACCGTAGATGTTTTATTATTGTTAGATAATTAATTATCAAATCTATTTTACATCCTCGGAGAAGATGAATAAAAATATGTAGAAAGATGATATCAACCGACAAGTATATTTTTGATCAAATAAAAAATAATATTAGTAGTTACAATTCGGAAATAAAATCATTAATCTTTGACTGCGACGGTACTTTGGTTGATTCAATGCCTCTTCATATGAAGGCATGGGAAAATGCATTCAACGAATTCGGAGAGTATTACGACAGAGAATTACTCTATTCTCTTAAGGGAATGAAAGAAACGGAAATAATTGATGTCTATAATTCAAAACACGGAAGATCAATTAATAAAGAAAAAATTGTAATTGCAAAGCACAAATATTTTATGAATAATATTGATTCCGTGAAACCGATTAAATCGATTGTTGAAATAGCAGAATATTATTATAAAAAAATCCCGTTGGCGGTTGTCTCAGGCAGTGTAAAAAATATAGTTCACGCGGAATTAAATGTGCTAAAAATATTTCATTTATTTAATCATATCTTAACTGCCGATGATCCTTTTAAGCCCAAACCTTCACCGGAAGTTTTTATAGCTGCAGCAAATATGATGAAGATTAAGCCGGAGAATTGTTTGGTTCTTGAAGACGGCGATGCCGGATTGGAAGCTGCATCCAAAGCGGGAATGATGGAAATAGATATAAGAGAATATTTTGAAAAACGATAATTCGACAACATGAAGAAAGTAGTTTTAGCAGGAATTAAAAAGTTTGAAGTGATTGAAAGTCCTGCACCTGAGATTGTAAGTGATAACGATGTATTATTAAGGATGGATACAGTCGGAGTTTGCGGTTCGGACATGCATTATTATAATGAAGGAAGAATCGGGGATCAGATAATTGAATTTCCTTTTACAATAGGTCACGAAGGTTCTGCACGTGTTGAAAAAGTAGGAAAGAGTGTTTCCAAACTAAAGCCGGGTGATCTGGTAGCAATAGATCCGGCAATCTCGTGCGGAAAATGTTCGCAATGTTTATCCGGAAGGGAACATACATGTACAAATCAAAAGTTTCTAGGCTGTCCTGGTCAGATCGAAGGCTGTCTTTCGGAATTTATAGTTATGCCCGAAAAAAATTGTTATTTAGTGCCTGAAAATCTAAATGGCGAGGATGCTGCTTTAATAGAGCCGTTATCTATCGGCTATTATGCCGCTCAATTTTTAAAAAATTTTGAAACAATAAATTCTGTTGCAATTCTGGGAGTAGGACCTATTGGCTTGAGTGTGTTTCTTTCACTCCAAACAATGGGGTATAGAGAAATTTATGTTACCGATAAATTGGATTATAGATTACGATCGGCAGAAAATGCAGGTGCAATAATGGGATTAAATCCGTTAAAAGAAAATATTGTTGATAAACTAAAAGAACAAAATCCCGATTCGTTTGATGCTGTATTTGAATGCTGCGGCAAACAGGAAGCAGTCGATCAGGCCATCGAATTATTAAAGCCCGGCGGATCATTGTTGATAGTCGGCATCCCTGAAGAAGATCGAATTTCATTCAACATTAGTAAAATAAGAAGAAAGGAAATTACAATTCAAAATGTACGCAGACAAAATCAATGCGTACAACAAGTAATTGATTTAAGCGCCTCCGGTAAATGGTCGCCGGAATTTATGATTACTCATAGGTTTTCGTTTGAAAAAACAAATGAAGCTTTTCATACTGTAGCAAATTATAATGACGGCGTTATTAAGGCACTTGTTAAATTTTAAAATTAATCTTTGAGGATAGTATGAAGAAAGTATTTTTTACCCTAACAATGTTTATCGGGCTGACTTTTTGTGTTAACGCCCAAAATAACACAGATAAAGTAATTGTCGATGCATCTCATCTTCAATATAAAATTGATAAAAATATATACGGACAATTTTCAGAAGACCTAGGCCATTGCATTTACGGAGGAATTTGGGTCGGCACAAACTCAAAAATTCCCAATATAGATGGAATAAGAAAAGATGTTGTTGAAGCTCTAAAAAAAATAAAAGTTCCTGTCTTACGATGGCCGGGCGGCTGTTTTGCGGACGGATACCACTGGATGGACGGAATTGGGCCTCGAAATAAAAGACCGCACACTGTCAACTCGGACTGGGGAGGAGTTACGGATAATAATGAATTTGGTACGGCCGAGTTTCTTGAGTTCTGTAATCTTATAGGATGTGAGCCTTATTTTACCGGGAATGTAGGCAGCGGTTCCGTAAAGGAACTTTCTCAATGGATTGAATATGTAAATTCTGATCAGCCCGATTATATTACCGACTTAAGAAAGAAAAACGGGCGGGACAAATCATGGGGTGTGAAATTTTGGGGACTTGGAAACGAAAGCTGGGGCTGCGGCGGAAATATGACTCCCGAATATTACGCTGAATTAGTAAGAAGATATGGAACATTCTGCCGCAATTATGGAAAAAATAAAATATTCAAAATTGCAGTTGGTCCCGGCGGCGAAAATGATCACTGGACTGATGTACTGATGAAAGATGCCGGCAGTTATTTTGACGGATTATCTTTACATAACTATGTATTCCAAAACGACAAGCCTGCAGCCGACTTTAGTGAAAAAGGTTGGTTTGCCATTATGAAGGGGACCTTACAAATGAATGATTTGATAGAAAAAACTTCCGCCATAATGGATAAATACGATCCCGACAAAAGAGTTGCTTTAGTTGTTGATGAATGGGGAAACTGGTATAAAGTTGAGCCCGGGACAAACCCTGCATTTCTCTACCAGCAGAATACAATGCGGGATGCCGTTGCAGCTGCATCTACTTTAAATATTTTTAATAATCATTGCGATCGTGTTAGAATGGCAAACATTGCCCAGATGGTAAATGTTCTTCAGTCTATGATTCTTACAAAGGGAAATAAAATAGTTCTAACACCTACATATTATGTTTTCGATCTTTATAAAGTTCATCAAAATGCAATGTGGCTGCCTACGAAAGTGGAATCTGCAAATTATATTTATAATAATGATACACTGTCAGCCGTAAATTGTTCTGCTTCAGTCGACTCTGCGCAGAATGTACATGTGTCGCTTGTTAATATAGATCCGGACTCAAAAGAAAATGTTTCTGTAGATCTGATGAAATTTAAACCATCTGATGCAACCGCTATGATTTTAACGGCTGATAAAATGAATGCGGAAAACACCTTTGAAAATCCTAATTCTGTTGTACCTAAAAAGTTTTCGGATTTCAAATTAACAGGCAGCAAATTGGAAGTAAATATGCCGCCTAAGTCTGTTGTAATGCTGGAAGTTAAAGGAAAATTGGAGACGGAAATCGGTGCCGGTGTAAAATTAAGTAATCCGGAAAATGGAATAAATTATAAATATTATGAAGGCAGCTTTGACAAACTTCCGAACTTTTCAATGCTTCATCCGATCAGACAAGGTTTAATAGATAATATCCAAATTCCTAAAAAGAATTCGGATCAGAATTTTGCAGTTGAATATACTGGTTATATCAAAATACCTGCAGACGGGATTTATACTTTTTACATTAATTCCGATGACGGTTCTAAACTTTATGTGGACGATATGTTGTTGATTAGTAATGACGGCGATCATGCCGCGCAAGAACGTTCCGGTTCGGTAATGTTGAGGACAGGATTTCATCCGTTTAAAGTTACATTTTATCAAGCAGGCGGCGGCATGACACTCGATGCAAAAATTAAGGGCCCTAACATGAAAGAACAAGTAATTTCACCTGCTATGCTCTTTCACGAAAACAAGTAAGTTAAAAGTGAATAATCAATTAAATAAGAAGTTTGAATTATATGTTAAACTAATTAAAGCATTTTTAATTACCGTCAATTGCAAAAAAATATGACAAAGTTTTAGATGCGGGAAAATTTATCTGATAACTTTAGGATTGAATTTTATGAAAAATTCCGTTCTTGTTAAGATATTCTCAGTACTTTTATTAGGATTGTTCTGTAATCTTTACGGGCAAAGTATGTCTAAATCTTCTTTTAAAGATGTAGCGCCGACTCCGCCGATGGGATGGAACAGTTATGATTCTTACGGCAGTACTATAAACGAATCCCAGTTTAAAGCTGAAGCAAAATCTATGAAGGCTAATCTGCTAAAGTATGGCTGGAAGTATGCGGTTATCGACTATCTATGGTTTAATCCTGATCCCGGCGGGTGGAAAAAAGCTGATTCAAAATACGAAGTGCAAAATATTCGTCTTGACAAGAATGGAAGGCCGATCGATACTTTAGCAATGGATAAATACGGAAGATTGCTGCCTGCAGTAAATCGCTTTCCATCTGCCGCGGATGGAGCCGGATTTAAGAAAATTGCCGCCTACGTGCACAGCTTAGGACTTAAGTTCGGCATTCACGTAATGCGCGGTATTCCAAGGCAGGCATATTGGGATAATACTTCTATAAAAGGAACATCTTACACTGCACGTGACATCGCAGATACGGCTTCTGCGGATTTATGTAAATGGAATAACAACATGTATGGTGTTAATCCTCAAAAACCCGGAGCGCAAGCGTATTATAATTCTCTCCTTGATTTGTATGCGTCCTGGGGTGTCGACTTTATTAAAGTTGATGATATTGCACGGCCTTATCATAAAGGTGAAATAGAAATGGTGCATAAGGCGATTGTACATTGCGGAAGGCCGATTGTGTTAAGTCTATCTCCGGGAGAAGCTCCTCTGTCCGAAGCTCAAAATCTTATTGAGAATGCCAATATGTGGCGGATATCGGATGATATGTGGGACAGCTGGAAGAGCCTAAAACATGCATTCATTCTATTGAATAAATGGTCTCCGTATATTCAAAGAAATCATTGGCCTGATGCTGATATGCTGCCGATAGGACATTTATCAGTAAACAATCATCCGGTTGCACCCGCAAGAATGTCCAACTTTACTAAGGAAGAAACTTATACTCTTTTAACACTCTGGTCGATTGCCCGTTCTCCGCTAATAATGGGAGGCGATCTATTAACAAGTCCGGAGTGGGTGATTAAATTATTACAAAACGATGAAGTAATTAAGGTAGATCAGCACAGCACTGATAATCATCAAGTTTATAAAGATGCAGACAAAGCTATATGGATTGCAAAAGATCCTGCTGCCAATGCGAGATATGTCGCTTTATTTAATTTGAAAGATGAGCCGCAAATGATTGATTTTAAATTCGATTTGGTTCCTGGCTTGAAAGGATCATGTAAAGTACGGGACTTATGGAAGCAGGAAGATATCGGCAGTGCGAAAAATCATTTTAATATTGTGATCGGACCGCACGGAGCAGGATTATTTGAAATGATATTTAAAAAATAATTATTTGTCTGGGAAATGTGAAAACTAATCATTTTTAAGATTAATGTTTCGATTTTCAATTAGTTTGTTCCGGAGTGCGAAAAGAAAAATAATAAATAGACTGCAACTGCGCGGCGGATTCTCTTTATAAAAAGATAAATTATAACAACAGAATTGTTCTTCCGAATGGTTTTATTTAACTCCGGAAAGAAAACAAAATATGCCCGGTTCAAAAAAAAGATTTTAGACGATGTTTTTATAGGATTGGCAATTGTACTGGATAACAAAACATAATGTAAGGCAGTCGGAGAAGATAATAAAATTTATATCTCCGATCTTTCGTTAAATAAAAAGGGGATTTATAAACTGTGCGATGAAAACCCATGATGCGGATTATACAGACGGTTACATTTTAAAATTATAAGCTTATACTGAATATTAATCCTTAATTGTAATTAAAAGATTGTTTTTATAATTTTAATAAACTCGATCTAGTCAAAGTAAAAATGAAATTATAAATATAAAAAGGTTCACTTTATTTCGGAGAGTCATAAAATGAATAGAATGAATCCAAAAGTTGATGTATTTCTAAGTAAAGCCAATAAGTGGCGGAAAGAATTTGAAAAATTAAGAACAATCGTTCTTGACTGCGGACTGATCGAAGAATTTAAGTGGATGCATCCATGTTACACGTTTGGGAATAAAAACATAGTTTTAATACATGGATTTAAAGAATACTGTGCTCTTTTGTTTTTTAAAGGTGCGCTATTAAAGGATACTGATAGTATTCTGATCCGGCAATCGGAAAATGTACAAGCAGGGCGTCAGATTCGGTTCACCGATGTTAGGGAAATAGTTGAGTTGGAAAGCATCTTAAAAACCTATATTTATCAAGCTGTTGAAGTGGAAAAAGCCGGGTTGAAAGTGAAAATGAAAAAAACTTCGGATTACAAAATCCCTGAAGAATTTAAAAAGAAATTAGATGAAAACCCGGTATTAAAAACTGCCTTTAAATCACTAACCCCGGGAAGGCAAAGAGCATACATATTTTATTTTTCTCAGGCCAAGCAATCCAAAACTCGTGAAGCAAGAATTAATAAATATATGCAGCAAATTCTAAACGGGAAGGGATTAAATGATTAATTTGAATTAAAGTATTTTAATATTTCAGGTTGCGGTTTGAAAATTTATTTCAGTTAATTAAAAAAATTCATTCAAACGATTACTCGCTTGACACATTTATTCACAGATAAATATAGATAACAAAATGAAAAGCAATAAAAAAGAATTATCAGGAGATCAACAAAAAGTGCTGCTCCAAATATTGAAAGCACGTTTCGAGAAAAATAAAAAGCGTCATAAAGGACTTGAATGGGCTAAAGTACAGACTAAGCTGGAAGCGAATAATGAAAGACTTTGGTCGCTTAATGAAATGGAAAAAACCGGAGGAGAACCTGATGTTGCTGGTTTTGATAAAAAAACCGGTGAATATATTTTTTATGATTGTTCTGCAGAAAGCCCTAAAGGCCGAAGAAGTCTCTGTTACGATCGTGAAGCATTGGAATCAAGGAAAGAATATAAGCCGAGTAATAGTGCAATAGATATGGCAGATGCCATGGGGATTGAGCTTTTAACGGAAGGACAATATCGAGAACTGCAGAAGCTTGGAGAGTTCGATTTGAAAACATCGAGCTGGGCGAAAACGCCGGCCGGCATTAGAAAACTTGGCGGAGCAATTTTTTGCGATCGCCGCTACGACACTGTCTTTGTTTATCATAATGGAGCAGAATCTTACTATGCTGCAAGGGGTTTTCGCGGCACGCTAAGGGTTTAAATTTATACAGTCACTGATGGGCTGCCGATTAATTGTAAATCATTATATTTCATAATCAAAATAATTAGGGGTGAAATTATGAAAAAGGAATATTCACTTTTTTTAACTTTGGTTTTATTATTTTCGGTTGGTTTATTTGCACAAAGCAAACCGGGCATCGAAGTAAATAATATTGTTGTTTGTACTTCAGTAGAAAACAGGCAGCCGGTAGGAACAGATTCTGTTTTTAATTCTGAAGTTGGGGAATTATATTGTTTTACCGGACTAAAGAGCCAAACAGATACATCGGAAATTTCTCATGTGTGGTTTTATAAAGACAAGCAGATGGCTAAAATTACTCTTCCGGTAAAAGCGAAAACTTGGCATACTTGGTCTTCTAAAACAATAATGCCCGCCTGGAAAGGTAATTGGCATGTAGAAGTACAGAACTCAAAAGGCGATGTTATTTCAAAAATATCTTTCGTAATAAAATAGAATAAACAACGACAAGCATTTAAATACAAATTTATGCATTGAACATTTTATAAAATGAAAATATTTTATTATAAATATTTAAAAAATAATATATAAGCATTTTTTCCAATCTTATTTTTGGTGTCGTTAACATAATCAGGGAGGCGGCGTTATGAACCATTTAAAAATCTATTTCTCATTCCTTTTATTGTTTACAATTCTTTTCTTTACAACGGGCTGTCAAAATAATAATTCAACCATAGTCCAGCCGAATAACAGCGAAACTCAAACCAGGAAAGCTTTACTTGGAAGCGATTCCCCTGTTACTCAAACTATGTTAATTAACGGGGATATGGAAGACGGTACAAACGGATATTGGTCGGGGGGAAACTTTACAAATAACAGTTATACATTTAATTATTCTAATTCCGAATCGGTCTCTCCTTCGCATTCACTTAATATAAATGCATCCGGGGCATCCAACAGTTTTGCCTATTGGGCACAGACATTTGATGCTGCAGCTTTTGTCGGTAAAAAAATATCTGTCACTGTAAGTGCAAAATATCAAAATATCGAAGGTGACGGAGTAATGCTTGTTTTGCGGGGCGACAATACTTCCCAGCCGCAAGGTAGTGCGGAAGCTTTTTCTTCAACTCAGGGGAAAGTTGTATATACTGGAACCAGCGATTGGAAAACAATAGAAGTCGATATGGATCCGGTACCCGAAGGGATAAAATCATTGACTGTTTATATGTTGATTTCGTCAAACTCGGGCTCTGTTTATTTTGATAATTTAAATGTAACTACAGCAGCAGCAAGTGCTCCTTTAACTGATTTAGCAAATGGAAATATAGAAAAAGGCAGCAGTTATCCGGATGATTGGCAGTTTGGTTCAGCTAAAAGTTCATTATTCAATTTTGCCTGGGATACTAATCAATATCTCTCGGCAAATCATTCGTTAAAAATTTCTTCCCAAAATTCAAGTGATCAATTTGCATTTTGGGCACAAACGATTGAAGCTAATGAATTTGTAGGTAAAAAAATAACTTTAAATGTAAATATTAAAGCGGCGGATCTTGTTGGTCAGGGAGTTTATATAGCAATAAGAGGGGATAATACTTTGATCCCGACGGGATCAGCGGAAGTATTTGCAACAACACAGGGGAATGAACAAATTTCCGGTACTTTTGATTGGAAACAATTCAGTGTTACAATGGACAATGTTCCAACTGATATTAAATCCCTTACCTTTTATTTAATTTATGGTTCAACAACATCCGGTACGGTAAATTTTGATGATATTTCATTAACTAAAAATTAGAATAAAGTAACGGCTGTTATAAGCAGTTGTGTGAAATAAAAAATCATTTAAAAATTAGTGAAATAATAGACACTTATGTCAGTCTGAGCGTAGTCGAAGACTTAAATTCACCGTTCGACTCCGCTCACGGTGACAATTTAACTCGTTTTTGAAAATATTTTTATTTCGAAAAATTCATTTAATATATATTATTATTTAATTAACACAACGGATTATTATAATAAAAAATAATAACAGCCGAACCAATTATTTTTAATAATATAAGAAAATTGAAATGGAAGGAAATTTATATTAATTAACTGAGGTTACGCAATTGTCATGCTGAACTAGATTCAGCATCTAAAAATGTTAAAAAAATGAAGATTCCGAATCAAGTTCGGAATGACAAAAGATACTTTTTTTAATTATGCGTGACTTCAGTTAATAATATTCAAAACAACTATTACAATCCGGGAACTGTAATAAGATAGGTTGTGATTTGCTTTCTGCCTTCGCAGATAAATAAATTTGAAATTATAATATTTTGATAGTATTAAATATTTATCTTTATATATACATGCTTCGGCGGACGGGTCAGATTTTTCCCTGCCCGGCGAAATGAAATGAAGACGGGTTTGATAATATTTAAAACAACTGTCGGTTTTCCTTTGTTTCATCCATTTTAGTTGTGATTTGCTTTCAGATATTTCTTTGACAATATTTAAAACAACTCATCCATAAATGGTTTCATTTCTCTTACCGTTGTGTTTTGGTTTCAATTATTTCTTTGACAATATTTAAAACAACAAATTGCGGAAGAATTAAACAGGCAAGGCTGTTGTGTTTTGGTTTCAATTATTTCTTTGACAATATTAAATACAACACTAAAATTTTCCCGCTCTTTTCACACGATGTTGTGATTTGCTTTCAGATTTTTCTTTGACAATATTAAATACAACTGGATTAAGTGCTTTGTTCTGCCCTAAAGGTTGTGATTTGCTTTCAGATTTTTCTTTGACAATATTAAATACAACCACCGGTAGTTGATTATGCAAGCCCGCAAAGTTGTGATTTGCTTTCAGATTTTTCTTTGACAATATTAAATACAACCCCTAAAAAATATATTTGACATTTTACCTCGTTGTGATTTGCTTTCAGAT
>CAZCFZ010000042.1:0-20778 GCA_964498065.1 uncultured Ignavibacteriaceae bacterium
CTGATTATCTTACTTTTGAAACTACTCCTATATTGACTGACGAACAGGTTGCTAAATTAATCGGCTGATATTAATTTAATTTTCATGCTTTGGCGGGATAATCTTTTATACTTAATCAGCCATAATTAATGTTTTGCCTGCCAAAGCATAGGGGTATAATGTTTTATCTAAGCAGCATATAAACAAAAGCAAAAATATTATTGATAATAATTTTTTTATTACATATTTATAAGAACCACTTTTAAATTCATAGTTTAACTACTTCCCGGTTTTCCCCTGCAATTATATTTCTTTTTCACATCATCTTTATTTTTTTTAAAAAAATTTGGATTGACTATGATTAATGTCCACGATCTCATTTCCAACAGCAGAATGTTTAAGAAATTTCAAGTGGATGAACTTCTTTTTTGTGAATATAAATGCCCAATCGAACAAAAAGAATTATCTTTATGGTCGCATACAAACGGCTTCCTATACGTAATAAGCGGTAAAAAGAAATATAAAACAATGCGCGGTGAATATATGGCGGAAGAAGGGCATGCATTATTAATTAAGAAAGGAGCAAACATTGTTGAGCAGTATTATGAAAAAGTTTATTGCATGCTTGTTATTTTTGTGCCTGATGATTTTATCAAAAGTGTAATTGAGAAATACAAAATAGAATTCGTCAAAAATAAAAATAAATTTGACAGCGATAAAATTATCTATCTTAATTTGGATGAAATATTAAGCACATATTTCATGTCGATATTTTCATATTTCCCCAAACCGGATCCGCCACCTAAAAATTTACTAAAGTTAAAGTTCGAAGAATTAATTTTAAATCTTATTTCAAATAATAATAATCCTGAGGCAGCAGAATATTTTAAGGAAATCTTTACAAGCAATAAAGTTTCTATTAAAGAAATAATGGAAGAAAATTTCCCTTTTAATCTGCGGCTCGACGAGTATGCACGTCTTTGCTGCAGAAGTCTTTCTTCATTTAAACGTGAGTTTCAAAATATTTTCGGGGTTTCGCCCGGTAAATGGCTCACACAAAAAAGATTGGAACATGCAAAATATTTAATTGAATACAGCAGTAAAACCATGGACGAAATTATTTTTTACAGCGGATTTAAAAATCAGTCTCATTTCATAAAAGTCTTCAAAGAAAAATTCGGAACCACACCGTCAAGATTTAAAAGAAAATCAGAAGCAATTAACCACTAAGACACTAAGTTCACTTAGCTTCACTAAGAAGAACTTGCAGGCACTTTTTGTTAAATATTATAAAACATATAATTTATTATCATTAATATTTATAAAGTCAAGAATGATATTATAATGTTTTGTTGACAACAAGAGACTGTTTTAAAAGCGTCATTCCGAGCTTGACGCAGAACCTAAAATTGCAATATTCTTGAAAAAAGAGATTCTAAATCAAGTTTAGAATGACAATTTAACAGTTTTGAGACACCCTATATAGGATGAGTTCATGTTGCAATTAAATCTTAAATGTCTTCGTTTAAAACTTATTAACAAATAACTAGAAAATAAATCTCGGATTCTGAATTATATGTTTTTACATAACAATAAGCTAATAAGGTTAAAGAGTATTATGTTATCGTGAATTACTAAGATTATTTAATCCAATAAGGTTTCTTAATAAGGTTGAGAAAACCTTATCCATTGTTTAACCTTAATAACAAATCTAACCTTTAGTAACTTAACCTTATTATCTAATCCCATGTATTTACCTTTTTAGTTAAAATAATTTATGAATAGAATTTCTCAAAAAGTAATGACTATGCCGATATATTATCGTTTTGAGCTTATCAGCCAATAATTAAAACTTTTCAGCAAAAATTAACTGTTTCTCAAACTTTATCTTGGAGCAGTCATAAATAATTTATTTGGAGATTTCAATGATCGGTAATCAAAGTATTGATGAAATTAAAATCAAATTTAGGTGAGAGTTAATCTTACCGGAAGATCCGGTAAATGCTAAAATTTACCATAAGGCGGAAGTCGGAAACTAAAAGGAGCTTATAATGATTTCAAACGGGAAAAATAGTTTAGGTAAAAACACTATTGTGATAGGGGCAAGCATAGCAGGGCTGCTTGCAGCAAGAGTTTTATCAGATCACTTTGAACAAGTTACTCTTCTGGAGAAAGATATATTTCCACCACCAGGCGAAAACCGAAAAAGTGTCCCGCAGGGAAAGCATGTTCATGTTTTATTGGGATACGGCAGAAGAATTATAGAAAAATTATTGCCCGGTATAACCGACGAATTAGTAAATCTGGATGCATGTAAAATCGATGATGTCAGTAAAGAAACTCTTTGGTATCACACGGGTTTTCATAAACATGGAACGAGCGATAATAAAGTTATTGGTATTTCAAGACCTACTTTAGAAGCAGCGGTTCGTGCCCGTGTATTGGCTCTTCCTAATGTACATGTAATGGAAAATTGTAGCGTTTCGGGATTGACTTCAAAATCAGATAATAACCAAATTACCGGAGTAAAATTTGTCAGCGGAAAAGCAGATAACAAAGAAAATGAAATGAAAGCGGACCTTGTGATAGATGCATGTGGAAGAGGCTCACATAGTCCGGCCTGGCTTAAAACAATGGGATATGAAACTCCTGAAGAAGAGCAGATAAAAATAGGTCTGGGATATTCAACATGCTATTACCACCGTAAACCGGAACATCTTTCGGGATATAAAGGAATGCTTTATTTAACAACTCTGGAGAGAAAATGGCTGGGTGTTCTGGTACCTCAGAGCAACGGGCGCTGGGTTGCAACTCTGGGTGGTTTTCTCGGTTATGATCCTCCTGCCGATTATAAAGAATATCTCAAATTTGCAAAGTCTTTGCCTTCACCGGATATTTATAATGTTATCAAGAATGAAGAACCTCTTAATAAACCAATCTTATATAAATTCCCTGCCAGTTTGCGGCGGCATTATGAAAAACTAACCAGGTTTCCTGAAAGTTATCTTGTTCTGGGAGATGCATTGTGCAGCTTCAATCCGATTTACGGCCAAGGAATGACTGTTGCGGCCATGGAAGCAGAAGCACTTGGTGAATGCCTTTCTGAAAACAATAGTAATTTAGCTAAAAGATTTTTTAAAATAGCCGCTAAACTAATTGATATACCATGGAACTTATCTACATCCACAGACTTAATGTACCCGGAAGTGGAAGGGAAACGCACTCCGATGATACGTTTTATAAACTGGTACATTAACAAACTGCACATTGCCGCACAAAATGATGCTGAAGTTTCAGTTGCTTTTTTAAACGTAACTAGCATGCTTGCACCGCCGCCGAGTATTTTGCATCCAAGAATCATTTGGCGTGTAATTAAGGGAAACCTTTTTAAGTATAGATATTTGGATACACAGCAAAACGAAAATTAAATATTCTTATCATTTTATATTTTACCTGTCTATGGCTGTTAATACTTTCTCTTAAATCCATTCAATAAGAACCATTTGTAGTCTGATAACTACTCATTTCTAAAAGATCCCTGTATATACTTGAATTTTATGATAAAGGTCTTTATCATTTAATGTAATTATACTCTAACTTTTTTCAAACTATCCAGTAATAAATTCTTTATGAAAAAGATTTTTTGTTTACTATTTCTTTTTATGCTCATATTCATTTTAATATCCAACATATCCTTCGCACAGGTAAATACGGAAAAGTTGAGAAAGAATTCACTAGAACAGGGATTTAGCGGCGATGCAGGATTCGAATTCGGATTAAATGCCGGTAATTCAAATTATCTTTCGTTCGATGGTAATTTAAGAATGGATTATCTAATTAATAAACTGGATTTTTTCCTTGTATCCGATTATGAATATAAAGAAGGCAATAGACAAAAAATATTGGATCAGGGTTTTACACATCTTAGATGCGATATTACGCTGTCGCAAAAAACCTTCTTGGAATTTTTCACTCAAAAAGAATTTAATGATTTTATTTCGTTAAAAGACAGAAATTTATTGGGAAGCGGTTTAAGATTTAATATTTTAGCTCAAACTTCAAAAGTTAATAAAAATTCAAGCTTAAGTATTTTCCTTGGTATAGGAGCAATGTACGAAAACGAAGTATACAATGCACAGCCTCAGCAAATAACAAAAAACCTAATCCGCTCTACTAATTATTTGGATTTTTACTGGCAGCCGGATTCTTTAATAAATTTTTCATTGGTAAATTACTTTCAGCCTTATGTATCATCCGTTAAAAACTTTCGCTGGCTTGCCGATGCAAAATTACAATTTTCAATTTCGCAATACTTTTCTTTTACCACGCATTTCATTTTAAGGTATGATAACCAGCCTGTAATCAAAATAAAAAAGTACGACCTGGCTTTAACCAATGGAATTACGGTATCATTTTAATAATTCCTTTTTAAGTATTTTATTATTAATTTAATATGGTTTAAGCAATTGAGGTTTTATGTCCCTTGCAAAATCAATCGTTTTATGGATTGCTTTTTGTCTTATGCTGTTTTCTATTTCATTGAAAGCTCAAACTTTCGGGTTCGGATGCCTCGGATTTGTCGGCGGATATGGAGGGTACAGCTACCAGGTTTATAAGCCTGAAGGTTTAAATAATTATATTGATTCTTTTAATAGTGATATCAAAGACTCTGTTACTTCTAAAATGGGTAATTTTGGCAAGCTACAGGGGTATAGAGTCGGTCTGAATTTTTTTAGAGCCGATATAAAAGGCTTTATCCTAACTGCCAAAGGGTTTTATCAATATGTAAGTGAAAAAAAATCAGCAAGTACTAATTCTAATTTCGGTGAATCAAATATTACTTATCTGCTTGAATTGAGAAATTGGGGAGTTGGCATTGACCTCGGAACAGTAATAACCGGCGGACTTAGCTGGAAAGTAATTGATGCAGCTTTGCTTTATAACAGCGCAACTTTTACAAATACTCTTAATACACCCGGTCCTACAACTACAATTGTTAAATACAATAACGAAAATCCCTCTTTAGGCTATACCGTGGGTACAGGTTTTATTTTATCCATTGTTAAACGATATATTAGTATAGAAGGAGTTGCAGGGTACTCGGCTTTTAAAATTGATAAAATGAATACAAGCAACGGAACCGAA
The DNA here is from genome assembly GCA_964498065.1 of uncultured Ignavibacteriaceae bacterium. Lineage (GTDB taxonomy): Bacteria > Bacteroidota > Ignavibacteria > Ignavibacteriales > Ignavibacteriaceae > FEN-1297. The sequence goes on from CAZCFZ010000042.1 coordinate 5,125, forward strand.
TTAACGGTTTCGGAAAACTCTTCTCAACCTATGAAGAATTTTATTACTGCCGGCGGATTTAATGCCGTAATTCAATTAAATGTCGGATTCCCGCTGTAATTTCTTTCAATAAATTGGGGTATTAAAAATGGGAAGTAAATTTTTAATTAAAATTCTAATTCCAATTTCAGGTTTATGCCTGCTTCTGGGTTTTTCATCTATAAAAAATAAAGAAGATAATCATTTTAAAGATTATAAGTACTCGTTTACTGTTACAGCTGCCAGTACAATTAATACCGGACGAACCGATGCAGTTATATCTCTAAGTTTGGATAAAATAAAACGGAAATATCCGCTTTTCAATTATCAGGACTTTTATATTATATCGGGTAAGGTAGAAATACCAAGCCAGGTGGTTGATCAGTATGGAAATAATTCGGTTAAAAAAATTATTTTTATTACATCATTTGGACCAAACGAAAAGAGAGAATTTGTTTTTCATTATTCTAAAAACGGAATTATGAAAAGACAATATAAGCAAAGAGCTCAAGCAGTACTTGGTATCAAAAAAGATTATAAGAAAATAAAAGGTTATTATACCGGTGGAAAGTTTGTGAACATTGATTCGACAATTGTTCCTAAAGATCATTTTGCACATGATGCTCTATATAGGATCGAGGGTCCTGGATGGGAATCGGATTTAATAGCATACAGATTTTATCTCGATTCGAGAAATAGAAATGATATTACTGGAAAAAAGATTCATGATATGATTATTCAGAAAATGGGTGTTCACGACCTTGTTTCGAACAGTGCAGAATCATATACTAAAATGCTCCCATGGGGAATGGATATTTTCAAAGTCGGTGAATCTTTAGGTATCGGATCGATTGCGATGTGGTATGATAATAAAGTAAATACAATAAGTAATCTTGATAAGGAAGAGTGTAAAATTACAGCTGACGGCCCAATTCAGGCGGATATTTTTACAAAGTATTTAGGCTGGAAAGTCGGAAGTGAAAAATTCAATCTAAGTTCCAATTTTTCAATTAATGCGGGCAGCAGGTTAACCGAAGTAAATTTAACACTTAATGGAAAGCCGGCGGTTTTATGTACGGGACTTGTTATTCACCCGGACTGTACATTTCTTGAATCAGATAAAAAGGAAAATAATCAATGGAGTTATATTGCTCTTTATGGTAAACAAAGTCTTGCCGGAGATAATCTGGGCACAGCTTTGTTTTATAAAACAAAAGAAGCTAATGAAGTTACTCAGGATAGTTTAAGTAAAGTCGTTGTGCTAAATCCCGCAAATGGAAAACTAATTTATTATTTTGCGGCAGCTTGGGAACAGGAGCCGGGCGGTATAAAAAACATAAATGAATTTAAAGCTTATCTTGACAAAACAATTTTGGAATTAAGCAAGCCGGTTCAGGTTAATTTTTAAGAAGATTTTAAAGATCAAAATTAATCCCTTTTTTAAGCAGCTTTTTATAGTTTTTATTATCAAACTTATAGAGGTGAGCCGCTCTCCGGATATTATTTTTATCCTTTTCATCCAACTTGATTAGAAGGCCCGTCTTAGATAATTTTTTTCTGAAATTTCGTTTATCCAGTTTAGTGTCAAGTATACTTTCATATAAAAGCTGCAGCTTAGGTATTGTAAACTTCTTAGGCAGTAATTCAAATCCTATCGGTTGATATCTAACCTTTGTTCTCAACTTATATATTGCTTCAAAAATTATAGTACTATGGTCAAATGGAAGCTGCGGGAGACTCGAAAACGGAAACCATTTCACTTCACTTGTATCTATTCCCGGATGTAGTTTGTATTTATCCGGACTTACCAGGGCATAATATCCGATTGTTATGACGCGTCTTTCCGGATATCGATTTATTTCGCCAAAAGCATGCAATTGATCCAGATAAATATCTTCTAGGCCGGAAGTATCCTTTAAAATTCTTTCCGCAGCCTTATCAAGATCTTCTTCTTTTAAAATAAATCCACCCGGCAAAGCCCATTTACTCTTCGATGGTTCAATTGCCCTTTTAATTAATAATACCTCAAGCCTGCCTTTTTCAAATCCGAATATCACACAGTCAATAGAAAGATTATTTATAACCTTGTCCAATTCATGAGACATAAATAATACTCTTAAGTTGTTAATTTTTAAAGCGCTTAAATATTTATTTGCAAATTAAATAAATCGATAAATAAATCAAAAGTGTAAAAAGTACATTTTTATATTGCGAATTATTAGTTAAAAGTGTAATTTATACACTATAAAAATATTCAACAGTTTAATTATATGATAACCTTAGGTTTTGATGTAGGCAGTTCTTCTTTAAAAGCTGCACTTTATAATGTCTCGTCCAGAATAGCAGTTGCGCACAGCACATATCCTAAAGAGGAATTAAAAATATTTTCTCCTAAACCGGGATGGGCAGAGCAGGATCCTGAAATTTGGTGGGAGTCTCTTAAGGAAGCTTTGAAACACCTTCTTTTAAAATCACCTGTTAAACCTTCGGAGATAAAGGCAATCGGAATTTCGTTTCAAATGCACGGACTTGTACTGGTTGATAAAAAGCAAAATGTACTTCGGCCTTCAATAATATGGTGCGACAGCAGAGCTGTTGAGATAGGAAATAAAGCTTTTAAGGATTTAGGTGAAGAGAGATGCTTAAAGTCTCTTTTGAATTCTCCGGGAAATTTTACAGCTTCAAAATTAAAATGGGTAATGCAAAATGAACCTTCAATTTATGAAAAAGTCTATAAAATGATGCTGCCCGGCGATTACATTGCAATGAAGTTGACCGGCGAAATAAATACTACTGCCGAAGGTCTAGCTGAAGGTATTTTATGGGATTTTGAAAAAGATAAGCCTGCAAAATTTTTAATGGACTATTTCAGAATTGATGAATCTCTTCTGCCGAATATTGTACCCGGATTTGGAATCCAAGGGTATCTTTCGAAAAAAGCCTCCGAAGAATTAGGTTTAACGGAAGGTATTCCTGTTACATATAGAGCAGGTGATCAGCCGAATAATGCATTTTCTTTAAATGTTCTTGAACCCGGAGAAATTGCTGCTACCGCAGGAACCTCAGGCGTAGTATATGGTGTAAGCGAAAAGATTAAGTTTGATTTAAGAAATCGTTTAAATACATTTCTCCATGTAAATCATTCAAGTGAAAAGAGGAGACTTGGAATATTATTATGCATTAACGGTACGGGAATATCCAACAGCTGGATTAAAAAAGTTTTATTTGGTACCGGTTCTTCGTACGATGAATTGAATGATCTTGCGGAGGGAATTGATATAGGATCCGACGGACTAACATTTCTTCCTTTCGGAAACGGAGCCGAAAGAATGCTTGAAAATTCCGAACCGGGGGCCCTTTTTGCTGATTTGAATTTTAATCTTCATAAAAAGAATCATTTATTGAGATCTGTTCTTGAGGGAGTTGCATTCTCTTTTTATTATGGAATAAATATAATGAAAGAACTTGGAATAAATCCGAATGTAATCCGCGCAGGGATGGCGAATATGTTCTTAAGTAAAATTTTTAGGGATACTATTGCTACTCTTAATGAATCACCTATTCAATTATATAATACTGACGGTGCATTGGGAGCTGCAAGAGCAGCCGCATACGGAGCTGGTTTCTATTCATCCTTTGAAGAAGCTTTTAAAGGATTGAAATGTTTGTTAAATATTGAGCCGGATTTAAAAAATAAAGACAAATATTTAACTGCATACAATAAATGGCATAATGAATTAAATAATAAATTAAAAAAGTAAGGTGAAACATGAATTTAAAATTAACAATAGGTAATGAAGAATATTTTAAAGGTATAGACCAAATAAAATATGAAGGAAAAGATTCCTTAAATCCGTTAGCATTTAAATGGTATGATGCGGAAAAGAAAGTTTCCGGAAAAACTATGCAGGAACATTTCAGATTTGCAACTGCATACTGGCATTCTTTCTGCAATACCGGCAACGATCCGTTCGGCCCGGGCACAAAAGAATATAAATGGAATGAATCGGATGACCCGGTTAAAAAAGCAAAAGCAAAAATGGATGCTGCATTTGAATTTATTACTAAAGTAGGTACACCATTTTATTGCTTCCACGACTTCGATTTAATTGAAGAAGGTTCTACAATATTGGAATCGGACAATAGAATTAAAACGATGATTGAATATGCTAAAGAGAAGCAAGCTGCATCCGGCGTAAAACTTCTTTGGGGAACTTCAAATCTTTTTTCACACCCAAGATACATGAACGGTGCATCAACAAATCCTGATTTTAATGTTATTGCTTATGCAGGAACTCAGGTTAAACGTGCTCTTGATGCCACTATTGAACTGGGAGGACAGAATTATGTTTTCTGGGGTGGAAGGGAAGGTTACTTTTCTCTTCTTAATACTGATATGAAGAGAGAAAAAGAACATTTGGCAACATTTCTTAAAACAGCAAGAGATTATGCAAGAGGAAAAGGTTTTAAGGGTACATTTTTAATTGAACCTAAACCAATGGAACCTACTAAACATCAGTACGATTTTGATGCAGAAACAGTGATAGGTTTTATTCACAGGCATGGATTGGAAAATGATTTTAAACTTAATATTGAAGTAAACCATGCTACTCTTGCCGGTCATACTTTTCAACATGATTTGCAGACTGCAGCTGACGCGGGTCTGCTTGGCAGTATTGATGCAAACCGCGGTGATTATCAAAACGGATGGGACACAGACCAGTTCCCGATAAATATTTATGAAACAGTAGAAGCAATGCTGGTTATTCTTCAAGCAGGAGGATTTAAAACCGGAGGTATCAACTTCGACGCAAAGACTAGAAGAAATTCTACCGACGCTGAAGATTTATTTATTGCACATATCTCCGGTATGGATACTTTTGCAAGAGCTTTAATTGTAGCAGATAATATTTTAAATAAAACCGATTACTTAAAACTTAGAAAGAATAGATATTCTTCATTTGACAAAGGAACAGGTGCCGATTTTGAAAATGGAAAGCTCACTCTGGATGATTTAAGAAAACACGCAGAGAAAAACGGCGAACCGAAACAGATTAGCGGTAAACAGGAATTGTTTGAAACAATTATTAGCCGGATGATTTAAAATATTTGGTTATTTTCTATAATAATAATTAGTGATGATGAACTGTTTAGTGATTTAATTGATGTTGTGATCAATTAATTGATAGCTGGTTTGTTATATTTTTGCATTTTCCGGCAATGTTTAGTTATCATGTAAGTCGAGTTAAATTGTTTAGTTAAGTTGCACAATTGTCATGCTGAACTTTAAAAAGACATCTTTGCGAGAGATTCAGTATCAAAACATGTGAAAAAATAAAGATCCCGAATCTAGCCGAACTGAGATAAGCAAATCCGCAATTTCAGCTGCAGTACCAACGGTAAAAATTTTAAAGATGCAGAAAAGTCATTTACCACTGTTGCAGAAGATGGACAGGAACAGAAGTAGGAATGTTCTGTACACTAACAGTTAAAACTAATAATTCAGCTTTAGCTGATTTTGATTGGTTCAGGAATACGAAGTAACCTTAATATTTTAATCGGATTGGTTCTAAAAAGCTGTTAATCATTTTATTGTCCTATGAAGTCAGGACCTCGGACATGGTTTATTGTTAAAATGCAGAAAGTTAAGAATATAGTTATTACTTATTGTTGTTGAGACTATTTTCTTAAAAATAATTATATCTTTTTAACATTAGCAGCACTTATAAACTCTCTAACCAATTCAATCTTATTTGCAAATAATCTCATTAGTCTATATTTTTTAATAAGTTTTTCTTAAAGGTATTTCTTTACCATTTCATACAAAAAAATGTAAAAACATTCTATAATTCAGTTGATGTTTTATCCAGTGTTTATCTTAATAATGCAAATTTTAGAAATTATGCTAATTATAAAAATATAAGGAGCGGCAGCCCATGGATATTGTAATCTATATAATATTATTAGTTTTGATAGTTTTAATTTTTACGGAATATCGTATTAAAAAACCGGGTCAGATTGTTATTTACGAATCTAACGGATTGGTCAAATACCGTAAATCAAAATTTTATCCGAGACATTTTTCACTTCCATTGCAGAATACAACTTACACATTAACCGCGACCGTTGAACCGGAAGCGAAAGGGAAAATTGCGCTCGTAGTTAAATATGCCGCTACAGTAACTCCTTCTCTTGAAAACATTTCAAAATTAATTCGTGTAGGCGGATGGGGTAAGGAAGCTCTTAACGATACTGCAAAAGAGTTTGATATAATTATCCAGGGCAAAATAAAAGAATTTACTGAGAACTTTGAAATTGAGGAAATTAAGTCCGAAAGCATTACCGGTTATCTTAGAGAAAAACTAAAAGATTCCGGTACACAGCTTGGATTGGAGATTCTCTCTCTTACCATTCAATCGGTTGAACCGGCAGATAAAAAAATTACGGAGGCTATTAGACAGAAAGAGGCTTCGAGGATTCTTGAAGAAACAGAAAAGACATCACAGCAGGCAAGGATAAATACAGCTAAAATGAAATTGAATGCCGATGAAGAAATAATGAATTACGAACACCAGCTTGAAATGAAAAAATTTCAATTGAAGGAATTTGAAGAAGATAAAGAAGCCGGTTTGGCAATGAAGAAGTTGAACGAACAGGTAAAAAGAGATAAAATCAAACTGGAGATAGAACAAGAAGAAATGGGAATATTTAAAAATAATCCGGAACTTCTATTATTAACTCCTCAAGTTGCCCGTTTGGCCGAGGCAAGCCAGAATTTGAAAAATGCAAGAACAATTGTTTCACTTGGTGATATTGAGAATAGTTCGCAGATGGTTGATATGATTAAGAATTTTCTGGGCGGACTTTTAAAATCCACAACGGCTAAAAAATGAGGTTTCAAAATAATAAACAGAATAATAAAATCACCGATTGATTAACAAAACTAACATAGAAAAATTATTCGAACTCCGCCCGATAAGACCGGGAAAAATTTCGGAAATAAGTGAAGCCACTGCTTCATCGTCTGTATCTCCTGCCGAACGAGTTAATTTTCACATAGGCAATCCTGTCCAAGACGAAAGGCTGACGCTTTATTATCTGCGGTCGGTTTTGAATATACAGATCAATGGCGCCGGGTTGGATAGCCTAAATATTCCTTTTTTAAGAAATGAATTAGGCTGGTCCGAAGATTTCGATAAACGAATTAAGTTGTTATATGATTTAATTAAAAATGCCGCACCATATTCACCGCGCGGCGGTTACAATATTAAAAATCAGATCCCTCTGGTTAAAAAAGTTCATCAATGGCTTGTTAACGATCAGGATGAGCCTTTATTATATGATACGGGTGAAAAATCAGATAAACGCGAATTGATAATTTCCAGCGGTGGAGTTGAAGAATCGCTAAGGATTCTATTTCATACGCTCAACAATTTTTTAACTCATCTTCCCGCAAAAATTTTTTTTGCTAATCGGGATATTCCTTTATATTACCGCGATTTTAATTCTCTTGATTTCGATTTGCTGCCGGACAACGAAACAGAAGCTTATAACATCTTATCAAAATATATAATTGAGAAAAACGACAAGCCGGTCTTTCTTTTCATGGACAGAATTTTATCGGAAGAAGGGCGCCGCAAACTTAGAAATTTGTCTTATGATTATCCGCTGTTTTTCATAGAAATTAATGATGTTCCGAATCATTCATCTCTAGCACGTGAAGCTAAATTAAAAAATCGAGTGCTTAGAATTTTAACTCCGACATTTTTTTCTAAAAGGCTGAAAAACTTATCCGTAGTTTTCCTGGCGGGATATCCTGAGCTTTTAAAGATTTATGAGTCGGTGCATTTTCAATTAAAAGGAACGCCGAGTTCAACGGAAATAGAACTGCTTCAATATTTGGCTGCACACCCGGAAGAAATAAAAGTAAGGAATAAAACAGTCGGGATAAATGATGGAAGTAATGATGATACCGGCCAGCTGTATTCTTCTTTACCTTATCCGATGCCGCAAATTTCCTTTCTAAATAAAAGCGATTTATTCGAAAGGATAAACCGCATATACGAAGATAAATCCGAAAAATTAATGGCTATTGCGGAAATAATAGAAAAGAATAATTTCAAAGCAGGTCTCAAAAATTTTCCGGTTTCCGATCATCTCTTAAATAAAGATACCGGCGAAATCTTAACAGAATTCTTAAACAATATTGACAGCGAAAAATGGTATTCCGAAACAGCAGATAGTTTCATTTCTGTTTTTGCAAAGGAACATCCTGAGTATTCGCTGAGGAAATTGTCGGTTGTTAACGGCTCTTCCCGTACTGCTCTCGGTTTGCTGGGATTTCATTGCGGCATTACAGAAGTTTTTACATGCGATTTTAGCTGGACTTACGAACATTGTTTTCCAAAAGCTTCATTTATACCTTTAACGGACGAGTATGAATTTGATGTTGACGGAATCTGCAAAGCAGTGGATAAATGCCTAACTGAGGCAAATAAATCACATGATAAAATTGCCGTTGTTGTTAACAATCCACACAACGCCAGCGGTAAAATTTTTTTGGAAAGAGATTTGAAAAATCTCATTACAAAAATTTTGGATAGAAATGTTTTTGTTATTGATGACCTGGCATATCAGAATGTTTTACCGGAAGATACATTGCGCGGGCCGAAAACAATTAAGCAGCTTGCATTAGAACTTGTAGATGAAGGGCGGCTTTATAAAGATCAGCTTCGTAAAATCATATCGGTTCATTCATTATCTAAAACAGATTCGTTTGCCGGTGCACGGCTTGCGGCAGTTGAAATTGCAGACGAAAATTTATATAAAAAATTCAACTCCTTAAACCGGCTGATTAAACCGAACATTGCGGCAATAATTGTTGCCTATCTTTTTTACAGGAACGATTCGGGGCGGATAAAAAATTTCTGGCTTCTTCGGAACAGAATATTTAAGGCTAAGATGAAAGCCTTGGAGGAAGCGTCTTCCGAATTTCCCGAAGCCCGCAATCCCTTCAATATATATATTAAGCGTCCGCAGGGAAGCATGTACCCGCGTATGGTTATAGAAAATCTTCCTAACGGGCTTTCGCTAGATTGGCTTTCATACGGATTGGCGGCACAGGGAATTGGCCTGGTTCCGTTTTCTTCTTTTGCACGGACTTCAAAAGGATATGAACTTGGAAGAAAATCCTTTAGACTTACTCTCGGCGGATCCGATACGCCGGAAATACTTTTAAGGAAAACACGAAGAGTTCTTATCGACTTAAACCGCCTTATTGCAAAGGAGAAAGCCAACTACAACAAGAAAACTTTCGAGATCAAGACACTTAACCGCAAAAGCGGTTTTTATTTGGAAAATGCCGCTGCTGTTTGGGATAATTTGGTCTCGGATATTAAATACCAGTGCAGAAGGATTTCCCCTGTTATGGCAAAAGCCTTTCCGGGAGTTACGGATGAAAAAATTTTATCGGGCAGGTTTTTTGAAAAATACCTACCGGCAAGATTAAATACGTTCGAAAATATATTCAAAGATTATTTGAAAATTTCTTTGGATTTTCTCTCCTACATCGGTTCCGAGGGCGGTAAGTTTCTGGAATCACAGTTAGATTATGAATTTTATAAAGACGATATTAAACAGAGGCGGGAACGGTTTAAAAAAAGGGCATACGACCGTACCGTTCACCCGACACAGCTTTATTCAATTGATACGGATATTCTTTTCAATAAGGCATTTGATAAAATTTTAAAAGGTGAATTTCCCGACAAAAAATTAGTCGGAGACATAGGCAGAAATTTGATAGAAGAATACCTCGGCAGGAATGTTGCAATTAATTCTGTTAAAGAAGGCGAGGAACTTGTCTGCGACTTGCGCTCGATTATTGCTGCCGAAAATTTTTCATCACTCTATTCGGATGAACCGAACCGGGCGTTTCTATCGTTTTGGGGTGATTGGGACGGCAGCAATAGGCCTTCCGGGCAAGGGCACCGGCTGGTTGCAGCAGCATTAATAGAAAATGTTAATCAACTTTCGCGAATAATAAAAACAATTTTGTCAATCGATAAAACAGTTAAAATCGATCCGGCTTTAATTGCTGAAATAGACCAGCTTACGAATGCAAACAGAAACTTCTGGGAATTGCTCAACAACATTACTACTTTAACAAACCAATTGGAGAAAAGATACCGGAGCATTCTGCCTTTCAGCATCGAGTCCAACCGGATTAGAAAAATTGGTATGAAGCTGCACATTGCACAGGACCCGATTGTTAAGTTATGGGAACACAACGACAGCCTTGAACAGAGAATGCTCGAAATGCGGCTCGAAAGGAAAAGCAGGCTCGAATATTACTTCAAATTGAATAAGGAAATTCGGAAAGCGCTTCATAATTTAATTCCGGATATTATAAAAAATTCTTCTAATCATCAGTTGATGCTTCAAGCAGGACTCTACCGGGATATACTCAAGCGGTTTATTCTTACCCCAAGGATACATCAAAGACTTATAACTGCGAAAGATCAGTTTGCAATAAACACTACTGTTCATAATATTGTTGAGATAAATGAAATATCGGGAAAATACGGAAACCCGGGAATGGTTCTCAGTCTCCAGGTAAGTATGTCTACTTTCCCTGATGCTTTAATTTCTCTCGATAAGAAATTTGTTTCCGAAAGAGAAAAAATTCTGAATACAACCGTACCGGATAGCCTGGCAAAAGTATGGTCGATACCGTTGTTTGAAGATCTGTCCTCTGTTGAGGCTATTGAAAGTTATCTTGATAAGATTTGGGAGTACGCCGTTCAAAGCAGGAGTATAGACCAGGAACCGAGAGAAAGATTTGCAGAAATTATATGTGAAATATTTGTCGCCGGTTCTGATTTAAGCCAGCAAGTCGGACAGACATCTTCAACTGTATTGTATAACTTTGCCAAGCATAAAACAATCGAATGGCTAGCAAAAAAAGGATTAGTGGAAGATGTAAGGATAAAATTGGGTTCAGGTGAACCGATGCAGAGGCAGGGAGGCTATTATGCCGATTTTTCAAGCAAATCCGCATTTATAATGAACGAAGTGAATAATGAACGGTTTAGGGAGTATCTTGAAGAATCAACTGTTAAAGCTACGGAGTTTGCAGTTAGCCCTTTACACGGAGTTTTTGCCGGCGGAGATTTAAGAACACTTCAAAGTGCAATTTCTGAAAAGATAAGGCATCTTCAAATTGCCGACCGTGCACAATTAATGTATCATTTGAACAATACCCAGGAATTTTACCGTGCGGAGTTGATTAGGGCATCCGAACCGTTTATAGATACTCGCTTAATTTATGAGTCGAAAAGTCTTAAAGAACTTGAACGTCTCACCTTCGGTAAAAAAGATGAAATATTTGATGCATTTGCCGAATTGGCCAAAAATAATTTTCAGAGGATTGTTTACGGAAACGATGATGATGTCGTTGGTATTCATATTATTTCATACTTCCTTTCCAGGTCTACAATGGTTTTAAGGGATAGGCCGGTTGAAAGGCCGGTACGCGGGAACGGAGAAGATAGGGGCCAGAGAATTCTTGAGAGGATTGCATCTACAATTCCTCTTTCCAAGCACGGAAGTTTATTGCGGGCTATAGGTCATAATAAAGCGCAGACTTTTATGCTTGGGGTTAACCAGTTGACAACCGGGCTTTTCAGGGCGCTTAATCAATTTTCACAACAAGAATTTGTGGGCGGTAACGGATATCAATTTTTGAATGACAGGATATTACCGCGTTTGCCTGTTTATGAAATACTTCATACAGTTAGAATTTTTCAGGACAGGCGGTTAAAAATTATTCAAAGATTTTCCGACACATTCCCTGCGGGAATTACTGCATTTACTTTACTGCGCGAAGACATGGACTCGCTTGATATTTTTATCTCCATACTTCAAAAGGAATTACTGCGCAGGCACGGAATCGATGTTTCCGAATTTTTTAAGAATGGTTTTTTTATTTATGAACTTCTTCCGACTTTACGTCCCGATCTTGCCGTTCTGCTTCAACCGAATTTGTTCAATACGGATACGCAAAAGGTAGTTGGAGAAATTAAACATAAGATTGATGCGAAGTGGCTTAACGAATTTTCACAACTTTTAAGAATGCCGGATAGAATTAGTTTTTGGCGTGAGAAAATATGGCAGCTTTTAGACGAACCTGTCAGGAACCAGGTAAAATCTTTTGTGGAACTAGCCGTAGCACTGAATAGATTGTCACGTGATATAGATATTAAAGATTTGTCGATGACTAGTCCTGCGTTAAACAAATATAAATATGAAACTTCGCTGGCTGATCTTTTACGGGGACATGTTGACGATACGATGCGTCAGTTCCTTTCTGCAGCGGTACAATATTTAACTCATCTGCCTGCCGAACAAGTTGAAGTGCCGGTGGATATTGTTCGTGCGCTGAAAGATGTTGAACGAATTTTACGAATAGAAGAACAAGCTCTGAGTAAAAATAAACAAGAACTTTTAAACTTTTACCTGTTCCAAATTGCCCGTTATGTAGGAGATAACGGGTAGGTTTATATTAAAAATTTTATTTTAAATCCTAAAGAACTAAAAATATTTCTGTTGGATAAGAATAATAATCAATCCACTATAAAATTTCCCTAATATGGAAAGTGAAATTAAAAGAGGTTAAAATATTAACCGGATTTACATTCAGCTTTCTTAATGTTATTTTTAAAATAAAAAAGCTTCCGTTTATTAAACTTGTTATTAATAATCAATGTAAAAAAATCTATTAATAAATTTTTGTATATAAAATTTATTAATTAAATAAGGACTTATTGGAATCGACATTACAATAACCGCATAATTATTAAAATTTTAAGAGTAAAATGGGTAATAAAGTGCTTGATGAAAATCGTTTCTTTGATACGGACGAAAAAATAAAAAAAATTGCCGAGGATTTATATTCAAATGTAAAAAATCTACCTATCATCAGTCCGCATGGTCATGTTGATCCGGCATTGTTAGCCAATAACGAACCATTTCCTGATCCAACTGAACTGTTTATAACTCCGGATCATTATATATATCGGATGTTATATTCTCAAGGAATAACACTGGAGGAACTTGGTATACCATCTATCGACGGAACAGAAGTAGAAAAAGATCATAAAAAAATTTGGCAAATATTCGGCGATAATTTTTATCTTTTTGCAGGAACACCTACGGGAGTATGGATAAGACATGAATTTGTTGAAGTTTTTGGAATTGAAGAAAAATTGAATTCCATTACTGCAATGAATATATATGACAGGATTCAGGAAAAGCTTTATACAAAAGAATTTTTACCGAGAACTCTGTTCGAAAAATTTAAAATTGAAGTTCTCAGCACAACAGATAGTGCAGCTGATAAACTTGAATATCACAAAAAAATTAAAGAATCGGATTTGAAGGGAAGAGTATTGCCTTGTTTCCGGCCGGATGCGGTTGTAAATATCTTAACGAATTCCTGGAAAAATGAGATTGAAAAACTAAGTACTGCAAGCGGAATAGAAATTAATTCTTATAAAAATTTTATTAAAGCAATAGAAAATCGGAGAGATTATTTTAAATCTGTAGGTGCGGTTTCTACGGATCAAGGGGTGATTAGTCCTTATACTCATCGCTTAAGTGAAAAAGAAGCTGATGATATATTTACCCGCGCTTTAAAAGGGGAGGCTGATGAAAATGATTTATCGTTATTCACCGCCAATATGCTGATGGAAATGGCTAGGATGAGTACCGAGGACGGACTGGTGATGCAGATTCATCCCGGATCATTTAGAAATCATAATAAAAAACTTTTTGAAAAATTTGGTTTAGATAAAGGGGCCGATATTCCTCTTCAAACAGAATATACAAGAAATTTATATGAACTTTTAAACGAATACGGAAGCCATCCGAATCTTACATTAATTGTGTTTACTCTTGACGAGTCAACTTATTCCAGAGAGTTAGCCACACTTGCCGGTCATTATCCGTCCATGAAACTCGGTCCCTCTTGGTGGTTCCACGACAGTATCCAGGGAATGACGCGATTTAGGCAAAGTGTTATTGAAACTGCCGGATTCTATAATACCGTAGGTTTTAACGATGATACACGCGCATTCCTTTCAATACCGGCCAGACATGATCTGGCGAGAAGAATGGACTCAAACTTTTTAGCTGAACAAGTTGCAAGAAAAATTATCGACATAGATGATGCAAAAGAAATAAGTCATGCACTTGCATATGATTTGGTCAAGAAAGCGTATAAGCTGTAAGTAAATTGCTATATCGTCTAATTGTTAAAATGTTAAATTGTTGAATATTTCTGTATCGGATTTAATATAGTACGGCAATTGAACAATAAAGCAATTTAGCAATTAAAGGCCGCTAAGATTCGGTTCATCTTAAATAAATAATTTTTTAAATTTTGCAAAGAAATTTATTAGAAACAATTTTAGGTTTGAAGCATGGAAGTAAGATACTCACCCGATCCTTTAAATTTCAAAAGAATGACTACTGAGGAATTAAGGAAAAATTTTTTAATTGAATCTCTTTTTCAGCCTGATAAAATAGAAATGGTTTATTCCGATATAGACAGATCCATAACTGGATCAGCTGTTCCTGTTAAAGGCAGTTTAAAATTACTGGCAAGTAAAAAAGAAATGGCTGCAAATTATTTTACCGAAAGAAGAGAAATAGGAGTAATCAATATAGGTGAAAAAGGGATTGTGATTCTTGACGGTAAGGTGTTTACGATGAATCATAAAGACTGTTTATATATCGGCAGAGGTACTAAAATAATTGAGTTTAAAAGCAGTAATTCAAAAAAGCCGGCAATGTTTTATTTTTCCAGCTATCCGGCTCATACACAATATCCTTCAAAGCGCCTAAAATTTTCAGATGCCCAACCGGCTAAACTTGGAGACATGAAAAGTGCAAATAAAAGAACTATTTATAAATATATTCATGAAAAAAATGTAAAAAGCTGTCAGTTGGTAATGGGCTTAACTGAACTTGAAGAAGGCAGCCTTTGGAATACAATGCCTGTTCACACTCATCAAAGAAGATCCGAGATTTATATGTATTTCAATTTAAAGAATGAGTCATGCGTTTTCCATTTTCTCGGCGAACCTAACGAGACGAGACATATTGTAGTTAGAAACAGGCAGGCCGTATTATCTCCAAGTTATTCAATCCATTCCGGTGCAGGTACTCAGAATTATACATTTATTTGGTCTATGGGCGGAGAAAATCAAGAGTTTGATGATATGGATTGGGTGAAAATGGAAAATTTAAAATAATTATAAAAGGGAAGTAAATGATTTTAGATAGTTTTAAATTAAACGGCAGAACGGCAATTGTAACCGGATCAAATAAAGGGATAGGCCAATCTTATGCGCTCGCTCTGTCCGAAGCCGGTGCTGATATTATCGGTGTTTCAATAGGAGGAGATTTTTCCGAAACAGAAAAATTGATTAAAGAAAGAGGTAGAAAATTCAAATCATATAAAAGTGATTTTTCAATTCGTGAATCTCTTTATGAATTTATTAAAAATGTTAAAACCGATTTTTCCCAAATAGACATACTTGTAAATAATGCCGGCACAATATTAAGGAAGCCGATTTC
>CAZCFZ010000042.1:20878-28253 GCA_964498065.1 uncultured Ignavibacteriaceae bacterium
GATAATACTAAAGCTTTAAGAGAAAATCCTGCAAGGAATAAAGCAATTCTGGATAGAATTCCAGCCGGGAGGTGGGGAGTACCAAAGGATTTGATGGGAACAGTTGTTTTCTTATGTTCTGATGCATCGAATTATCTTAATGGAAGTGTAATAACCGTTGATGGCGGTTGGATGGGCAGATAGCTTTAATTTTTCTAATTTCATTTTATGCCCCAGATTACAGTAATACTTTTTTATAAAATAAATTGGTTTATTTTACCTTCATTAAGTTTTGTTTAACAGCCTGCAGATAAAATTGGTGAAACTGATGTTACATTAATGCTTGAACAAATCATAAATATAGAAACATTAGACCTCAGCATATAAATATTCTCACGGAATTGATATTAAGAGAGACATGTTTAAAAAAACGATTTGAATCTTATCCAAAAACTTCGACGAATTAAAATTTAAGTCGTTGAAGTAACCGATAAAGTAACTGTTTATTAATTGTAACTTATGGTATAACTTTGTACTAATTATTTGCAATTTTTTAATCAATATTTTATTATCTAATAATTACAAAAGTGAATTAATGAATAGATTAGAAATAGTTAATTCTTTAATTGAATCAAAAGCAATTGCCGTTATAAGATTGGCTGATCCTTCAAAATTAATTAAAGTTGCCGAAGCAATTTACAGAGGGGGAATATCGAGCATTGAAATTACAATGACTGTTCCGGATGCAATAAATGTAATTAAATTAGCTGTCAAAGAAATAGGCAGTCATATGAACATTGGCGTCGGATCAGTACTTAATGCAGAGATTGCAAAACAGGCAATTGATGCAGGAGCAAAATATGTAGTTAGTCCGATCTTCAAAAAAGAAATAATTGAAGCTGCTCATAATAATAATATACCTGCTATGCCGGGTGCCTTTACTCCAACTGAAATACAAACAGCTTATGAATCCGATGCCGATATTATAAAAGTTTTTCCAGCCGATGTTGTTGGGATGGCATTTTTTAAGGGAGTACTAGCTCCTATGCCTCATTTAAAATTAATGCCAACTGGAGGAGTAACTTTAACTAATGCAGGGGAGTGGATTAAAGCCGGGGCTTGTGCAGTCGGTATTGGCTCAGCTTTACTAGATAAAAAAGCTGTAAGTTCAGGAGAGTATAATGTACTCACAACAAATGCAAAAATGTTGATGGAAAATTTAAGAACAACATAAAAGAAAAATAAACTAAGTTATTAATTATTCTAATGCATCTGATATGTTTCCCTCAAAAGCTGTTGGGTAGGTTATAAGATTAGATGGATGGGTCTGCGCAGTAGGCAGAATGCTGATTACAATCGCAGCCGGATTTATAATTCGACTTGCAAATCTTAATTACTTCTATTTTTTATCTGCGACGCAGTTTTTTTGCTTGCACTTCTGTGGCTAAATCAAGCCCGGTCATTAATAATAAATTAGAAAACATACAATTAATTTGATTATTGGAATGTAAATTTATTTCAATTATTATTTTTTATAAGAATTATTTAAATAGGTGCATTTATGAAAAGCAGTTTTTCTAAAATTAAATTATTTAATGAAAAGATTCCTAAATTTTATTGGTTATAAAAAATATTGTTAATTTTATACTTAGTATTATATTTTTTTAGTGTTTTTTATGAAACAAACCAGCAAGGAATTGATATGAATAATTTTTCGTTTGAAAGCTTAAGAAACAAAGTCTGTGCAATAACGGGAGGCGGAGGTGTAATCGGAAATACAATTTCAGAATGCCTTTCGGCTGTGGGAATTAAGGTAGCTGTGCTTGATCTTGTAAAAGACCTTGCAGACAAAACTGCAAAAAATTTAACAGAAAAAACTAAAACTCCGGCAATCGGAGTGGAAGCAAATGTACTTGATAAAGAATCTTTGAATAAAGCTAAGGAGGTTATAAATAAAGAATTCGGCAAGATTGATATCTTAATAAATTGTGCCGGAGGAAATTCACCTAAAGCTACTACACAAGTTGAATTTATGGAAAAAGAAAATTTAAATGAACTTGAGAAGACTTTTTACGGTTTAAGTATTGAAGGTTTCCAAAAGGTATTCGATTTAAATTTTCTTGGTACTTTTCTTCCTACAATAGTATTAACCAAAGATATGATAGAAAATAAAGGCGGTGTAGTACTGAATGTCTCCTCAATGAATTCATTCAGACCGCTGACAAAAATTCCCGCTTACTCGGCGGCAAAAGCTTCGATTAATAACTTTACCGAGTGGCTTGCTGTTCACCTTGCTAAAATGAATATACGTGTAAATGCAATAGCGCCGGGATTCTTTTTAACTAATCAAAATAGGTTTTTACTTATCGATGAAAAGACCGGAAATCTTACTTCAAGAGGAAATAAAATTATTGCCGCAACTCCGATGGGAAAATTCGGAGAACCGGAAGATTTGCAGGGAACCGTGCTTTATCTTTTATCCGATCTTTCTAAATTTGTAACCGGTGTTGTAATTCCGATTGACGGCGGATTTAATGTATATTCAGGTGTGTAATTTTTCTTAATCTTAATCATATTCTTAATCTTAATCGGAGTTTAAATGCATAACAAAATAGATTAAGATTATGAGTATGACCAAGATTAAGATGATAATTAAAGACAAATATGATATTTATAATTGAAGGACCACGATGTTATATTATAGTAAAGGATCGGCTGAAGGAAAGCTTTCGAAAGAAGATTTACGAAATGGATTATATGAAGCTCTTGAGAAATTAGGACTAAAGAAAAAAGTAATTGCGGTTCCTCCGGATATAACGAGATTTCATTCTTTTGCAGGAACTTTAACCGAATTTGCTTGGGAGTACTATAAAAATAATTTAACCGATGTCCTTCCCGCAATCGGTACTCATGTTCCCATGACTGAAAAAGAAATTGATGTAATGTACGGTAAAACTCCCCAAAAATTATTTAGAGTTCATGACTGGAGAAACGGACTGGCAACTTTGGGTGAAGTTCCTTCGGATTATGTAAAAGAAATTTCCAAAGGAGCTGTCGATTATCCTATACCGATTCAAGTTGACAAGTTATTGGTTGAAGGGAAGTATGATTTAATCCTTTCCATAGGCCAGGTTGTACCGCATGAAGTTATCGGAATGGCAAATCATAACAAAAACATTTTTATCGGAACAGGCGGATCGGAAGGAATTAATAAAAGCCATTTCCTCGGAGCTGCATACGGTATGGAAAAAATTATGGGACGTGCAGATACCCCTGTTAAACGCGTATTAAATTACGGCTCAGATCATTTTGCAAAAGATTTGCCGATAGTTTATGTACTAACAGTAGTTGATAAGGATGATGAGGGTAATCTTGCCGTAAAAGGATTGTTCATAGGAGATGATATTGATTGCTTTAATTTAGCAGCAGAGCTTTCATTAAAAGTTAATTTTGTAATGCTTGAAAAGCCATTGAAAAAAGTAATTGTTTATCTTGATCCTTCTGAATTTAAAACAACATGGCTCGGTAATAAATCTGTTTACAGAACCCGTATGGCAATCGATGACGGGGGTGAATTAATTGTGCTTGCGCCGGGCTTAAAAAATTTCGGCGAAGACAAAGGAATAGATAAATTGATAAGAAAATACGGATATGTAAACACTCCAAAAATATTGCAGCTAGTAAAAGAGAATGAAGACTTGCAAAATAGTTTAAGCGCTGCCGCGCATTTAATACATGGCTCATCGGAGAATAGGTTCTCAATAACATACTGCCCCGGAAGCATTACAAAGGAAGAAATGGAAAGTGTTAATTTTAAATATGCCGATCTTAATCAAATGAAAAGTAAATACAATCCCGAAAAATTAAAAGACGGGATTAATATTATGCCGGATGGTGAGGAAATCTTCTTCATCTCGAATCCGGCTCTTGGCCTTTGGGCATTTAAAGGGAGATTCGTTTAAATAATGAGGAAAAAATGTCTATAAATAAAAACGTAGTTATAGCACAATCAGGCGGACCGTCGCCAGTAATTAATAATTCACTCAGAGGTATTATCGAAACTTGTAAAATGTTTCCCGATAAGTTCGATAAAATTTACGGAGGGTTTCATGGAATAGAAGGTATTCTAAAAGAAGAATTAATTGATTTATCCGTTCAGGATGAAGAAGAAATTTCACTTCTAAGAATTACACCTGCCGCAGGTTCAATCGGGACTTGCAGATATAAATTAAAAGCCAATCAGCAGGAGGATTTTAAAAGAGTAATAGAAGTATTCAAAGCTCATAAAGTAGGCTACTTCTTTTATATCGGCGGTAACGACTCTATGGATACCGCAAATAAAGTAGCAAAGCTTGCACTTGAACAAGGTTTGGAATTAACCGGAATCGGAGTATCTAAAACTATTGATAACGATGTAGGTGATTCGGAATTCAAATTGATTGATCATACGCCGGGTTATGGAAGTGTTGCCAGGTATTGGGCTAACATTGTTCAAAATATTAATGAAGAAAATATGGGCTCTTCGCCGGCAGATCCGGTAATTGTACTACAGGCAATGGGCAGAAAGATCGGCTACATTCCTGCTTCCGCCAGACTTGCCGATCCCAAACGTGAAATGCCACTGCAAATTTACCTGCCGGAATCCGGTTTAAGTTTAGCTGAATTAACCGATAATGTGAATGACGAGCTAAATAGGAGCGGAAGAGTAATTGTAGTTGCCAGTGAAGGATTCGATGTCGGCGATCTCGGAGAATTAAAAGATTCATTTGGACATACTACATTTAGTTCAAGCATGTTTACGGCACAGCAGGTAATTGTTAATCATTTAAATAAATCCGGTATTAAAGCCAGGGGTGCAGCTCGCGGACAAGTTCCGGGTACAGATCAAAGAGATACTATTATTTATGCTTCAACCGTCGACCTTGACGAAGCTTATAAGATAGGTCAAAATGCTGTTGTAATTGCTGTTGAATATGGCTCGGGTTTTATGTCTACTCTTATTCGCCGTTCGGGGATTATCTATAATGTTGATTATGATAAAGTTCCGCTTGATAAAGTTGCAAATTCCGAAAGGGAATTTCCAAAGGAATGGATTGCTGAAAATAAAATTGATGTAACCGATGAGTTTATAAAATACGCCCGCCCTCTTATTGGAGAGGATTGGGTAAGTGTTCCGGTTGTAAACGGGCTGCAGAGATTTGCACGTTTCAAGAAGGTATTTGCCGATAAAATGCTGCCGGCGTATAAACCGCAAACTTATAAGTAATAATAAACTAATAATTATAGGAAAATTAAATATGAGTGATCCGCAAAAAGAGTTAAAAGAATTAAAGCCCAAGCATGAATATTTAATAGCAATAGATTCGGACGGATGTGCATTCGACAGCATGGAAATTAAACATAAGGAATGTTTCATCCCGAATATAATAAAACATTGGAAATTGCAGCCGGTATCAAAATATGCAAGATCGGCAGCTGAGTTTGTAAATCTCTATTCAAAATGGAGAGGTATAAACAGGTTCCCGGCCCTCGTAATGGTTTTTGATCTGCTTAAGGATTGGCCTGAAGTCAAAAAAAGAAATATAAAAATACCTGAAGCAAAATCAATCAGGAGCTGGATAGAACGGGAAACAAAACTCGGCAATCCAACGCTGAAAATTGAAGTTGAAAAAACTAAAGATCCCGAATTGACTAAAGCTTTAGTTTGGAGTGAATCTGTAAATACCATGATTGCTGATGTTGTGGAAGGAGTCCCGCCTTTTCCTTTTGTACGTGAAAGTCTTGAAAAAATTTCCAACTGGGCAGATATTATTGTTTGCTCGGCTACACCTTATGAAGCATTAAGTAGAGAATGGGATGAACATAACATTGCACAGTATGTTAGTGTTATCGCTGGGCAGGAAATGGGAAGTAAAAAAGAACACATAAACCTTGCTTCAAACGGGAGATATAAAAAGGATCACGTTTTAATGATAGGCGACGCACCGGGCGATATGAAAGCTGCTAGAGCCAATAATGCGAAATTTTTCCCGATAAATCCCGGCCATGAAGAAACTTCATGGGAATTTTTCTTTAATGAAGCTTCGGATAAATTTGTAAAAGGTGAATATACGGAAGCATACGAAGCAAAATTAATTGAAGATTTCGAAAAGCTTCTGCCGGAAATTCCATGGTGGAAGAAGTAGTATATCTCACTAAAAAGTGATACCGAATATATCAGCTTTTTGCTAAGTGTATGTTTTGTTATATTTTGGCAATTAAAGAAAATACTTGATTATAATAGGGAGAAATTTTATGGATAAAGAACTTTTTGATAAAGCATTAAAAATGGCTCCTAATGAAAGATTAGCATTTGCTGAACTTATTCTTTCAAGTTTGGATTATGAAGAGAGTGAAGTAAGAAATGTGTGGTTGAATGAAGTAAAGGACAGAATGAAAGCTGTAAATGAAGGGCAAGCCAAACTATTAGATTTTGAAGCCATTTATAATGCAGATTAAAATACATGAACTTGCTGATAAAGAATTTAAAGAAGCAATAGAGTGGTATGAACTTCAATCTAAAGGATTGGGCAAACATTTTAAAAAATTAGTAGTTAAAAAAATTAGTAAAATTAAGAAGAATCCTGAATGGTTTCTTATTGAAGAAGAAGATATTTATAAAGCCTATATTCCAAGATTTCCATACAAAATACTTTATACTATTGAAAATAATAAAAGTATTATAATTTGGGCAATTGCACATATGCATAGAAAACCTTGGTATTGGCAGACTAGAATAAATCAATAAAAAAGCAGAACAGAACACGTTTTAAAATGATTATATATATTCTTTTTAAAATGTAATATTCGTCTAGAGAAGGAAAATGTAAATGAAAAAACAAAAATTTGGAATTGTCGGACTTGGAGTAATGGGTCAGAATCTTGCACAAAATATTGAACGTAATGGTTATTCAGTTATGGGTTTAGATTCCAACACGGAAAAAGTTAATCAAATTAATAAGAATCTTAGCGGTAAAGATATCATTGCAACAACTTCATTAAAAGAATTTATTGACGGACTTGAATCGCCTAAAAAAATATTGATAATGGTTCCTGCCGGTAAACCTGTGGATGCTGTAATAAATGAAATGAAACCGAATCTTTCGAAAGGTGATTTACTTATTGACGGAGGTAATTCTTTTTTTGAAGATACAAACCGCAGGATGAATGATCTTAAAGATACAGGCATACTTTACATCGGAACCGGGGTAAGCGGCGGCGAAGAAGGCGCTTTATGGGGACCTTCAATTATGCCGGGCGGAAATCCTGAAGCTTGGCCTCTTGTAAAACCGATTTTGCAGGCTATTGCCGCTAAGGTTGAAGACGGAACTCCCTGCTGCGATTGGGTAGGAAGCGG
>CAZCFZ010000042.1:28353-33801 GCA_964498065.1 uncultured Ignavibacteriaceae bacterium
TAGATACCGCCGGACAAAAAGGAACCGGCAAGTGGACAGGCCAGGTAGCACTTGATCTTGGTATTCCAGCAGTTACTATTGCCGAAGCCGTTTTCGCACGCACAGTAAGTGCAATTAAAGAAGAGCGTGTTGCTGCGTCCAAAGTTTTAACAGGACCTAAAGCCGAGTTTAAAGGAGATAAAAAAGAATTTATTGAAAATATACGTCAAGCTTTATATGCATCGAAGATTTGTTCATATGCGCAAGGCTTTCAACTCTTGCGGGCAGCCAGTGAAGAGTACAAAATGGATCTCAATTTCGGCGGTATTGCATTAATGTGGCGCGGCGGATGTATTATCAGAGCAAAATTTCTTGATAATATTAAAGCAGCTTATGATAAAAATCCTAAACTTTTAAATCTACTATTGGATGATTACTTTAAAGATGCAATTGATAAAGCGCAGGCTTCATGGAGAAAAGTTGTAGCTGCTTCTGTTGAATTCGGAGTTCCGGTTCCTGCTTTCAGCAGTGCGCTTTCATATTATGACAGTTATAGAAGTGAAAGATTGCCTGCAAATCTTCTGCAGGCACAAAGAGACTTTTTCGGTGCTCATACTTATGAAAGAATAGACAAACCGAGAAAGAAGTTTTTCCATACACATTGGGAATAGACGCGTAACTTTCGAGGTTAGCACATTGTTATGCAGCGAGTGACCTCAAAGGTTGCCCTGACATTTTAACCCCGGGTAGAATTTTATTCCTTATCCGGGGATTTTTATTTTAAACGAATGATTAAATAGGGAGAAATGAGAAGGCGAAAGGATAAAGGAGGGAAGGGAAAGCAGCTTAAACTATGGACACTAAACTACAAATACGGGAAATTGAGATTCGGATACCGCAGGCAGGAAACAGGAAACCGATATTCAGAATCTAGGTTGCCATTGCTTCTAAAGTTACATTTCCGAATGTTTCAGTAGTTGATGGGAATATAAATATATCACTTGAGGCATAGATAGTCGATAATTCTTTTCCGGATTTATACCCTAAAAATAGAGCTTTGGACATCATCGATTTTAACTTATCTCTAACATGAACGTCTCTAGCTAAAACAAAAACAACATCTTCTTTTTTGAAATAATTATTCTGTAAGCTTCGGCTAAATCCCGCAGATCTTTCTCCCAAACGAGTCGGCCCGCATAAAGAATTATTTTTTTATCTTTTATCTTTAAACTTTCCATCCTTATTTGTAATTCGAATAGTCCTATAAAATTAAAAATGATTTTACCTCCCAATTATAAGACGATTAGCATTGATGGAAATCCATTTTATGATTGTTATATAAAAGAAACACCGGTGGAAGTACCTGATTCTGTAAAAGAAATAGTTTTGTACAAAGATGAATAAGCAAACTTAATTATGATTTAATGAATATGTTAAACTTAAAGAACCGTAAGCTAAATGTAATACCTTGGTGAAGAGATATAAGGACTAGGTAAATGGTATATAAGGAGTAATTCATCGACCTTTTCCAATTTATTTTATTCCTTTATACCATATACTTCGCCAATCACTGGTATTATAAATTAAAGCTAAATCCGTGTGTCTTGTTCCGAATTAAATTTAAAAGGAATAAATTACCATATCATTTTATGAGGGAAAAGGTTAATGGAAAATTTTTATGCCGGGGGCAAAACTTTTGACAATATAAATTTCCAGGAAAATATTCCGGAAAAAGGCGAGTACGAAAAGTGCGAATTTAAAAATTGCAATTTGTATAAATCCGATATTTCCGAAATTGTATTTATCGACTGCACTTTTACCGATTGTAACTTAAGTGTCGCTAAAGTTTCCGGGGCAACTTTTAATAATGTGAAATTTAATAACTGCAAAATGATGGGCTTCCGCTTTGATACATGCAATGATTTCGGATTTTCAGTCGGATTTGAAAATTGCGTCCTGGATCATTCATCATTTTTTAAGAAAAAGTTAAGAAATTCAAAGTTTGTTAACTCGCAGCTAACTGAAGTAGATTTTACAAGAAGCGATTTAACAAGTTCAAAATTTATAGAATGCAATTTAACCAGATCTGTGTTTGATAATACAATAATTGAAAAAGCGGATTTTCGAACTTCATTTAATTATTCCATTGATCCTGAAAATAACAAGATTAAAAAAGCAAAGTTTTCTTTAGCCGGAGTTACCGGACTTTTAGATAAATATGATATTGAAATTGAAGATAAATGAAAATAAAGAAAAAGGATTTTTAGAATATTATTTGAAATTTTTAGTTTAACTATTTTGAATTGGGAATTAAAAAAGGTTTATTGGATATTTGTAAAAACTGAGAAGGCTGATGCTTTCAGCTAAATATAGTTTCTAATTATTATCGATATTTAAAATAAACCGGTGCCAATAAGCTCTCTTCTTAACTGCGCCGGTTTGGGTTTTAAAAAGGAAAAATAAATGAAAATATCCATCCTATTTGTATTGTTATTGATTTTGCCGGTGCTGGTAGTGAAGGCACAAAATTCTTCTTTTACATTAGAAACTCATTCCTTAAATAACTACTTCCCGGGGTATATAGGCAACGGCAACTTTAGTTTATCAACTACACGACTTGGAACAGATCCTTCCAAATCATATATGGCATGGGTTTACGACCATGGAAAAGACGATATACCAAGAATCGCAAAACTTCCTGCATGGAATACTATTGATTTTTTTAACGGTTCAAACTGGTTGAACAAAACTTTAATAAACAAAAATTATCTCGAGTCCTTCGATCAAAAAATAAATATGTACGACGGCACTATTGAAACTTCTAATGTATGGAATGACGGAAATAAAACAGCGAAAGTTGAAGTAGAATCTTTTGTATCTCGCAATAACGCAAACGCCGCGGCAGTTAAGTTTTCTTTTATACCGGATTTTTCCGGAAAAGTAAAGATGCGTGTTTCACTTTCAGGATGGGATGCACCTCAAAGGCAGCCGCTGGCTAAGCTGAAAAAAGTAGCTCCAACTCCTAAAGGACAGTGGCCTTCATTCTGGTATCCGGGATATATGAAAGTTTTAAAAGTCAATGCTGATAATAAGAATAGAATACTTACTCTCGTCTCCAAAGCCGACGGAAGAAAAACTTTTGTTGCTGAAGCAAGCACTTTTGCTTTAAGTTCTAATGCGGGTAATTATAGTATAAAGCCTTATCAAGATCAAAAGAGTTCTGATTTTGAAATTGAATTTAATGCTGAAAAAAATAAAGAATATACACTGTATAAATATATCTCAATAGTTTCTTCAAAAGAAAGCAAAGATTACGCGGAAAAAGCCAATGAGATTCTTAAATCAATAAAAGAAAAAGGTTATAATGAACTGCTCAAACAAAACAGAAATAAATGGGCAGAACTCTGGAAAACCAATATTATTCTTAAAGGTAATCCCAAACTTCAAAAAATAATACATTCGGATATGTTCTATCTTATGTGCAGCGTTCGTAAAGGGACAGACTTCAGCATACCGCCGATGGGTTTGGCAACTTCAGGTTATTTTGGCCATATTTTCTGGGATGCCGATACTTATATGTTTCCTCCGCTTCTTTTAATGCATCCCGGTATGGCAAAGTCAATGGTGATGTTCCGTTACAGTGCGCTAAAAAATGCGGAAAAGAATGCCGAAAAAAATAAGCTTAAAGGTGCAATGTATCCATGGGAATCGAATGAACTCGGAGAAGAATCCACACCGTTTTTTGCATATCAAAATGCTCTCGGAGAAAATCATATAGTCGGAGATGTCGCGTTTGCACAATGGCAGTATTTTCTTGCAACCAGAGATAAAGCCTGGCTTCGAAAGTTCGGTTCCAAAGTTATTTTTGCTACTGCCGACTTTTGGGTAAGCAGAGTAAATTATAATAAAGCCAAAGACCGATATGAGATAGGAAATGTAGTGTCGGTAAGCGAAGGACTTACGGATTTAAGCAACGAAACTTATACTAATTCAATTGCTAAAATAAATCTTGAACTTGCAGTAAAAACAGCAAAGGTCTTGGGTGAAAAAGCAAATCCGATGTGGAGTAAGATTAGTAATAAAATGTTTATTCCCTACAACAAAAAACTGGAATATCATCCTGTATACGGTAATGCAAAGGCAAGTGTAGGAGCAACCGAACTTTGGTCGAGCGTTACGCCGCTTCTGGATTATCCACTTCAAATGAAGATGAATGAAAACACAAAAAGAAACGATTTCATGCATGCAATTGAAAGTCTGAAAAAAAACGGTTCCGGTGCAAATATGGGAACTAATTTTCTCCCGGTAATTGCTGCCGAGCTCGGAAAGGACAGCTTATTTAACTGGATAATCAACACAACTCTTTACGGTTATTTGCGTCCGCCATTCAATGTTCTTGCTGAAACGCATGACAATAATAATGTAAACTTTTTAACCGGTGCCGGTGCATTTTTGCAGCAGGTTATTTTTGGTTATACAGGTTTAAGAATTACAGATAATGGTCTTGTTGAAAAATATAAGCCTATGCTTCCAGCAGGAGCAACTAAGCTTGAACTTAAAAACTTTACTTTTCAAAACAAGCGTTACAATTTTATAGTCCGGAATGGAGTGCTTAAAAAAATTCAAAATTAATTATAAACCATTGAGGTAAATATTTTTCCGGTTATTATTATTAGAGGTGTAGAACTTGTTGATTTGTGAAGAAATTTATGATAAAAAACAACCCACTTCTTAACTTAAATTAAAGGATCAATTATTTTTTGCTCCTTCTTTAATCCATGTTCTTACACCCTGCACTTGATTTGCATTCATCGCAGCATATGGTGACCCGAGCGGCGGCATTGGAGGGAAACCCGCTCTTCCTTGTATAACATTAACAAGACTGCTGTTGTCAGGGTATCCAGGGAAAACCACGTTTGCATTCGCTGTTGTATTTGCCCATGTTGTTAGATTTACACCACCGTCTGTTTCACTAACACCATGACAATTTACGCACTTTAAATTTAATACCGGTTGAATATATTTTGAATAACTAACATTTGAGCTCGGTATAACAACATTATCAATTGGAGAACCTGTAATAGTATCCTTGCATCCCCAGAAAATTATAATTGAGGATGAAATTAAGAGAATAAATGCGAATGCAATCTTTTTCATTTAAATCTTTAAAACTTTTGATGCAAAATATCACAACTATTGTTTTCAATCAATGCATGAATTAGTGATAAAGTTAATTAATTTGAATAAACAGAAGTCGAGGCATTTGATTCATAAAGCATTCTTCATTATTTTTGAATAAATATTTTGGGGCTATAGCTCAGCTGGGAGAGCGCTTGAATGGCATTCAAGAGGTCAGGAGTTCGATCCTCCTTAGCTCCACTAGACTTCATTTTGAGTATAAATGGAAAAAACTTTTCGGCGAATTCCGGTTTTCAGGAGTTAGCCGTTTTTTTATGTAGATTTTTAAAT
>CAZCFZ010000043.1:0-13393 GCA_964498065.1 uncultured Ignavibacteriaceae bacterium
GGCCCCATCGTCTAATGGTTAGGACATCGCCCTTTCACGGCGGTAATATGGGTTCAAATCCCGTTGGGGTCACGCTTCATAAGCCTTTTCTGAAATATGAAAAGGCTTTTTTATTTTATTGCCGGCATAAGGGGAAGGGAGTTGTATAATATAAAACTCTCTTAAAATCTGCTAAAATTATTTATGATTAAAAACACTAATATTTCTGGAAACACTTCTAATTAATCTTTAATTTTAAAATCAAACTTAACAAAAAAAAGAATAGTGGGTAAGAATAATAAGATTCATGATGTCAGTCTTAATTTAAATGTTCGAGGAATTCCTCAATCAGCAACACTGGCTATTAATGAAAAGAGCAATCAGCTCCGTAAGGAAGGAAGAACTGTTTATAAATTAGGACTTGGTCAATCACCGTTTCCCGTGCCGCAGCCGGTAGTCGAAGAATTAAAAGTAAGTGCATACCAAAAAGATTATTTGCCTGTAAAAGGATTACCACAATTAAGAGAAGCAGTTGCTGAATATCATTGCCGTACTAATGGCATTTGTCGTTCAGCAGATGATGTTTTAATTGGTCCAGGA
Source organism: uncultured Ignavibacteriaceae bacterium (assembly GCA_964498065.1). Classification (GTDB taxonomy): domain Bacteria; phylum Bacteroidota; class Ignavibacteria; order Ignavibacteriales; family Ignavibacteriaceae; genus FEN-1297. The sequence continues at coordinate 580 of CAZCFZ010000043.1, forward strand.
TCAAAAGAATTGATGTTTTTATTGCAATTTGTTTATTACGGTGATCTGGTAATACCGACACCCAGCTGGGTTTCTTACGCTCCGCAGGCTCACATTATTGGCAGGCAGGTGAGGTGGGTAAAAACTCAAGCAGAAAATTTTTGGAAACTTACTGCTGATGAATTAATTGATTTGTGCAAGGATGATCCAATTAGACCAAGAATTGTAATATTAAATTATCCCTCAAATCCGGCAGGAATTACTTACAGTTCTGATGAATTAAAAAAAATTGCCCAAGTTGCAAAAAAGCATAAGCTAATTTTGTTATCCGATGAAATTTATGGTGAATTACATCATAAAGGAAGACATATATCAATAGCGAAGTATTACCCGGAAGGAACAATAATCAGCGGGGGATTAAGCAAATGGTGCGGCGCAGGCGGCTGGCGGCTTGGTACTTTTACATTTCCTTCATCATTACGCTGGCTGTTGGATGCTATGGCTTCAGTGGCAAGTGAAACTTTTACTGCTACCAGCACACCAATTCAGTATGCGGCAGTAAGAGCTTACCGAGGCGGTCCTGATATTGAAAATTATTTGTGGAATTCAAGATGGATTTTAAAAACCCTAGCATCAAGAATAACAAAGCAATTAAATGATGCTGGTATTTGGGTTCCTCTTCCGGAAGGTGCTTTTTATTTATTTCCCAATTTTGAACCCTTCAGAAAATTACTGCTTACCAGAAACATAAAAACCAGTGTTCAATTGTGTGAAGCTCTGTTGGAAGATACCGGTGTTGCAATTTTACCAGGCAGTGTTTTTGGAAGGCCCGAAGATGAATTAACCGCTAGATTGTCATATGTAGACTTTGATGGTGTAAGAGCAATCGAAGCTGCAGAACGTATGAAAACCAATAAAAACATAAAAGAAGATTTTTTAGAAATGTATTGTGCACCAACTTTAGACGCCGTCGATTTAATTTGTGCTTGGCTGAGATATTGATATATTAAAACACAAATTTGATTTTTTGAACCTTTTTACATGATTTAGCTCATAAATATTCATTATAATTATCTGTTTTTGCCATTTTGTGAATACCTTCACTAATTAATTTCCAAATTATTTCGACTATTAAGTAGAATATTTAATAAAATTTTAACAATAAGTTAATAATTACTAAATATTCTAGAAGTAAATTTGATTCTAAATATGAATGAAAGCATAAGATGAAGAATAAAACAGATTTAATAATTCAATTTCCTAGTATTAGCAAGAAAGAGTTCGATAGAAGAATTGAATTTCACAATCATAAAATTCAGCCGCATATGGAAAATAATTATTCTTCAAATTTTATGATTGAAGACGAGTGGCAGCAAGAATATTATATAATTTATAATTCTTATATTCTTGATGAATCAGAACATGATGGACATGAATAATTACTTTTGTTCTTAAGTTAAATTTTGTTTCCAAAATTCAATTCTTGACTTGACAAATTCCGGGTTGGGGGAGCCGTAGCTTTTTTTCTTTTCTAATGATTTCTTAATATTCAAACATTCCAAAGCGCTTTCATCGAAGATCTGATTAATATCTTTTAATTCCTTCAGTGAAACAGAACTAAAATTTCTATTTTCATTTTCCAGCTTTTGTACAACTTTACCGACTATTTCATGTGCCTCTCTAAAAGGTATCCCTTTTAATACCAGCCAATCAGCCAGATCTGTAGATAAAGAAAAATCACCTTCCAATTCCTTTAAAAATCTTTTATCGTTAAACTTAGCCGTATCAAGCATAGATTTCATGATATTTAGCGAATCTTCATAAGTAAAAGAAGAATTAAATAAAGGCAGTTTGTCTTCCTGAAGGTCTCTATTATAACTTAATGGTAAAGATTTTATTGTCGAAGCTAATGCAATATAATTTCCATAAACATGCCCGGTTTTCCCGCGAATTAGCTCTGCTAAATCCGGGTTTTTCTTTTGAGGCATTAAAGACGAACCAGTGGTGAAGCTGTCATCCAATTTAATAAAATTCCATTCTATAGATGACCAGATGATTATCTCTTCGGAAAGCCGGCTTAAATGCATCATTCCCACCGAACATGCGTGAAGGTAATCTAAAATAAAATCCCTGTTGGAAACCGAATCAAGAGCATTCGCCGTTGGTTCATCAAATCCTAACTTTTCACTTGTGTAATTTCTATCTAATGGTAATGTGGAACCGGCTAAAGCACCGGAACCAAGAGGTGATTTATTTAAAGAACTTCGAACATATTCGAATCTATCGGCATCCCTTTGAAGCATTTCAACGTACGCTAACAAATGAAAGGCTAATGATATAGGCTGAGCTCTTTGAAGGTGCGTGTACCCGGGAATAATAGTATCGACATGTGCGGAAGATTTTTTTATTAAGGCTTTCTGTAATCCTTTGATTTCTTCGGAAACCAGACTGCATCTTTTCTTCACCCATAAAATCACGTCAGTTGCAATTTGATCATTACGGCTTCTGCCGGTATGCAATTTACCGGCAGTTTTGTCAATTAACTCATATAATCTTGATTCGACTGCCGAATGGATATCTTCAAATTTGGCGGGATCCGGTTTCCATATTCCCTTATTCCATTCCTGCTCAATTGTGTTTAAGCCGCTGATTATTTTTTCCGCTTCCTCATCGGATATAATTTTTACATGCGCAAGCATAGCTGCATGTACTTTGCTTCCTTCAATATCTTCGTGGATTAAGTTTATATCAACTTCTAATGAAGAAGAAAATCTTAATGCATTATCATTTAGTTGATCTTTAAACCTTCCACCCCAAAGCATTAAGCAACAACCTCTTGGTTAATTGAATTATTTACTTCTGCAATAGTTTTATACGGAAGTCCGTATAGTTTTATAAAGCCGTCGGATGCTTTATGATCAAAAGTATCTTCAACTGTATAAGTTGCTAGATTTTTATTATATAAACTATATACACTATTTCTGGAAAGTGTTTTAATCATACCTTTATAAATTTCAAGTTTGACTTCACCGGTTATCTTTTCCTGGGTTGCATCCACAAATGCCATCAATGAATTGAAAAGAGGTGAATACCATAAACCGTCATATATTAAATTAGCAATTTTATTTGATATATTTTGTTTATATCTAAAAGTTTCTTTGTCAAGAATCATTCTTTCAAGCTCGGAATGCGCATAATGAAGAAGAACGGCTGCCGGAGCTTCATAAATCTCTCTTGATTTTATTCCGACAACTCTATTTTCAATTAAATCCAATCTGCCTATTCCGTAAGCAGCGCCCATATCTCTTAATTGTGAAACCAGTTCTACCGCACCTAATTCAATTGAATTTAAACTGACAGGAATTCCTTTTTCAAACCCGATTGTGATAACTTCGGAATTATCAGGAGCTAATTTTGGATTGACAGTAATTTGATAAGCATCTACCGGAGGCTCTTGCGTAGGATCTTCCAGTATTCCGCATTCTATTGCAATTCCCCATAAATTCTCATCAATCGAATAAGGAGAATCTTTTGTGGCTTTTATAGGAATTCCTTTTTTCATTGCATAATCCATTTCCTCTTCTCGACTTCTGAATTCCCACATTCTTAAAGGAGCGATAGTTTTTAAATGCGGAGCTAATGATTGGACACCAACTTCAAATCTAACCTGATCATTTCCTTTTCCCGTACAACCGTGTGCTACAGCATCTGCATTTTCCTGAGCAGCTACATCAACCAGCATCTTAGCTAAGAGCGGTCTTCCAATTGCCGTTGCCATCGGGTATAAGCCTTCATATAAAGCTCCTGCCTTTAAGGCTTTCCATGCATAATTCGTAATGAATTCTTGCCGCAAATCAAATATGAATGATTTGGCTGCGCCAGTCTTTACTGCTTTTTCCTTTACGCCTTCTATTTCTTTTACCTGACCTAAAAATCCTGTAGCAGTAATTATATCAGCATCATATTTTTCTTTCAGCCATTTTACCATTACTGAGGTATCCAAACCTCCAGAATATGCAACAACGATTTTCATCTTAGCCACTTTCTTATCTCCTTCTTAAACTATTTACACTTTCTAACCGATTTGTTCGGTCATCATTTTTTTTGTCAATTCTATTAAACTTGGAATACTTTTTTGTGAACTTGGAATTACCAATACCGTATCATCGCCTCCGATTGTTCCCAGTATTTCCGGATTATTTAAACGGTCAATAAAATGAGCTATACCTTGGGCTCTGCCTGCTAAAGTTCTTATTAAAACCAAAGATTCGTTATGTTCAACACTCAATATTTCAAATCCGATTAGCTTTGCAATCTGTTTACCGGATTCATGTGCATCCAGAATATATCTGGGACCATATTCCGTAAAAGTTCTAACAACACCCAGCTCTGCAAAATCCCGGCTTAAGGTAGCTTGTGTTACTTGAATACCTTCATCTGAAAGTAATTTAACCAGACTTTCATGTGAAGGAATGTTTTTACTGTTAAGTATTTCTTTTATACGATTGAGTCTTTTTAATTTTGAAGACATAATACCACCAATGATTATTTTTAATATTCTTTACCGGATATATCGGAAATTACACGTCTAAATGCCAGTAAAAATTTCATAATTTCTGTTTGTGTGATTATATATGGAGGAAGAATTCTTAATACGGATTCACCCGACGTTCCTACTAAAAATCCTTTTCCCAATAATCTCTTAGCAATATCTTTAGCAGAAATTCCCGGAGTAAATTCAATACCTATCATTAATCCTCTGCCTCTGATATTTTTAATCTCGGAAACATTTAATCCGTGTAATGCATCCATTATAGTTTTACCAAGCTGTTCAATCCTGTTGAGTTGTTCTTCCGTTAATAAGTCAACGACTTTGTTTGCCGCAGCAATTGCAATAGGATTACCTCCGAAGGTTGAGCCGTGATTACCCGGCTTAATCTCTTTAGAAACATCCTTACTGCAAATAACCGCTCCTAATGGAATACCGTTTGCTATTCCTTTAGCTGTTGTAACAATATCGGGAATTATTTCATCATGCTGGTATGAAAAAAACTTTCCGGTTCTGCCCATACCGGTTTGTACTTCATCAATAATCAACAAAATATTTTTCTCAGTGCAAAGGAATCTTAAATCTTTAATAAAATTTTTAGGGGGGATATTAACGCCTCCTTCACCCTGTATAGTTTCAATCATTACTGCAGCCGTGTTATTTGTTAAAGCATTTTCAATTGCCTTAATATTTCCGAATTCAACATGGATGAAGCCGGAAACCAAAGGTTCAAAACCCTGCCAGTATTTATATTCGCCGGTAGCAGAAAGACTTCCGTATGTTCTGCCGTGAAATCCTCCGATTGCAGAAATAATTTCATTCTTTCCTTTTCCCCATTTCCTCGCAAATTTTATTGCAGCTTCATTTGCTTCGGTGCCTGAATTACAAAAGAATACCGAATCTAATCCCGACTGTTCTGCAAGCTTTTTGGCTAATATTTCTTGCGGTGTTGATATATATAAATTTGATACATGCCAATAGCTTTCAATTTGTTTTAATACCGCAGTTTTTATTTCTTTATTATTGTGCCCGAATCCGGTAACGGCAATACCGCAGAGAAAATCTATATATTCTTTGCCTGACTTATCGTAAATATAAGCTCCTATGCCATGAGAAAACTCAACAGGATACCTGGTATAAGTATTAAGCAATCTTGAGTAATTCGTATTCTCTTTCGTCTGTACCAACGATCCAAGTTCCGTTTCCATTAATTCTTTCTTTTTTATTAGAAGATAAATTAATTATTTGCGAACCTATCCAAACTTTATTAATACCTTTCTTCAATAAATCAATACTGCTGTTTAACTTAGGTATCATTCCGTCTGTAATCTCTCCATTGACAATTCCGTTTATAATTTCTCCTTCGGTTAATGTATCCATAACTTCTCCGTTTATTTTTACACCGTCTACATCCGAAACAAAAAATACGGAATCAGCTTTTAAGGCATCTGCTAAAGTTTCGGTAAAAATATCTGCATTTACATTCATCAAGTTTCCGGAAACATCTCTGCAAACACTTGAGAAGACCGGAATTACTTTTGAGTTTAGTAAATCTTTAATCCATGATACAGAACCGGATAAAAAAGGTTTTCCGACAAATCCGAGATCTTTATTAAAATATTCTGCTGTAAAAGTATTCCTATCTATACCTGAAAGGCCGATTGATTCCAATCCGTTGGCGTTTAGTTTGGCATTAATTTGACTATTTAAAATACCCGCCTGTATGGCAGCAACTACTTCCATTTGTTTTTTAGAAGTTACTCTCTGGCCGTCTATAAATTGAGTTTCCAAATCCAATTTCTCAGACCATTCTGAAATACTTTTTCCGGCGCCGTGAACTAAAATGATACCATTATATTTTGTTGAAAAATCATTAAGGAAAGATATCCATTTGTCTGTATTCAAAAATTCAGTTATTGATTTGCCGCTTATTTTTATTATAGCTAATTTCATTTTAATTCCTTTTCCTTAAGTCCTGTAATCTGCGTTAATTCTAATGTACTCTTCCGTTAAATCGCAAGTCCACCATGTAGTTTCTTCATAACCTGAATTCAAATCAATATTGATTAAGAATTCATGCTGTGAAAGAATTTCAGTAGCTTTTTCTTCATCAACAGCCAGTGTATAAGAGGGCAGTAGAATAGGTAAATCATTAAAACTAATTGAGACTTTTGAAGGATCAAAATCAGCGCCGCTTTGGCCGGCTGCACTTAAAATTCTTCCCCAATTTGCATCGGAACCGTAAATAGCCGTTTTTACTAATGAAGAATTCGCAATTGATTTTCCGATCATATCGGCATCTTCTTTGGATTTTGCATTTTTTACATTGATTGTAACTAATTTTGTTGCACCTTCACCATCGGAAACAATTGATTTTGCCATTTCTTTGCATAAATCTTCCAGTGCGTTTTTAAATGATACGAATTCACTTGATTCTTTAGTAATTTTTACACCGGATGCACCGTTGGCCAAAAGTAATACCATATCATTAGTACTCGTTTCACCGTCAACTGAAATTTTGTTGAACGAAATTTGAACAGCATTTGAAAGAGTTTCTTGTAATAATCGCTTTTCAATTTCAGCATCTGTGGAAATGAAAGCAAGCATTGTAGCCATGTTCGGAGCAATCATTCCGCTGCCTTTGCAAATACCTCCAATCTTAACTTCACCGGAACCGGTTTTAATATTTATTGCAAAAGATTTTATTTTAGTATCCGTAGTCATTATTGCTTCAGCCGCATCTAATCCGCCGGTTTCGGTAATTAACGGAACGATTTCTTCAATTCCGTTTTTTATTTTATCCATAGGCATTTTTTGACCTATAACACCGGTAGATGCTATTAAAACCTCAGCCGAAAAAACATCTAATTTCTCAGCACACCATTTTTGCATATTTAGGGCATCGAGCTCACCTGTTTCTCCTGTGCATGCATTTGCATTGCCTGAGTTAATTAAAACCGCTTTAACAAAAGAAGATTTTTTCACCGTACTTTGTGTCAGTAATAACGGTGCAGCTTTTACTTTGTTAAGTGTGTAAGTCCCGGCTACTATACAAGGTTCATTCGAATAAATTAAGGCTAAATCTTTTTTCTTTCGTTTAATTCCGCAAAATATTCCGGCAGCTTTAAAGCCTTTAGGAGTTGTAACCGATCCTTTTTCAATAAATTGATGCATCTTGTACTCCCTTCAATCCAAGGCCTAAACTTTCTTCCAAACCCAACAGCTTATTCATATTTTGAACGGCTTGGCCTGATGCACCTTTTATAAGATTATCAATTGCAGAAGTAATGATTATAACTTTATCTTTTACCGAAATATTTACATCGCAAAAATTGGAATTTACCACCCAATTTAGATGAGGCGGATTTTCTCTTATCCTTATAAAGGGTGATCCCGAATAAAATTTCTTGTAATAGTTTATTAATTCATTCTCATTAATATTACTATTTAAGTGAATAGAAGAAGTAGAGTAAATTCCAACTGAAACCGGCAAAAGATGTGTTGTAAATGAAAAAGGAGAATCAAACCCGCATTGTTTCAGCATTTGCATTATTTCCGGCTGATGCCTGTGTTTATTTATATTATATGCCGATACATCGCCATCCATTTCGGACATCATTAATTCAAGTTTAGGAGTTTTTCCCGCACCGCTTGTTCCGGAGTATGCATTTACACTGACCGAAATAATGTTTTCATTATAACCTTCAACAAGGGGTAATAATGAAATCAGCGCTGCAGTAGGATAGCATCCCGGATTTGCAACTAAATTAATATTTGAGTAATTGGTGCCGTAATAATCCGATAATCCGTATATTTTTTCTTTTAACAAAGAAGGTGAGGAATGCGTTATCCCATACCATTTCTCATATTCTATTTCAGAATTGAGTCGATAATCTCCTCCAAGATCAATTACTTTTTTACCGGACATAATTAATTTAGGAACATATTTAAGAGCTTCACCATGGGGAAGCGCAATAAAATATACATCATGTTCATAAGATAATTCGTCAATACTTTCAATTTTAGAATTTACTATTTGTCCATCTAAATCGGGAAATAAATCAGTCAGAAATTGACCTGCCGACTTTTGAGCATAAATTTTATATTCATTTACAAACAAATGTGCATTACAAAATTGCACCAATTTTTTCCCGGTATAACCGCTTCCACCTATAATGCCTACTGAAATCATATTTAATTTCCTTTAAATATTTAAAACTGTTTTTTTGATATAATTATTTAAATGATGATATGTATTACCCCAAACGGGGACGGCGTGGTAAAAGCGATCTGCTTGGCAGAATTTTATAAAATAACTGCTTAAGCTCTTTTGAATTGATTATATGTAGCATTGATTTTTTCATTGGCGTAAACATAAATAAATTGAATCTATTTGTCAATAGGAAAATGAATAAGTTTTCAATATAGATGATTATTACAACAAATTTACTAGGAAAGATGGATATTTATGCTATAAAACTTATAATGTTAAATACCGTAGCCTTTGAATTGTTTTAGTTTTTATAGATAGGGAAGAATTTATAAAAATAGTCATTTGGTTGTTTTAAACTTTATTATTAACTCGGCAAATTCTCTAAATGCTCCATAACCTCCTTTATTTTGGCAGACATAATCAACTATCTTTTTTATTTTAGGAACAGCATCTTTAGGTGAAGCGCTTAAACCGACTAATTTAATAATTTCTAAATCATTAACATCATCACCGATATATGCAATATTTTCGGGTTTAAAATTATGTTTTTTCAGAATTTTATTTAACAATAATTCTTTAGAACGTACACCGAGGTAAAGTTCTGTTATATTTAATTTTTCAGCACGTTTTTTTACGCTTCCTGATAATTCTCCCGTTACAATTCCTGTTTCAACTAAAGCTAGTTCTCTTAGCCGTACAACTCCCATTCCATCTCTAATTGAAAATCTTTTAAATTCTTCACCACGGGATGAATAAAAAACTCCGGTGTCGGTTAAAACTCCGTCATTATCTGTTAATAATAATTTTATTTTATGTGCTTTTTTTTGCAAGGCTAACTTATTATTTATCAACTTATTAGCATCACTCATTTAAATTATTCCTTTTAAGTAATTACTTAATTTATATTATATAGAAATTTGAAAGATAATGTTTGATTTATTAAATTAATACAAATTTAATTAAACTACCATTAAAATATATGGGGGGTTATGAAAATTCTTAAACCAAAAAGACTTGTAAAAGGCGATTTAATAGGAATTATTTCACCGGCTTCATCTCCGGATGATCTTACAAGAATTGAATTAGGGGTACAATATTTGGAAAAATTGGGTTATAGAGTTGAAGTTGGTAAAAATGTAGGGAAAATTCGAGGATACTTAGCTGGGACTGATGAGGAAAGATTACAGGATTTACATTATATGTTTAAGAAAAAAGAAGTTAAAGCTATTATTTGCATTAGAGGCGGTTATGGTTCTCCAAAGCTGCTTGATAAAATTGATTATAAATTAATAGGGGCAAATCCTAAAATATTTGTCGGCTATAGTGATATTACAGCACTTCAAATGGCTTTCTTTCAGAAAACAGGTTTAATTACTTTTGGCGGGCCGATGTTAGCAGTTGATTTTTATAATGAAATAAGTCCCTTTACTGAAGAAATGTTTTGGGGTTTAATTACGTCTAAAAAGAGTTTCGGTAAAATATCACTGCCGGCAGAAGACAAACTATTTACATTGAATAAAGGAAATACAAAGGGAAGGATTGTAGGCGGGAATCTTGCACTTGTTACTTCGCTTTTGGGTACGGAATATTTGCCTGCTGTTAAAGATAAAATTCTTTTCTTGGAAGATGTAAGCGAAGTGCCTTATCGAATCGATAGAATGCTTAATCAATTGAGACTTGCAAAAGTTCTAAAACAACCGAGCGGTATAATTTTAGGAGTATTTGTGGATTGTAATGAAACCGATCCGGCAAAAAAGACACTAACACTTGGTGAAGTAATAGGAGATTATTTTGGCAGTTTAGATATTCCGATTGTTTATAATTTTTCTCACGGACACCTTAAGAATAATATAACAATACCTTATGGCGTTATGATGAAACTTAATGCATCACGCGGCTTTGCCGAAATTATGGAAAGTGCAGTAAGTTAAAAAGGGTATTAACCAAATTTAATCCTTAAGGCTTACTTATAAATGTAAAATAATGTTTTTTAAAAATTTCATCTGCTTTTTGGGCTTGCCTGATATTTTTGAATATTCCGAATACAGTAGAACCGCTTCCTGTCATTAACGCAAACCTTGCACCCGAATTATATAAGATTAATTTAATTTCTTGGATTTTAGGATATCTTTTGAATACTGATTCTTCAAAATCATTAGTTACCAGATCTTTAAGTTTATTAAATCTTTCAAATCCGATTAAGGGCAAATTAAACAAATGATATTTGGGCTTGTGAGGGATAATATTCTGATACGCCCATTTAGTTGAAACATTTATTCCGGGATTAACAATTAAAATAGGATATGGAATTTTAAATTTTATTTTTTGAATAACTTCTCCCCTTGATATAGCAAATGCAGTTTTTGGTTCTATAAAATAGGGGACATCGGAACCTATTTTTAATGCTAATTCTTTAACCTTTTGCTTAGATAGTTTTAATTCGAATATTTTATTTAATGCCAAAAGCGTAGCTGCGCCATCTGAACTTCCGCCGCCCATCCCTGCTCCTATAGGGATGTTTTTTTCCAATCTGACGATAAAATTCAATTTCTTTCTAGTTAAGTTTTCAAGCAGCCTTTTTGCTTTGATTATGGAATTATTTGGTTCCTTATTTAACGATTCTACATTACTATAAAATTTAAATGACTTTGAAAATGAAAAGGTCAAATAATCATAAAGCTTAACCGGGTAAAAAATTGTTTCTATATTATGAAAACCGTCAGGCCTTTTACCAATAACGTTTAACCCGAAATTTATTTTTGCAGGTGTTTTAATTCTAAATTCTTCCATTGAGTAATTTCTTTATCCCTTTAATATGTTCGGGAGTAGAGCCGCAGCAGGCTCCTACAAATGACGGAAATTTCGGCAGAATACTTTCAATTGTCTTTTTGTACTGAGATGAACTAACTCCGCATTTTATATTCTCGTCCGTAAAATTTCCACTGCCGCAATTTAGATATGCTCCCCATAAAAAATTATAATTTGTTTTTTTAAAGAATTTCATAAATGTTTCTTGTCTTATGCAATTTATCCCGATAGCCAGCGGCTGATAATCCAAGATCATTTTAATTGCTTCTGTTAGAGTTTCGCCGGATAAAAGTTTTAGCTTTTCATCGACAAATAAACTAATTATATAAGGTGTGCCGTTTTTTGAACAGAAATGGGAAATGATTTTAATTTCATCTAAATGACTCTGCGTTTCATTTAAAATAAAGTGACACCCGCTTTCCATTAAATAATTTATATGGTTATAATGATTTATTTGAAGTTCTTTCAAAGATAATTTTCGCTGTACTTGATAACAATCTTCAGCAGGCGCATTTGATCCTGCTATAAATATCGGTGAATCATCCACAGCTTCAATTGCCAGTTTAACGCTTTCTTTGACTAGCTTTTTGTTGTTCAATCTTTTATTATAATTTCGAACTGCAAAAGGATTTGTCCTAAAAGTATTTGTGGTTATAATGTCTGCCCCTGCCCGGATATATTTTTTATGTATATCAAAGACAATTCGGGGATGTTTGATATTTGCAAGAGACATCCATAATGAACCGCTGCTTTTTATTCCGGACTGCTGGAGCATACTGCCCATAGCGCCGTCAAGAATCAGAGGTCTGTTTATTCTTCTTGAAAGCGCAAAAGGATTAATAAATTTTCTATCTGGAAACATTTGAACTGCTGTAAATATGTTTTTTAATAAAAGGTTTTAATTTACCAATAACCTCATTAAATTCTACATTTTCCAGGTTAGGTTCTTCTGTAATTACACATTCAAAATCCGATTTATAAGGCGACCAAATTGTCTCATTAGTCTTATATTTAACATATAAGCCGAAAACAGGAACTTGAAAAGCCGATGCCAAATGAACTGCTGCAGTATCCGGTGTTATAAGCAAATTTAATTTTGAAATCATAGCGGCAAAATCGCTGTAATCTTTGGAATAAAATATTTTTAATTTGTTATTAGAAATTATTCGAGCCTCTCCCGAATCATCCGGTGAACATATTAACATTATATTTATATCAAAATCCGATAAACTATGAATAAGTTTTTTATAATTTTCAATTCCCCA
>CAZCFZ010000043.1:13493-32566 GCA_964498065.1 uncultured Ignavibacteriaceae bacterium
TTTGATAATGCAATTAAAAAGCTTACAGTTGTGGAAACATCATCGTGAAGATCAACCACGGTATTTATATTTTCAAACTTGACCAATTTCCTAATTTCAAGAAATCCCTTTATCCCTTTGTTAAATATGATCAGTTTGTCTATATCCGGATTATGATTGAAAGCGACATAATTTTTCTTATCTGCTAAGACATAAATTTTTGCATTAAGATTTTTTTTGATAACATGAAGAAGGGGAGTAGTAATTAGCGCATCTCCAATTCTATTTAATCTGATAAATAATATTTTACTGCCGATATGATTAGCATCCCCGTTACTCATTACATTTTTAGAGTTGAAAATCAAAAGTAATTTTAACAATAAATTTTTAAAGAAGTTTTCAACTACTTTCATTTTTAGCAACTTTAATGTGACTTCTTTGAATTAATTTGTTAATCTTTATCAATACTTGATCAACCGGCAATTCCTTGAAACACTCATGCTGATATGGACAAACAGTATGGTTACAAATTATACAGAATAAATCTTCCTTAATTGCATAATCGGAAATTTCGGAATAGGGACCGTGCATTTTCGGATTTGTCGGTCCAAACAAACCAAGTGTTGGTATTCCCAAAGCGGCGGAGATATGCATTGGTCCGGAATCGTTTGCTATTATTAAATTACAATGCTGGATTAATCCTGCCATCATATTCAAATCTGTTTTAGGTGCCAAGACTGTTTCTTCAGGGAAGTTTTTAGCAATGTAATTTGCATCCTTTTCATCTCCCGGTCCCCAAAGAATTAAAAATTTGGTCTTATATATACTGGAAATTGTTTTACATATTTCTACCCATTTGCCTGCATCGCATCGTTTTGAAGGCCAGCCGCCTGAAGGTACTATACCCATTACCGAATAATCGGAAGGAATATTTTTTTCAATAAAATTTTTACCAAAGCTGTTTTCTTTATCTGAAGTAAAGTAATAGATTCGTTTTGAAATTATCGGGACGTTCAAAGCTTTAAGTAAAACAAGGTTATGTTCGGCAGAATGATGATTGCCTCTGTCGGATGAAGCTAATATATTATATGCATATTTTCTTCCCCTATAACCGAATCCGGCTCTAAATTTAACTCCGGAAAGAAATGTAATTTGAGCGCTTCTAGGGTTCGACCATAGATCAAGAATTAAATCATATTTTTCTTTTCTTATCCTAAAAGAAGTTTTTAAAGAGAATTCCTTTTTTTTCATAGTTAATACTTTATTAACCAGAGGATTATTTTCTACGGCCGATTTGGCAAAATCTTCTGTTAAATAGTCAACTTTTACAGAAGGGAAGAATGAAATCAAATTATCCAATACGATTGTAGATAAAACTATATCTCCAATTCCCCGGGGTTTTATGCACAGTATTTTCTTTATGTTGTGGGGATTTATATTCATTTCTTATTTAGTTCAAAAACTTTATAAACTTAAAACTTTTTTAATGAGCATCCAGCCAGTTTTCACCGACTCCGGTTTCAATAAGGATAGGAACTTTCATCGGAAGCGCATTTTCCATTAACTCTTTAATTAAAGGCTTCAATTCATCTACTTCATCCTTATGTGCATCAAATAAAAGTTCATCATGAACCTGCAAAACCATTTTCGTCTTTGTTTTTCTCTTTTTTAATTCATTTTGGATTTTAATCATAGCCAGCTTTATCATATCGGCTGCCGTTCCTTGTATAGGCATATTTATGGCAACTCTTTCTTCAAATTGCCTTACAACACGGTTGCTGCTGTTAATATTTCTTAAGAAACGTCTTCGTCCGAGTAAAGTTTCTGCAAATCCTTTTTCTCTGGCTTTTAATACCGAATCATCCATATAATTTTTAACTCGCTTAAAAGTATTAAAATACGTTTCAATTATTTCTTTTGCATGAGTTTGTGTCACACCGAGTCTTGTCTTTAAACCGAATGGTCCGATACCATATAATATTCCGAAGTTGACTTCCTTAGCTTTTCGACGCATGTCAGGAGTTACTTCCTCCGGTTTAACCATAAAAACCAGGGCAGCCGTACTTCTATGAATATCTTCTCCTTTTCTAAAAGCTTTTGTCAAACCTTCATCACCGCAAATACTTGCAAGAATTCTTAATTCTATTTGACTGTAATCAGCACTGATTAAAACATAATCTTTATTTCTCGGTACAAAAGCTTTCCGAATTTCTCTTCCCATTTCGGTACGGATTGGGATATTCTGCAGATTGGGATCATTACTAGATAAACGCCCTGTTGATGCTGCTGTTTGGTTAAAGCTGGTATGTACTCTTCCGGTTTGAGGATTAATTAAATTTGGGAGAGAGTCTGCATATGTAGATTTTAGTTTTGATGCCTGCCTGTAATCTATTACTAATTCAATAATTTCATGTTCTCCTCTTAAAGCTTCCAATGATCTTACATCTGTAGAGAACCCTGTTTTTGTTTTCTTTCCTGTTTTTAAACCAAGCTTATCAAAAAGAATTTTTTGAAGCTGCTGCGGCGAATTGATATTAAATTCTTCGTCTGCAGCCTTATATATATTTTGAGTATAGTTATCTAATAAAATCTGCAGATCTTTACTAAACATATTTAGAGCTTTCTCATCGAGATTTACACCTTCTCGCTCCATATCTTCAAGGACGGGAGCAAGGGGAAATTCAACATCAAATGCCACTTTAGTTAATTTATTTTTGTTTAATTCTTTATCCAATATTTCATATAGACGGTAGGTAACATCCGCATCTTCAGCTGCGTAAGAAGATAGTAAATTTACGTCTACATCAAATATTTTTGACGGATCTTTTTTTGTACCGATCAATTCCGAAAGGGGGATAGGTTTATATTTTAAATATTTTTGGGATAACTCATCCATCCCGTGTTTTTGATCCGGATCTATAATATAACTTGCCAGCATAGTATCGAAATAAAAATTTTCCACATTTATACCCTGGCTTCTTAAAACCGCTATGTCGAATTTCCCGTTCTGACAGACTTTTTTAATCTTCTTATTTTCAAAAACAGGCTTAAAGATTTTTACAAAATCTTCCAAATCTAATCTACCTGTTACCTGAATTGAAAATAATTCATTATTATTTTTCGGAGGATTTAGAGCAATGAAATATCCTTCACCGGCTTTTGTTGCGAAAGAAGCCCCCGCCATTATTAATGTAAAATAATCAAGACTATTGGTTTCAGTATCAAAGACGAATAATTCCGTTTTCTTCAACTTTTCCGCAAGTGCCTTTGCATCTTTTACATTCAATATTAGTTTATAATTTGCTTTCTTTTTGTCGTAAGTTTCAATTTCCTCCGATTCAATTTCTTCATCTTTAATTTCATCCTTGCCGTTACCGTAAATATTCAGGAGTCTGCTGTATAAAGTTTTAAATTCAAGTTCGATGAAAATTCCTCTTAACTTATCAAAGTCCGGCTTGCTGAATTTTGCTTCTTCAAAATCGAATTTAAGCGGAACCGCGCAATGAATTGTTGCCAGATCTTTCGATAGAATTGCGTTATCCTTTCCATCTATCAGTTTATTTTTGGTACCTGCTTTTTCTATTTCTTCAATATGTTTATAAATATTTTCAACCGAACCGTATTTTTGAATTAAAGGAATTGCCGTTTTGGGACCAATTCCGGCTACACCGGGAATATCATCCGATTTATCGCCAATCAATGCTAAATAATCTATCATTTGAGAGGGTTCAAATCCGAATTCGTCTTTTACTTTTTTTACATCATATATAATTATTTCATCGGTTGTTTTTCCCGGGCGAATAATTTTTACATTTTCTGTTACTAGCTGGTTATAATCTTTATCAGGTGTAATTACAAAAGATTCTAATCCTTTCTTTTCAGCTTTTTTCACTGCTGTTCCAATTATATCATCCGCTTCATATTTAGGAAGAATATAAATCGGCATGTTTAGGGTTTCTATAATTTGCTTAACTCGTGCAAGCTGCGGAATCATATCCTCCGGCATAGCCTCTCTTGAGGATTTGTAATTTTCATATTTATCATGTCTGAATGTTTTTTCTTTAGAATCGAACGCAACCGCAATATAATCCGGTTTATGATCTTCCAATATTTTTAACAATTGGGTTAAAAAACCGTAAACAGCAGAGGTAGGTTCTCCTTTTGTAGTAACAAGAGGACGGTTTATAAATGCAAAATATGCTTTGTATAAAAGCGCCATTGCATCAATAATTACAAATCTTTTTGTTTTCATTTTTACAGATATGTTTTAAATGTTCAAAAATATAAATCAAACAACTGAAATTTTTATTTTATCTTTTCAATCATAATTGATAATTCCGGCATCATTAGCCACAATCTCGCAGCACTTTTGGGTAATTTGAATGACTTTATTAAAATAAAAATCCTTAATGCCTAGAGTACATAGGATAACTATGCTGCAAAAATAACATAGTCGCTAATTGTTTCAAAAGTAACTGCACTACAAATATACATTCTAATATTCCTTCGACGAAAACAGAGTAATTTTACCCGTAATTTTGAAAAACAAATTATCTTGCACCATCGCGAACTATACTATTAAAATAGAAAGAATGAATTTGTTAAATGCGACGAAAATAAAAAAAATTGAAGCAAAAATAATTAGTCCTCTCGGCCACTTTAATAACGAAGTAAAATTAGGATTTCGCTTTTCAAAATGGCAATTATAAAATTTAAACTCAAATAAATATTGAGGTAAGAATTTTATTTATATGACCCATTTTATATAATTCGAATTATATAATAAACCATATTAAAATAAAATTTAATTTGATTTCCAGGCCAAAAGGCTAATTTCAATTATTATTTATTTAATGATTTTTGTCACATGAATTGAATTTAGTTGCAATTATTAGCAAATTTTAACGCCTTGTTAAATAAATTATATAATTATTTTATATGATTACATTAAATTGGGGAACAATAAACAAATTAATTTTAAAATAGGTTCTAAAATATTTTTTCAATTTAACATAGAAATTCGGATTATCATACATACCAATAAATAATAAAACAGTTAACAGATCCAAAGGAGAAAATATGGCCCAACAAAACGAAAGAGAACAATGGGGTAGTAAAATAGGTTTAATTCTCGCTGTTGCAGGTAATGCTGTTGGTCTGGGAAACTTTTTACGTTTTCCCGTTCAAGCCGCTGAAAACGGCGGAGGAGCTTTCATGATTCCGTATTTTATCTTCTTCCTTGTTCTCGGTATTCCTTTGATGTGGATTGAATGGGGTATTGGAAGAAACGGCGGAAAATACAATCACGGAAGTGCTCCAGGTATGTTTGATGTATTGTGGAAAAACAAGGCTGCAAAATACTTCGGTACCTTGGGGCTTTTTATTTCTATGGTCATTTTAATCTATTATACCTATATCGAATCATGGACTTTGGGTTACAGCTTCTTCTCAATAACAAAATCCTATTTTAACGAATCAAATTATGCTGCTATGAGAACTTTCTTATACAGTTTTCAAGGAAAGATGACAGGTGATCACTTTTCCAGTTTATGGCCTGCATATATTTTTATGCTTATTACATTTTCTCTCAATTTCTGGGTTTTATATAAAGGTATTTCAAAAGGAATAGAGAAACTGGCTAAGATAGCAATGCCTTTACTATTTTTGTTTGGAATTATTTTAACAATTCGGGTATTAACTTTAGGAACTCCTAATCCTAGTGTTCCTCAAAATTCAATTGCGAACGGAGTTGCATTTATTTGGAATCCAAATTTTAGTGCACTAGGAAATCCCGGTGTATGGCTTGCTGCAGCGGGACAAATATTTTTTACTTTATCGGTAGGAATGGGAACAATTCAAGCTTATGCTAGTTACCTCAAGGCCAATGATGATATTGCACTCTCTGGTTTAAGCACTGCCGCTACAAATGAATTTGTGGAAGTTATTATGGGCGGTTCGATTGCTATTCCTGCTGCAATAGCATTTTTTGGAATTGCAATGACTACACAAATTGCCAAGGCAGGTGCATTTGATTTAGGTTTTGTTTCGATGCCTTTAATATTTCATCAAATACCATTCGGTGAATTTTTTGGCTTTATCTGGTTCCTGCTTTTATTCTTTGCCGGAATTACTTCT
The DNA here is from genome assembly GCA_964498065.1 of uncultured Ignavibacteriaceae bacterium. Taxonomy (GTDB): domain Bacteria; phylum Bacteroidota; class Ignavibacteria; order Ignavibacteriales; family Ignavibacteriaceae; genus FEN-1297. The sequence goes on from CAZCFZ010000043.1 coordinate 19,608, forward strand.
TCTGTAGCAATGGGGCAGCCGATTATTGCATTCTTAGAAGATGAATTTAAAATGTCCCGTGCAAAAGCTACTGCAATACTCGCAGTAGTTGTTTTAATCTCTGTACAATTTGTAATCTTTTTCCTTAAATACGGTTTTTTGGATGAAATGGATTACTGGGCAGGTACTTTTGGTCTTGTTTTATTTGCTTTAATTGAAACTATTTTATTTATGTGGGTTTTTGGTTCAGATAAAGCCTGGGACGAAATGAATAGAGGAGGGGATATTAAAATCCCTCGTGTATTTTACTATTTAATGAAATTTGTTACGCCTGTAATTTTAGCAGTTGTTATGTTATGGTGGTTAGTGCAAGATGCTATTCCTACTTTTATGTTAAAGGGAGTGCCTGAACAAAACATTCCTTACATTTGGGGTTCTCGAGCTTTAATGTTAGTATTGCTTGTAGGTCTCCTTATTATGGTAAAAATAGCCTGGAAAAGGAAAGAAATTTCAGAATAAAGTAAATCGATATAATACTATTAAATTAAAATTCAATAGTGATTTTTATAAAAATATCTTTAAATTTAATTCTGAATTAATTGACTTGGAACGATAATATAATTGGTCGATAAGATTTTACCGTTCTAAAACTTATATAATAAAAGGTCGTAGCATCATAATTTCTTTATGATAAAAAGCTGAATAGGGAAATATTTTCATTCTAACATTATTTTTAAACGGCCGATTAAAAAATTTTTAAAAAATCAAAGTATTATTATTTCGTCTTAATTTTATATTTAAGTTTACGTCTTGTAAAATTTAGAGAAATATTCAGTAACCTATAATGCAGGAAAAAAATAAATTTTCTTCTTTTAAAGAAGTAATGCAAGCAATGGGTCTTGTATTTGGAGATATCGGTACAAGCCCCATTTATACACTTACAGTAATTTTCACTCTTACATCTCCCTCTCCCGAAAATTTAATGGGCGTCCTTTCCCTTATTTTCTGGTCATTGATAATGCTCGTGACAATTGAATACGCATGGCTGGCGATGAGCTTAAGTATAAAAGGTGAAGGAGGAATAATAGTATTAAAAGAGATATTAGCGAGTAGTGTTAAAACCGGCAGGAAGGCGGCTTTTGCTACATTCTTAGGTTTTCTCGGTGTTTCACTTTTAATGGGAGACGGAGTTATTACTCCGGCTATTAGTATACTTTCAGCTGTTGAAGGACTTGACTTGATACCCGGGATAGGTCATATTCCCTTAAGCACCATAATTTTGATAACCTGTATTATAACTATTTTATTATTTGCATTTCAATTCAAAGGAACCGACAAAGTATCTTATACATTCGGGCCTATCATGATCGTCTGGTTTTCTTCATTATTAATTTCCGGTTTATATTTTATTTTTCAAGCACCCGGAATATTGGCAGCCGTTAGTCCTCATTATGCAGTAGAATTTATGCTCCACAACGGGCTCTCGGGCTTTTTTGTTTTGAGCGAAGTAATTCTTTGTGCAACCGGAGGCGAAGCATTATATGCAGACATGGGTCATTTGGGAAGTCAGCCGATAAGGCATGCATGGTATTTTGTATTTTTTGCTCTGGTAATAAATTATTTGGGGCAGGGTGCATTCATGATGACACATCATGTAAAGGATGCCGTTTTATATACAATGTTTAAATCAATGTCTCACTTTTTATATATACCGTTTCTCATACTTACTTTATTTGCAACAATAATTGCATCACAAGCAATGATTAGTGCCGTAATGTCACTTGTTTACCAGGGCATAACAACGCGCGTTTTTCCATTGATGAAGATTAAATATACTTCCACACATTTGAAATCTCAGATTTATATAGGCAGTGTTAACTGGATTCTTTTAGTTGCCGTACTGTTTATGATATTTATCTTTCAAAAATCCGAGAATTTAGCTGCTGCATACGGATTAGCCGTAACTGCCACGATGACAATAAGCTCTTCATTTATGATATGGATATTTAATATTAGGAAAAAGAGAAGTAGGATGATTATTGCCATGCTTGTGTTTCTTGTAGATTTTTTGTTTCTAATTGCAGTATTCAACAAAATTCCGCATGGAGGTTTTTGGTCGCTTGTTATTGCAGCTATACCGTATTTTATAATTCAGCTTTGGTCACGCGGCGGACGTGCAATGCATAAATCTTTTCGATCTTTACCAATTGATGTTTTTATTGAGAGTTATAATCAAATTTATAGAAAAGGAACCAATATAAAAGGGACGGCATTATTTTTTACAAGAAGTCTAAAAGAAATTCCTCCATATATGTTCCATTGTATAATCAGGGGAAATATTATTTATGAAAATAATATATTGGTCTCAATAATTACTACTGATAATCCCTACGGCATATCATCAAAGGTTAAAGAGGATATTGCACCCGGTTTGTCAGGAATTCAAATATATTCGGGATATATGGAAATACTGGATATTCCGAAAATTCTAAAAGAAAACGAAATAAGTGAAAAAGTAATATTTTACGGCGTAGAAGATATAACCACAAACAAAGTTTTTCTAAAAGTTTATGCGTTCTTGAAGAAAGTAACCCCTCCGTTTGTTAGATTTTACGATCTCCCGTATAACAAGCTTCACGGTGTTATAACAAGATTGGAATTATAAAAAATATGTTTTACTTTTTATTGCTTACATACTTTATAATCTCTGCTTTCTCCATAGTAACTAATCCGCCGGAATTTGCTTTTTCAAAAATGTCATGAACTATCGGTAAAAATTTATCAATCTTTTCTTCTTCATCAACTATTTCAACAACCATTGGCATGTCTTCCGACAGCCTTAAAATTTTTGCAGTATGAATTATGCTGTTTCTACCAAATCCCATAATTCCTTTAAATACCGTTGCCCCTGCTAAGTGAAACCTCCTTGCTTCATTAACTATCACTTCATAAACAGGTATATGATTGTAGATATCGGATTCACCGACAAATATCCTAACCAGCTTTGCTTCTCCTTTTATTTCCATATTAAACTCCGGCTAAAAGTTTTGAAATTTTATAAGCAATAAAAAGCGCCAGCAATGTTAATACAACATTTAGTAAAACATTTATCCCGGCAAACAGAAATTCTTTATCCTTTAACAAATTTATAGTTTCAAATGAGAAAGTAGAAAATGTGGTCAATCCTCCGCAAAGACCGGTTGTCAGAAATATCCTCATATCCGAACTGATTAATTCATTATCGTTAAGATAGTACATAAACATTCCGATTAAAAAACTTCCTAACAAATTAACGAATAATGTTCCGTACGGAAAATTTTCGGGTAGAAATTTATATACAAAAGCCGAGCCCCAATATCTTATCATACCTCCGAATCCTGCTCCAAAAAATACAATTATATAGTTCTGCAAAGTTCACGTCTCCTTTTTTTGAATAAAATAATTTGAGTAGGAGTTATTAGTCCGTGGGATATTTGGACAATTGAAATCAATTAATAATATAACAATTAAGGCGAACTCCATCACCATTGCGAAGCAAAAATAATAAATAATATATTAATTTCAAGAATCTTTCCGCACATTATCATAATTGATTTTGTAATTAACTGATTATATTTTTTTATAATTAAAATAACAAAAACCTGTTTATGAAAATATTAATTATTTCCGATATTCACGCAAACCTGGCTGCCTTAAATGCAGTTTTAGAAAATGACGGCGATTATGATAAGCTTATCTTTCTTGGTGATGTTATTGATTATGGACCAAATCCAAAAGAATGTGTAAAATTTATTAAGGAATATGCAGATTATTTTGTAAGAGGCAATCATGATAATGCCCTTGGCTATAATGTTGACTGCAACTGCATGGGAACATTCCGTGAATATTCAATTGCTACAAGAGAATGGCATAAAAAATTATTGAGTAAAGATGATATAAAGTTTCTAAAGGACATGCCGATCCTTAATAAAATTCGTATTGAAAATACCTCTTTCTTTTTAGCACATGCTTCGCCACTGGGTAATATTTCAAAATATATTAACGAAAAAGAAATTGATGAAGAGGTAAAAAATATTAAAGCAGATTATATTTTATTAGGACATACTCACGTTCAATTTCAAAAGAAAGTTAATAACACAATTGTTGTAAATCCAGGCAGTGTAGGACTTGCCAGAGACGGCGGCCAAGCATGCTATGCAGTCTATGAGAATGAAAAAATTCATTTAAAAAGGATTAATTATAATGTAGAGAAGACAATTGCCGATTTAATGAAAGGCCCGATTGATCAAAAAGTAAAAGACGGTTTAAAAAAAGTATTATTACATAAATGAAAAGCTTAAAATAATTATAGAATAAGTTGGAAAATTTTTATTTATGTCTAATTCAGAATCGGTATAAGCTCCTGAAGGGATTAAGTACTTTTAATATATTAAGTTGAAAAGAAATCCAACTATTATTATTCCAATTGCTACTATAGAAATAAAAATAAATATTAAAGGAAGTTTTAATACTTTTTTCAATATTATTGTTTCGGGCAGCGATAACCCGATAACGCTCATCATAAAGGCCAACACAGTTCCGAGTGCAGCGCCTTTTTCCAGTAATGCCTGAACAATGGGTATAATTCCCGCCGCATTTGAATACATTGGAACACCAATTAGAACTGCGATAGGAACAGACCACCATGCGCTTTTACCCATAAGACTTGCCATGAAATTCTCCGGAACATATCCATGGATACCAGCACCGACTGCTATTCCAATTACAATAAATATCCATACTTTACCAACAATTTCTTTTACAGAGTTAATACCGGAAATTATCCTCTGTGAAAATGGAATTTTTTCCTCTTTCATCTCTAAAATCGGTGCTTTTATTTCATATACCCACGATTCAACAAATCTTTCCAGTTTTAATTTCTCGATAGTAAAACCTGAAATCATAGCAATAATCAATCCTGTAGACATGTACAATAGGGCTGTCTTCCATCCGAATAGGCCGAAAAGAAGAACAACAGCCACTTCATTTATCATCGGAGCAGCTATTAAAAAAGAAAAAGTTACACCAAGCGGAACGCCCGATTCAACAAATCCGAGAAATAATGGAATTGCGGAACATGAGCAAAAAGGAGTAACTATACCAAGCATGCTCGCCAGAACATTTCCGGCGAATAATTTTTTCCCGCCGAGAATTTTTCGTGTCTTTTCAGGTGAAAAGTAGGATCTTATAATTCCTACCGCAAAAACAATTAATATTAGAAGCAATAAGACTTTCGGTGTCTCAAAAATAAAAAAGCTGACTGCATTAGTCAGGTGAGAATTATTGGGAAGATTAATTAGATCCGATATCAGCAAATTCGTAATGCTTTGAAGGCTTAAATAAATCAATACCCATAAAGGTAGGAGCATTAAAACGAAATAATATTTATTATCTTTTTTGTTTGCTATTTCCATACTTTAATTTAAACTAAGTTCTTTTTTACACAGAGTTCCTCAGAGTACACCAAGAATTTCACAGAGATTAGTAACATTCTCTGTGCGACTTAGTGAATCCTCAGTGCAACTCTGTGACCTAAAATTAAGGACAAACATTTGGAGACTTAACGGTTCCTTCCTCAACTGTTATGAAATATTTTTTCTGAAACCATAATGAAACGTTTACTAAACTTATCAATACCGGGACTTCTACAAGAGGTCCGATTACTGCTGCAAAAGCTTCACCTGAATTTATTCCAAACACTGCTACTGCAACCGCTATTGCAAGCTCAAAATTATTGCTTGCTGCTGTAAATGAAAGTGTAGCAGTCTTTGAATAATCTGCTCCGATTTTTCTACCGAGATAAAAAGACACAAAAAACATAATGATGAAATAAAAAATTAAAGGAATAGCAATTCTTACAACATCAAGGGGGATTTTTACAATGTATTCACCTTTAAGTGAAAACATTACAATAATTGTAAAGAGAAGCGCGAATAGTGTTATCGGGCTAATTTTGGGAATAAATTTATTTTGGTACCAATCCTTATTCTTTAATTTTATTAATGAAAAACGAGTAATAATTCCGGCGGTAAAGGGAATGCCAAGATAAATAAGCACACTTTCTGCAATTTGTCCGATGGTTATATCAATTTTAAATGTTTTCAATCCCAATACGGAAGGGAGGACGCTTAGAAAAACATATGCATAAACGGAAAAGAAAAGTACTTGAAATATCGAGTTGAATGCAACTAATCCTGCTGCGTATTCCGTATCTCCTTTTGCAAGTTCGTTCCAGACAATAACCATTGCAATGCATCTGGCTAAACCAATCATAATTAAACCGGCCATATACTCCGGGTAACCTTGCAGAAAAATTATTGCAAGAACAAACATCAGTACCGGCCCAATCAGCCAGTTTTGAATTAAAGAGAAAGATAATACTTTAACATTTTTGAAAATATCGCCGAGTTCTTCATATTTTACTTTTGCAAGGGGAGGGTACATCATTAAAATTAATCCGATTGCAATCGGAATATTTGTTGTTCCCGATTGAAATGAATTCCAGAAATCAACTATGCCCGGAAACAAATATCCGGAGAACACGCCGATAAACATTGCCAGAAATATCCAGAGTGTTAAATATCTGTCTAGAAAAGACAACCTTTTAGAGAATAAAGACATTTTTATCCTTATTATTTATGAACGTTTATCCTATTGTATTTGTCAGCCAATGAGTCAAAGTAGATTTTGTTGGAAGTTTACCGCTATGGACGACTTGTCCATTAACAACAAGTCCGGGAGTACTCATAATCCCATAGCTCATAATATCCTTATAATCGGTAACCTTTTCTATTTCTGCTTCCAAATTATTTTCGGCAACAACTTCTCTGCATAGGTTTTCCAGATTTAAGCAGTTTTGGCAGCCTGATCCGAGAACTTTAATATTCAACATTTTTATTTCTCCCTTATTTTATATGATACTCTGTTATTCTATTTAATACTTATTCTTAATTAAATTGTTTTTATAAAACTCAAGAAATTCTTTTTTTATCTCATTTCTGACTTTTCTAAAGACGGCAAGAATTTCTTCTTCAGTTCCTTTGGCTTCAGCAGGATCTTCAAAACCAATGTGAATTTGTTTTCCGACTTTCCCAATAAACACAGGACAAGTTTCTCTCGCATTATCACATACAGTTATTACAAATTCAAATGATTCGTTAAGAAATTGATCAACATTATTTGTTTTATTTTTACTTAAATCGATCCCTGCTTCATTCATTACCAGAACTGCATTCGGATTAACATGATCGGACGGATTTGTTCCTGCAGAATAAACTTCAAGCTTTGAATCAAATGACTTTAAAAATCCTTCAGCCATTTGACTTCTGCATGAATTGCCTGTACATAAAATTAGAATCTTCATTTATAATCTTTTTATATTTTGCCAAATAACGAAATGTATAATAAAAAAATATTACCTGCCGCAAACAATATTTCTGTCCACCTTTTGAATTTTTTGTTTATCCGAAATTATTGAACTGTCATCCGAAATCCAGAAATCAAGAGTAGATAAGACAGATGAAATTCTTTTATCGGAAGGTGTGGGATTAACCATATAATTTACCCATTTCCCGTCTTTTTCTTCAATAATAAATCCTGTATCTCTAAGAATGCTTAAGTGTTTTGATACAGTAGAAGTTGCTAGATTAAGAATTTCTGTAATTTCACATACGCACAAAGATTTTGTTTGAAGCATTTTCAATATTCTTAATCTATTAGGATCAGATAATGCTTTAAACAATTTTGTATTTTCTTTAATTGCGGATACCATAATATTATATTTCGTTAATAAACGAAATATAATTATTACCAAATTCATATACAAATTATTATAATATAATTCAACAATTAATTGCTCAATTATATTTTTGTATTCTAAATATTTGACACTTTTACACTTTTTTAAATTAACCAGGCTAGAATTAATATAAAAATCCCGACTATTGCTGTAGCAGTCTGCATCCAGGAAACATATCCTATAATAATTACTTCAACTATCAACCAAACCATTAAAACTGCTCCTGCTGTAATAGCTATTATATCTGCACTTCGGAATCTTTTCAATACTGCAATTCCCGCGAATAATGAAGTCCCTCCGACTATTATCATAAGAATTAAGCTGGGAATTATATAGTTTGAGAAAGGGCTGTTAGTTAGCCATTGAGTAGGAATATTTTTTGCTCCGGTTAGACCGTAATACCCGCCTGCAAAAGCATTAATTGCAACAAAAATTAAAAATAAACCAAGAATCTTGTTAATTTTATTATAAGCGGATTTCATCATTAAAACTCCCTTGTGTAACTAAGCCCCGATAATGACTTTGTCTTACCGGGATAAAAATATATTAGAGTTTCCGGCAAGATTGTTAAATATAATCACATTTAAATTAAAAAGGCAAGAATATTAGTAGCTCAAATACAATTTCGCAGCTTCAATTTTAATAATGCTCAAAATAACAATACCGATTAAATGCATTAAATATATTGTTTATGGAAATATATTTACATGTAATTCTTCCTTTTTATTTAGATTTTTTTAAATAATATTTATTAATCAATTAAGGTACTTTTTACTACCTCCGGATACTTTGATAATATTTTTTAAGTAAATGAGGTTCATCATAATTAATAGATTATTCATATTAAGTTTGATTTTACTTTATTCAACTGCAGCAGCAAATAATTTGAAAGTAAAAGGAAGAATTCTTGATAAATTAACCGGTAAGGGAATATCGTATGCAGTTATTCGAGACATTAATAATACAAAAGCTGTAACGTCCAATTCGGAAGGCGATTATATCATTTCAGTTAATCGCAAAAATAATATTCTTATTTTTTCTTCCGTTGGTTATAATTCCGATACTGTTTGTCTTTCAGCCGGCATTTTAAGTCATATAACCAATATTTATTTATTGCCTTCAGACGGATTAACAAAATTATCAGATAACACATCCCAAAAATATTCTGCGTACGGATTAATTACTGAGGTTTTAGCTGTTAAAATGAAAATGTATTCGAAGATTAATAATTATCAATTTAAGGCTTATAACAGATTTATTACCAGGGAAAATGATGCAGTTGGTATTGGCACAGGATCAATCAATATTAATGAAGGAATATTTGGCCGAACAATAAATCTTTTTTCAAATATCTGGGAATCCAAACCGTTAAAGATTGACGGGATAAATGAATTTTGGAGTAAAGGTTATTATTTCAGTCCTTCATCATACAGAGAAATAATTGAAACACCGAAAGAACACTCAAGAATACCCTCATCTTTAAATGAACTTTTAGGAACTAGAAGAATTCAAAATTTATGCGGAGAAAAATTGGAATATTATAATCATACTTTTCCGGCACCGCTTTCTTCCGATGCATTGAATTATTACAAGTATTATTTTGAAGATACGCTTACGACGAATAATGATAAAATTTACCAAGTTTATTTTGAACCGGTTGACAAGAATGATCCCGGTTTAACAGGCTATTTATATATTGACGGCAATGACTATCATATTGTAAAAGTTACAGGATCACTCAATCAAAATGCAAATTCGGGCAATTTATTTGAAAATGTTTCAATTACACAGCAGTTTATTCGCTATGGTAACGGATTATATCTTCCTCTGGATTACAGGATAGCAGCTAATTCAAATTATATAGGCATGGTAAAAATTAACTATGAATTAAATTCATTTATCGGAGATTATTTAATTAATTCGAATAAAAATGTTAGCCATGATCCGGATGCCGTTCTTACGTTTTTACCTGCAGATGGAAAACATGATTCTTTATTTCAATCGGATAATGAAACAGTTCCGCTTACACACCAGGAGGCCCTTGCCTATGCAAAAATAAACAGCAGAAGTTCTTTTCATAAAGGATTTTTTTACGAAGCTTCCAGAATTATTTCTCGTCAATACCGGTTGAGTGATCATTTTTCGATAAGCGGACCCCTCGATGTTTATCAGTTCAATCATGTAGAAGGGAATACAATTAATCTGAATATTTATGGAAATGATCTTTTTAATAACACAACCTGGTCAAAATTAAATTTATCTCATGGATTTGCAGATAAAAGATCAAAGGGAAGTCTTGATCTTTCATTTTATCCTTACAAAGACCGGTCTATAGGTTTTACTTTCACCGCTTATAATAAGATTGCAATGCTTTTTGCATCTGCAAATCGGTATAGATCTTTTACATCAACTATTTATTCGCTTCTCTCAAGCCGCGATATTAGAAATTTTTATTATACGAATGGTTTTGATGTCGGAATTGAAGATGAAGTTACATCGTTTATGAATGTAAATGCTGTGTATTCAAATCATATGGATCATTCGGCCCAGACTAATACTACTTTTTCATTATTAGGTACGCGCAGACATTATTCAAGCAATAGTAATTTTACTTTTCCGGATTCTGTTAATCCTCCCATTTATGATGCAAGATTGAATACTCTCAGTCTGGGAATTAACTTTGATTTCCGTAATGAAATAATCGAGAATAATATAATGAGAAAAGTTTCGGACGGACATTCATTCTTAACATTCGGAGCCGGAGTATTAATCAGCAGTCCTAAATATCTTGAAAGCAATATGAACTTTATTTCTTACAGTGCAAATGTTTTGGGAGAAATAAATACATATAAAACATCGAGCTTAAGCTTTGAAATAAATGCAATTTATTCTGACGGACCTGTACCGCTTCAAATGCAGTATGCATTACCCGGAAACATTGGGGGAACAAGCAGAAACTTTACATTCAGAACTGTCGGAGTAGGGAATATATTCGGCGATCAGACTTTAACTCTTAATCTTGAATACAATATTAGAAAAGAAATTTACAGGCTGATTCCAATTTCAATTTTAAGGAGTTTAAGCTTGAATACATTTTTCAATGCAGCCTGGAAAAATATGTCTGCAAAATCTGCAGCCATTATGCCGATTCCATATTCCGTTTTAACAAAGCCGTTAATGGAAACGGGATTTAGTATAGGTTACTTATCACTACCTGTCAGCCTCGAATTTGCCTGGAGATTGACTCATATTGATAGAAGAAGTTTTTCGGTCGGCTTAAATACCTCGATCTTATAAAATACTGTTAACTCCCGCACTAATTAATCTCATCAAATTTGTCATATATAAAATATTAAATTAAAACTAAAGTCATCTTTTCAAATAATTTATAAACCGACAAAAAGACTTATTTAAAATGTGCTTTTTCTCAATGTGTCAAACTGCATTTGATTAAGGAATAACGATTCTTATACTGGCGCCGAACAAAATGTATCAAGACATAGGAGATATATTATGTGTAAGAAATCGTTTTTCATAATATGTATTTTCTTTGGAATCAATGCTGTAATAAAAGCTCAATCTGCTGCATATCTCGGACCACAATTAGGCTGGTATAAAGCTGCCGATGCCGATAACAGTAAATTTATGATTGGAGGTGCACTTAGAACAAAGTTATCTCCCGATTTTGGATTGGAAGGTTCAATAAATTACAGGCAGGAAGATTATAACCACGGAGCAGTTACTGTAACAAGCTGGCCTGTAATGGTAACAGCCTTGATTTACCCGGTTAATTTTCTTTACGGAGCTATTGGGGTAGGCTGGTATAATACGGAATTCGATTATAAACCTGAATTGCTGTACTTTGGTCCAAGCAGCCAGACCGAACAAAAATTCGGATGGCACTTCGGCGCCGGTGTTCAGTTTCCATTGAGTGAAAACATTGATAATCCAAGTACAATTCTTACTGCTGATCTTAGGTATGTTTTTCTAAATTATGATTTCCAGAAAATGCCGGGAGCAGGGGAACTAAAAAGCGATTTTGTAGTTCTGAATATCGGACTTCTATTTCGTTTATAAATAAGAAAAAAGGAATAATATTATGCGTAAAATATTTGTAATCATATTTGTATTATTTTTATCATTTGGATTGAGCACTTCTTATGCTCAATTACATATTAGTGTTAACTTCAATTTGTTTACGCAGCCGGCATGGGGTCCTACGGGGTACGATTATGTTGACTATTATTATATTCCAGCGATAGATGTATATTATAGTGTTCCGCTTCAGTGTTTTTATTATGAATATCGAGGGGAATGGATTCATAGTGAGTATTTACCGAAACGATATCATGATTTCGATTTATACAGAGCTTATAAAGTAGTCGTAAATAGACGGGATCCATGGAGGCGGAATAGATATTATAGAGAAAAGTATTATAGGTATAGAAATAGGCATGACCAGCCGATAATTCGGGACAGCAGAGATCCGAGATATTATGAAAACAAATATCACCCGAGGCACAAAGAGTGGCTGGAAAAACACCGACATGATAACGGCAGACACCATGACCATGGGAATAATGGGAGACATGGAAGGGGGAATGGGCGTAATGAAGGCAACGGAAGGGGATAATAATTTGTATGTAACAAAATAACATGATAAAAGTGTAAAATTATAACCGGTTTTGAATTTTTATAATTTGAAACCGGTATTATTTAAATGATGACATTTGCTCAATTATTCTTTTAATCAAATTACAGTTTTATTGGGGGGAATTTAGTTCAGTTTAGTATGCCGGATAAAAAACTTATTTATTTGTTTAATTTAAATTCAATTCCAATAATAAAATAAAATCTAATTTTTATTTTTCTTTGAATTGTATGTGAAAATCTAATCAATTTAACTACACGAATCACTTCTTTTTTGCATATACTCATTGAAACCAGAGGTGGAAGCGATTTTGCATTCAATGATTTCGATACTGGGTGCATATGACGGGGCTCTAAAAAAAACGACTGGATTCACCTTGCAGGATCAACCGGCGCGGCAGTAGCTTATAAATAACAAATTATTTTATTAATTAAGATGACATCTTTTATAAAAGATGTCATCTTTTTCATTCTAGAAGACTAATTTACTTGA
>CAZCFZ010000044.1:0-31056 GCA_964498065.1 uncultured Ignavibacteriaceae bacterium
TTGTTAATATAAAAACTTTTTTAACTTTCAACATTTATTTTGGACAGCACTGATATTTTTTATTAATATTTTAACAATTGTTACAGAGGGCTATGGTTTGAGCAGTGATTTAATTATTTTTAACTTCAATTATTCAAACATTATTTGGGAGTAAGATTTGGGATTACTAATTGTTGGAACACTTGGTCTGGATGATGTTGCAACTCCGTTTGATAAAGTGGACAATGCATTAGGAGGTTCGGCAACATATATATCCTTAGCTGCAAGTTATTTTACCGGTCCTGTTTACCTTATGGGTGTTGTAGGCGATGATTTCCCGCAAAAATACATTGATCTTCTTGAAAATCATAATGTCGATCTCGAAGGTTTACAGATAATAGACGAAGGAAAAACATTTCGCTGGTCCGGCAAGTACCACTATGATCTTAATGTTCGTGATACTTTGTTTACGGAATTGAATGTTTTTGAAAATTTCGATCCAATCGTTCCTGATAATTATAAAAAAGCCAAGTTTGTATGCCTGGGTAACATTGATCCCGTTTTACAGATTAAAGTACTTGATCAAATGGAAAACACCAGTTTTGTAGTTTGTGATACAATGAATTATTGGATTGAGGGTAAAAAGGATGTTTTGGTAAAATTACTTCCAAGAGTTAATGTTTTAATAATTAATGATTCGGAAGCAAGACTTCTTGCAAAAGAACCAAACCTGATTAAAGCATCTAAAATAATCAGAGATATGGGGCCAGAAATCCTGATTATTAAAAAGGGAGAACATGGAGCTCTTTTATTTACTGAAGATACAATTTTTTCTGCACCTGCATACCCGATGGAAATGATTTATGATCCGACCGGGGCAGGAGATTCATTTGCGGGTGGTTTTACAGGGTATCTTCACAAAACTCATGATTTAAGTTCCGAAAATATGAAACGTGCCGTAATATACGGCAGTGCAATGGCTTCGTTTTGTGTGGAAAAATTCAGCACTCAAGGATTAGAAGAATTAAAATATTATAGAATCCAGGATAGATACAGAGAATTTCTAAATCTTACTAAAGTTGATGAAAAATAAAGAATACTTTTCAATAAAATTTCAAGATGATAAGTTCATCTTTTTAGATCAAACCAAGCTTCCGTTAAAAGAAGAATATATAGAAACAGACGATTATGAAAAAATAGCATTAGCAATCGAGCGTTTGGAAGTCAGAGGCGCACCTGCAATAGGTATAACGGCTGCTTACGGTTTAGCTCTTTCAATTAAAAATGCAGACCATTCCACGGTTGAAGATACTTTTTTGAAAGCATATAATAGATTGGCTTCAACGCGTCCTACGGCGGTAAATCTTTTTATGGCACTTAATGAACTTAAATCCGTATTTGAACAAAACAAGTCATCCGATGAAATTTACCTGACTGTCTTAAATAAAGCGAAAGAAATTCATCAAGATGATATTGAAAAATGCCGGAAAATAGGAGAAAATGGATTAGGGATTTTTAAAAAGAAATCAAACGTTTTAACTCATTGCAATACAGGTAAATTAGCAACCGGCGGCGACGGAACAGCGTTTAATGTAATTAAAGTCGGATTCGAAAACGATCTAGTCAATTTTGTTTATGCTGATGAAACGCGCCCCTTATTACAAGGTCTGAGGTTAACTTCATTTGAATTGGAAAGGAGCGGAATTCCGTTTGCCGTTCAAACCGATTCTATGGCAGGAGTTTTAATGCAGCAAAATAAAGTTGATTTGGTTATTGCCGGTGCGGATAGAATTGCATTAAACGGAGATACGGCAAATAAAATAGGAACATGTACACTGGCGGTTTTATGCAATTATTATAATATCCCTTTTTACATTGCTGCCCCAACAACTACGATTGACAGGAAAATTGCTACCGGCAATGAAATAAAAATTGAATATAGAAATAAAAATGAAATATTAAATATTAACGGTTCTCCGGTTGCTCCGGATTACTACGATACATTTTCACCTGCCTTTGATGTTACGCCTTCTCATCTTATAACCGGAATTATAACCGAAGAAAGAATACATCTTTTCCCTTATAACTTTATTAAATGAGTGAAATAATAAAAACCGAAGCTGTAGTTCTAAGTAAAATGAACTACGGCGATACAAGCAATATTGTTTCTCTTTTTACAAAGGATTACGGAAAATTTTCTGCAATAATAAAAGGAGGAAGAAATCCTAAATCAAAAATGGGTAATGCAATCGATCCGCTCAATTACTTACAGTTAATAGTTTATAAAAAAGATAACCGGGAAATTCAGATTATTTCCAATGCGGATTTAATTTCATATTATCCTAAAATTAAAGAAGATTTGGATAAGCTGAAATATTCCCAGGCCGTAATCGAATTATTGAAAAAATTAACGGTTGAGCATGAAGTAAATGTGAGATTGTTCAAGGGAGTAACAAGAATCTTATCTTTATTCGATTCATCAAATGAAACAGCTGTTATTTTGTTTGGAAGATTTTTTATTTTTTTCTTAAAGGAATTGGGATACGAATTACAGCTTAGTCATTGTGCGGTATGCGGTAGAACAAATCTGCTTGAGGAGGATTTGTCATATAATTACGAAATAGGTATCTTTTGCAGCAAATGTCGAGAAAATCAGTTTGAATCTTACTTTATAAATTCGGAACTTTTTAACTACTTAATTTGTCTAAAGAACAGTAAAAAGATTGAAAAACCCAATATTATAATTGCGGAAAAAGCCATAGTATTTATGGAAAGATTCTTATCTTATCATATACCGGATTTTAAAGGCATTCAAGCAATTCAGTTATTTAAATAAATGTAACTTTGAAATTTTCAATCAAAGCTTTTTAAATTTTTAATTAGAAAATAATCGGAGGAATCAAATGAAATCTAAAGGTTTATGGGGTGCCTTAGCATTAATAATAATAGGAATTATTTTTGGCGCCATTTTAGTATCCGGTTTTGGTTTAGTACGGCCTAGTTTAGCTGATGTTACCGTAGGATCACCGGAACCGCCCGTAAAGCTTAATGCAGATGCTAATTCTTTTAGCAAAGCATTTATTGAGGTAGCAAAAACTGTTACGCCTGAAATCGTACAAATTACAGTTGTATCAAAGACGGATAATCCGCACGGAAATTTTTTCTTTTTCCCTTTTCAAAATCTTCCTAAAGAAGAAGAAGGCTCCGGCAGCGGAATAATTATTTCACCTGATGGTTATATTGTTACAAATTATCATGTTGTAAAAAATGCAACTTCGGTAAGGGTCGGCCTTTATGACAAAAGGGTATTTACAGCAAAAGTTGTCGGCACGGATCCCAATACCGATTTGGCTGTTATTAAAATAGATGCTCACAATCTGCCGGCTGCTTATTTAGGTAATTCCGACAGTTTGAAAGTCGGACAGTGGGTTATGGCAATTGGAAATCCTCTTTCATTAACTTCAACGGTTACGGCAGGTATAGTTAGTGCAATGGGAAGGCAACTTCATCTTATAAACAGTAAATACGGAATTGAAGATTATATTCAGACTGATGCTCCTATTAATCCGGGAAACAGCGGCGGTGCTTTAGTTGATTTATCAGGAGCGGTAATAGGTGTTAACTCTGCTATTGCTACTGCAGGTACCGATAGTTTTATCGGGTATGGTTTTGCTGTACCAATTAACATTGTTAAAACTGTAGCAAAGGAATTAATTGCTTACGGTAAAGTTGATAGAGGATACATCGGAATCGAAATAGGCAATGTTGATGATGCGATGGCTCAGTCATTGGGAATGGATAAGCCTCAGGGTGTTATCATTCAAGGAATTGTACCAGGCGGTGCAGCTTCTAAAGAAGATATAAAAGCCGGTGATATTATACTTAAAGTAGACGGCAAGCCGGTTAATCAGCCTAATGAACTCCAGAGTATTGTTGCAACAAAAACTGCCGGTACAACCGTAGATCTTACAATTTATAGAGACGGAAAACAAATTGAACGAAAAGTAACTCTTAAAGCAAGAAAAGATGAAAGTTCTACCGAACCTGTCGTTAATAATAATAAGAGCGGCAATAATGAATCCGAATCTAGCACGGCAAAATTAAGTGATATAGGTATGACCGTTAGGAATTTATCATCGGAAGAAAAAACAAAATACAATGTAAATAACGGTATAATGATTACGGATGTTACTGCATACGGCCCGGCACAAAATCAAAACCTTGGCAGAGGTCTTGTGATTACGGAAGCCGATAAAAAAGAGATCAAGGATGTAGATCAATTCAAAAAAATTATAAAAGGAAAAGAAGGCTCTGCAGTTTTGCTGAAGGTAAAAGATGATAAAGGCAACAGTATGTTTATCGGGCTTCAAATACCTAAAAAATAATTTAAAATGAAATCAAATAATTTTATGAAACGCCCGTATATTCGGGCGTTTTTTTATATATTTAACTTTCAATTTTTAGGAAATTTATGATTAGATTTTTAACAGCCGGAGAATCGCACGGTAAGGCTCTTGTCGCTATTATTGAAGGTTTCCCCTCCAACTTAAA
This sequence comes from uncultured Ignavibacteriaceae bacterium, assembly GCA_964498065.1. Taxonomy (GTDB): domain Bacteria; phylum Bacteroidota; class Ignavibacteria; order Ignavibacteriales; family Ignavibacteriaceae; genus FEN-1297. The sequence goes on from CAZCFZ010000044.1 coordinate 4,531, forward strand.
AATTGAAAATGATTATATTAATTTTCATTTAAAAAGAAGACAAACCGGTTACGGCAGGGGCTTAAGAATGAAAATTGAAACCGATACCGCCGAAATAATTTCAGGTGTAAGATTTCAAAAGACATTGGGTACTCCGGTTTCCTTACTTATTAAAAATAGGGACTGGGAGAATTGGACGTATAAAATGACCTCCGGCAAAAAGAAATCTGAGGTGGAGAAGATAACTATTCCGCGTCCAGGTCATGCTGATTTAGTCGGTGTAACTAAATTTAATTTTGATGATATTAGAAATTCAATTGAACGTTCCAGCGCAAGAGAAACAGCAGCAAGAGTAGCGGCATGTACTATAGCGAGAAAATTTTTAGAGGAATTTAATATTTCAATTGGAAGCTTTGTCGAAAGTATTGGAGGCATTTTTCCTGAAAATAATTTTGTCGACACATTGTATGATAACAAATTACCTAAAAATTTTACTGGGTGGAGTCTATCTCAAAAATCAGATTTAAGTGACGTTAGAGTTTTAGATAAAAGACACGAAACAAAAATTATAAATAAAATTAAACTCGCTAAGAAAAAAGGCGATACATTAGGCGGAACTTTTGTTGTCGCAGCAACAGGACTGCCGGTGGGATTAGGCAGCTTCGTTCATTATGATACTAAGCTTGATGCGGAGATTGCTCAGTCAATCATGTCTATAAATGCTGTTAAAGCAGTAGCGATAGGGACGGGTTTTGATTCTTCTGAAAAATATGGTTCCGAATCTCATGACGAAATTATTAAAAAAGGAGATTCTCTAAGTCGAAAAACAAACCGTGCAGGTGGTATTGAGGGAGGAATTTCCACAGGATTGCCGATTATAATTCGAGCCGCCATGAAACCGATTGCTACCTTGATGAGCCCGATTGAAAGTGTGGATTTAAGTACTATGAAACGGGTTGATGCCAGAAGGGAAAGAAGCGATTTCGTTGCGGTTCCTGCTTGTGCTGTAATTGCGGAATCTATGCTGGCATGGAGTCTGGCAAAATATTTCCTCTTGAAATTCGGCGGGGACTCTATTGAAGAAACAAAGGATAATTTTTTTACTTATACAAAAAAAATGAGTTTACGTCTAAAAAAGAATTTTATGAAATAAATAATATGGTAAAACGATGCTTGTAATTAAATCATTTGTATTTAATTTTTTTACGGAAAATACTTTTGTGGTATGGGATGAGGTCTCAAAAGAAAGTGCGGTAATCGATCCGGGTTGTTCAAAAAAAGAAGAAGAAGAAAAGCTGGAACAATATATTACTGGAAATGAACTCATTGTGAAATATTTATTAAATACACATTGTCATGTAGACCATATCTGGGGCTGTAAATTTGTAAAAGAAAGATTTAATCCGGTTTATTATGCACCTGAACTCGATTTACCTTTGCTGGACAATGTTCATGTTCAAGCTTCTGCATTTGGTTTGGAAATTGAGGATCCTCCCAGACCGGATAGATATTTAAACGAAGATGAACAACTGACATTAGGAGATTCCGCAATTGAGTTTTTATTTACCCCGGGCCATACTGCAGGTGAATATTGTTTCTATTTTAAGAAAGAGGCGTTTTGCATTACCGGCGATGTACTTTTTAATAACAATATAGGACGTACGGATTTATGGGGAGGAGATTATAATACGCTTCTCAATTCTATTAAAACAAAACTGTTTACTTTACCTGAAAATGTTGTAATTTATCCCGGCCATGGAAACATCAGCAAAATTGGTGTTGAGAAAAGCGGAAATCCCTTTTTAAATGAACTAACTAAAAGTCTTTAAGATTTTTAAACTTTTACGCCGATTTTAATATTTCGTTGAAATATAAAAACTCTTTGAATATATTCATTTATAAAATTTTATCAGTATTGTATTAAGTAATTTTTTTACAGCACAATTTTTATGAGAAATAAAAGTACTTCTCAAACAAAAATATTTTTATTTGTACTTTTATATTTTTCCCTTTGGATAATTCTATTCGAATTTATAATACCCGCTAATAATACGGTACCGAAACCATCGATAGTATTTTTATCTTTCAGTGCATTGTGGAATGACTACAATCTTTTAACTAATTCACTTGTCACAATTACAAGTGTTTATATCCCTTTAATTGCGGCTTATTTCCTTCTTGAATTATTTGCATCATTATTAATAAAGCCGAGTAATTTTTTAGAAGATTTTTTAATGTCTCTTAATTGGTTTTCTAATTATATCCCTGCAATTATTTTTGGTATTTTTTTAATCTATTGGTTCCCATATTCTAATTTAATCGAGTTTATTTTCTCTTTCGTTTTCGGATTTCTTTCTTTAGCTATTTTGTATTTAGTGGAAGTAAAACATGTCGAAAGCGAATATTTGGATTCTGCAATTTCGCTTGGTGCAAATGAAGGAATTATATCAAGAAAAGTAATATGGAAAGCCGTCCAACCAAAGCTTTTTAGGCATTTGATTAAACTTCATTTCAATATCTGGTCTGTCTTAATAATTTTTGAGTTTATAAAAGGCAGCAGCGGGATAGGTGAAATTTTCAGATTATCCCTATCTTACCATGACGTTTCCGCTTTATTTGCCGTTTTTCTAATTACCGGGGTCTTAATTTATCTTGGAGTTCATATAATAAAATATTTACAAAATAAATTTTGCCACTGGAGTTTTAATTGAATTCAGAAGATACAATTTTAGAAATTGTTAATGTATCAAAGGATTATTACGGAATTGCCGGTGCAAAACAGCATGTGTTACAAAATGTAAGTCTAAATGTAAATTTTTCACTTACAAAAGGTAAAATATTTTCAATTCTTGCACCTTTCGGTGCAGGCAAAACAACTTTACTTAAAATTGCATGCGGATTGGAAAAACCTTCATCAGGCGAAGTAATAGTTACAGGTAAAAAATGCGAACCGGAACAACTACATGGTAAAATTGTTTATATACCGGAAAAACCTTCTTCTTATCCATGGTTGAATGTAGAACAAAACATAAAATTTGCTGCCGGATTAAAACTTAAGGAAATTAATCCCGGCCAAATACAAGAATTAATTTCACAAGTAGGATTGGAAGGATATGAAAAACATTATCCTAATGAAAAAAGCTTGGGATTCAGATTTAGAATTTCATTAGCCAGAGCATTGGCTGTTGAACCGCAGCTATTATTATTAGATGATCCTCTAAAGAATCTGCATCATCAAGTTAAAAAGGAAATAAAACAATTAATAGAATTTATCGTTAATGAATTGAATATTAGTGTAATTTTAACAACGACAAATATTAATGATTCAATATCTATTTCCGATGAAATTTATTTAATGAAGAAAAATCCGGGCATGATAATTGACGAAATTAAAATAGATAGAGCAAAGTTAATTGATAAAGATGGAGATTATTTTACTTTGATAAAAAGACAAATTGAAAAAACATTTGCCGATCACGAAAATTCAACATTGATTTCCGAAGCAAAAAATTCACAATTTTAAGTCAAAAAAAAATATATAACTACGCATTAAGTATTTATTTATTTTAAAAACTTTGAATTTAATCGATATTAATTTTTTTAAATCATTACTATTCTATAATGCAAAATAAAATTGATAATCTAAAAGAGAAAAAGGGAAAAGCTAAACTCGGCGGAGGGCAGAATAAAATAAATGCACAGCATGCAAAGGGAAAACTTTCTGCCAGAGAACGGATTGAATTGCTGGTAGATGAAAATAGCTTTGAAGAAATTGATATGTTCGTCGAACATAGAGCTACCGATTTCGGATTAAACAATCAGCATTATCCTGGAGATGGAGTTATAACCGGATTTGCAAAAATAGAAGATAGACCTGTAGCAATTTTTAGCCAGGATTTTACTGTGTTCGGCGGTTCATTGTCGGAAACTCATGCAGAAAAAATTGTTAAGATAATGAATATGGCAATGAAGACAGGTATTCCGGTAATTGGGTTAAATGATTCCGGCGGTGCGAGAATTCAGGAGGGTGTTGTTAGTTTAGGCGGATATGCAGATATTTTTCTACTCAATACTCTTGCTTCCGGTGTTATTCCTCAAATTTCTGTTGTTATGGGACCTTGCGCGGGTGGTGCGGTTTATTCCCCGGCAATTACAGATTTCATTTTTATGGTAAAGGATACCAGTTATATGTTTGTTACCGGGCCGAATGTGGTAAAAACGGTTACGCATGAGGAAGTTAGTTTTGAAGATCTAGGAGGCGCCGAAACACATGCATCAAAAAGCGGTGTTGCTCATTTTATTTATGAAAACGAAATAGAAACACTTTTAAATGTAAGGAAATTGATCGGATATCTTCCGCAAAATTTTATGGATCGTCCGGTAGAAACTGAGTTTGATATTCAAGCACTGAAACCGGATGTAAGATTAAATCAGATCATCCCCGACAATCCTAACAAACCCTATGATATGAAGGAAATAATCAATTTGCTGGTTGATGACAATGAATTTTTTGAAGTACATGCAAATTATGCAGAAAATATTGTTGTCGGATTTGCAAGGATCGGGGGAATGTCTGTGGGAATCATTGCCAATCAACCGCAGGTTTTAGCAGGAGTACTGGATATAAATGCTTCAATTAAAGGTGCCCGTTTTGTAAGATTTTGTGACTCTTTTAATATACCGCTTCTTGTTCTGGAAGATGTTCCCGGATTTTTACCGGGTACAGAACAAGAATGGAATGGAATAATTCGCCAGGGAGCAAAACTACTTTATGCTTTTTGTGAAGCAACGGTACCAAAAGTTACTGTTATTACAAGAAAAGCTTATGGCGGGGCTTACGATGTTATGAATTCTAAGCATATTAGAGGTGATTTTAATTTTGCATGGCCTTCTGCTGAAATTGCCGTTATGGGACCAAAAGGTGCGGTTGAAATTATCTTCAAAAAAGAAATTTCAAAAGCTAAAAATCCGGAAGATGAACTAAATAAAAAATTATCCGAATATATAGAAAAGTTCGCAAATCCATATATTGCTGCTGAAAGAGGCTATATAGATGATGTTATAATTCCAGAAGAAACTAAAATTAAAATAATTAAAGCTCTTAAGATATTAAAAACCAAAGTTGATAAAAATCCTAAAAAGAAACACGGTAATATTCCTTTATGAAGGTTTATGAAATGTAACTATATGAAATACAAAAGATTAGACTGTTTTAGTTAATTTTTTACTTGATAAAACAAAAAATAGAGGTTATATTGAAATGTAAAATACAAAAAATTGGAGACTGCATGATCAAAAGAATTTTACCGTTGATTGCTATCTCTTTATTTGCTCTTTTCCTTTCGTCTTGCGGAACGAATAAAGAAATAGCAAAGGATGAAAAATCCGATACCAACCAGAATAAAATTCAAAAAGTAGGAATCGTTTCAGAATTATTAGAACAAGCTCGCCAGTATTATGTTGTTGCATTAACCAAAGAAGAACAGAACAGCACAACGGAAGCTGTTTCAAATTTTGAATCTGCATTAAGAATTATAAATAATCTGAGTTATTATCCGGGAATTGAACAAAATGAAGCATATCTTGAATTAGAGAAATCAATTATTGATGATTATAAAAAGTATGTGGATAGTTTACCTGAATTGCCGTCTAATGTGTCTTTTGCTGCGTTGGAAGAATGGATGGGTAAATCTTTACCCGAAGTAAAAGTTAATCTAGGCGAAAACAAAAATTCACAAAAAATGGTTATCCACGCGGATATTCCTTTGGTTGTAAATTCTTATGTGGAACAATGGCTGGATTATTTTACAGGAAACGGACGTGACCATATGGAATTATGGCTTTCGCGTTCCGGTAGGTACTTTCCTATGATGGCTAAAATATTTGAAGAAGAAAAATTGCCCAAACAGCTTATGTATCTTAGCATGGTAGAAAGCGGCTTAAATCCGACTGCCAGATCTTGGGCAAGTGCCGTGGGTTTATGGCAGTTTATAAGATCGACCGGACGGCTTTACGGTTTACATTCGGGTTTTTATTATGATGAGAGAAGAGATCCCGAAAAATCTACACTTGCAGCTGCTAAGCATTTAAAAGATTTATATAATGATTTAGGCGACTGGTACCTGGTTTTAGCTGCCTACAATGCCGGAGAAGGCAGAATTAACAGAGCTTTAAGAAGATCACATTCAACAGATTTTTGGGCTGCAAGACATTATTTACCCCGCGAAACTAGAGGATATGTTCCACAATTTATTGCAGTTTGTTTAATTGCTATGAATCCGGCCAAATACGGCTTTACAAATATTAATTATGAAAAACCATTTGACTATACAACCTATCCCGTAAAAGGCGCAATAGATTTGGGATATTTGTCAAAATGTGCAGGAGTTAATCCTGAAACTCTAGAAGAGATGAATCCGGCATTAACTCAAATGTGTACACCGGCTTCTTATCCTGGCGGTTATCCGTTAAAAATTCCCAAGAGTTCGATTAAAACATTTGCATCTAATTTAGTGAATGTTCCTGCTAGTGCCAGAAGAAATTTTTTAGTTCATATTGTTAGAAGGGGAGAAACTCTTTATGGAATTGCGGCTAGATACGGAATATCCAGATATGATTTGGCAGAAGCAAACAATATTTCGGTAAGATCACGCCTTTATATCGGTGTCAGATTAAAAATACCGGTTTCCAATTTTTCTGAGGATAATTTTGCATCTAACACAAATACTCAGCCGGCTGAAAATAATAGCAGTGATAATAATTCTGTTGCAGTTGATTCTGAGTCGAATGTATATGTTTCTCCTTATATAGCCCTAAACAAAAGCCAGAATTCCGATTCATCCCAGAATAATAATGCAAATGACATAGATTCTGTTGACAATGAGAGATCGGTAGCTGATAACAGTGAAACTGATCCCGATAGTGTTTTAATACCGAAAGGAATGACTGCGGTTCATTATAAGGTTAAAAAGAATGATAGTCTGCTTGGTATTGCAGATTTATTCAATTCCAGGGTGATTGACATACGGAATTGGAATAATATACCTTATACTCAAAGTGTTTATATAGGACAGGATTTAACTATATATGTACCTTCCGATAAAAAAGATTTTTATGCCAGTTTGGATACACAGACTCCGCTTGAGAAAACCATTGCAAAATCTTCAATTACAAATAATAAAAGTGAACTCATTTATTATAGAATTAGAAGAGGAGAGAGTTTATTTACTATCGCAAACCGTTACGGAGTCGATGTTAATTCCTTAAGAGAATGGAACAATATTTCTGGTAATAGAATATATGCCGGAAAGAGATTAAAAATATATACGGATAGATCAAATAGATATTTAGCTGCTGCAGAAAATAATTCTTCTCACTCAAGGACTAGTTTATTTCATTATAGAGTAAAAGGGGGGGACACTATAAGTGAATTATCTATTAAGTTCGGGGTTCCGGTTGCTACGTTAAAACGATGGAACAATTTGACTTCGAATTATTTAAGGATCGGACAAACTTTAAAAATCTACAACAATAATAATGACGAAGCTCTTGGAGACAATACTCCCAAAACATCTGCTAATGTAAATTATTATAAAGTCAAACCCGGCGATGCAATTAGCCAGATTGCCGAAATGTATCATGTACGTGTATCCAGTATCAGAAGATGGAATCACCTTAGAAGCAACAAAATAGTTGCCGGCAAAACATTATTAATATATTCCGACGCCGATGTTAATGATATAGATAATTCCTCGTCTGATAATTCAGGCGAAACCGGACCGGATTATTATAATGTACGGCGGGGAGATACCATTAGTAAAATTGCCGTTGAACATAATGTTTCGATAAGAGATATTAAAAAATGGAATGATCTGGACAGTAATGACATTACTGCTGGTACTAAATTAAGAGTTGCACCTAAAACTTCCGGTTCGTCTGTAAAAAAATCGTCTAAGCAAAAAGGTAAAACACATTTGGTTTCAAAGGGAGAAACTCTTTATTCTATTTCCAGAGATTTTAACGTTCCGGTTAGCAGGTTAAAAGCGCTTAATAATTTAGCCAGCAACAAAATTATACCCGGGCAGGAAATAAGAATAGAGTAAAGAATTGATTATTATTTTTGACTTTTGATTCAAGCGATATATTATTATTTTTTTATAAAATTAATTGGAGTTTTCATAATATAAAAAAATTATTTATTGACCAAAGCCGTTAGGGGTGTTGCGTTAACCGTAACTGAGAACATACCCTCTAACCTGATCTGGATAATACCAGCGTAGGAAAACGGGCTAAAAGAATAATTAAGAATTTAGCCGTTTTTAAACGGCTTTTTTTATGGAGGAAAAAATGCGGCGCTTAATTATTCTTTTTCTATTATTCACATCTTTATTAAATGCACAACAAAATTTAAAAGGGAAGATAATCGATTCTGAAACTCTAAATCCTTTACCTAACGCAAACATAGTAATTGAGGGTACTTCAACCGGAACGATTTCAAAAACCAACGGAGAATTTTCGTTAAACGGAAATTTCAATAAATCACAAACTCTGCAAGTCAGCTTTGTCGGCTATTATTCAAAAAATATTCCTTTAAGGGAAATAGATTTATCAAAATTACTTGTTATTAAACTGGAACAGAAGATTATCCCTGCCCAAACTGTTCTGGTTGAAGGTAGTATTGGGAAGGAAGGAGTAACTCCATTAACATTCAGCAAAATTACCCAAAAACAAATTGAGCAAAATTATACGGTTCAGGATGTTCCTAAATATTTAAGCTCGTTGCCATCCACGACATTTTATTCTGAAAACGGAAACGGAATAGGCTATAATTACTTGAATATTAGAGGATTTGATCAGAGAAGAATATCTGTTTCGATAAATGGGATTCCTCAAAATGATCCGGAAGATCAAAACGTATACTGGCTGGATTTTCCTGATTTATTGGCAAGTACCGCAGTAATACAAGTTCAACGCGGTGCAGGTTCGGGGATAACAGGTTATCCGGCTATAGGCGGATCGATAAATATTATTACATCTACTTTTTCAAACCGTCCCGAGGTTAAATTCTCAGCCTCAACAGGAAGTTATAATACGAGAAAATATAGTGCCGATGTTTCGAGCGGTTTGATAGATGATAAGTATTCCTTTTATGCAAAACTTTCTCAAATCTTAAGCAGCGGATATCGAAATAATTCGTGGGTTAAATTTAATGCTTATTATCTTTCTGCAGTTAGATATGACAAAAATTTGACTACACAAATTAATCTATACGGAGGACCTATTGCCGACGGACTGGCATATTACGGACTTCCAAAATTTGCAATTAAAAATAACAGTTTAAGGAAAGCAAATTATTCTTATTGGGAAACAGCTAATAATGAATATACTTATACAATTTTGAGAAGGCCTACTGAAATTGAAAATTTTTCACAGCCGCATTATGAAATTTTAAATCAGTTAAAAATAAACAACAACATCACACTTAACTCAGCATTATTTTTAGTAATTGGAGACGGCTTTTTTAACTATGACGGAACCGGCCTCGATACAACAGCTTTACATCTTACATCTCATTACGGTTTTCATCCAGTTGAAAATCCATCCGATATTTTGATTAAAGCAGAAGTTGATAATACACAGTTTGGATGGATACCGCGAATAAGTATTAAGCATAAAAATGGCGAATTAATTGCGGGAGCGGAATTTAGATTTCATAAATCAACTCACTGGGGGAGTGTTGATTATGCATTGAATCTTCCGGCAGGAGCTACGCCGAATTACCGTGTTTATTATTTTAACGGAAGAAAAAATATTATTAACGGATTTATCCACGAAAGTTATCATCCTAATGCAAAATGGAACTTGCTTGGAGAAATACAATTGGCTTATCACAAATACAGATTTTATAATGACCGATTTGATAACTATGATTTTTCAGTTAGCGAGCTATATTTTAACCCCAGATTTGGTGTAAATTACAAATTAAATCCTGCTCAGAATATCTATTTTTCCTATGCCAGAGTAACCAGGGAACCTACACTTAGTACATATTATTCGGGCGAAGACGCAATATGGGGCTCAACACCTCAATTTGAACAAAATGCCGATGGGACATATAATTATAGTAAGCCTTATGTTAATCCTGAAACTATGAATGACTTTGAGTTAGGATCTTCATTTATAAAAAACAATTATAGTATTTCTCTTAATTTATATTATATGCTTTTTAATAATGAAATTGTGAATAACGGGAAACTGGATATTTTCGGTCAGCCGATTACCGGAAATATGAAGAGTACTGTCCATGAAGGAATAGAATTTTCATCTAAAATTAATATTGATAAATCTTTGCAAATTTATGCTAATGCAACATACAGCCATAACGAAATTTTAAGCGGTGAATACTTTATTAATTCCTCCGAAGCAATTGATTTAAGCGGCAATATTATAGGAGGTTTTCCGGCCTTCTTAGCTAATTTAGGAATAAATGCTTCGTTTGATAATTTCTTTATTCAATTTACAGGAAAATATGTAGGAAAATTTTATTCGGATAATTATGGAGATAAACTGGGTGAATATCTAAACGCTTATCCGGGATTTGCGGACTATACCGACAATATAAATGATGCATATTTTACTGCCGACTTCTTTGCATCATATAAGCTAAAAGAATTTTCAGCGTTAGGACCTTCAAAGATTTTCGTCCAAGTGAATAATATTTTTAATAACTTGTATTCTGCAAATGCAATCGGTTCTCAGTTTTATCCGGCTGCCGATAGAAATTTTCTTGCCGGAGTACAGGTTGGGCTTTAAGCTTTTAAATAAAATATACTAACTGAAGAAACGCAACTGTCATGCTGAACTCGATTCAGCATTTTAAAATAGCTTAATTATGCAGATTCCGAATCTTCCGAAGGAATGTAGGCTGTGTGAGAAGTAAGAATTTGTCATGCTGAACTTGATTCAGCATCTGTTTTCGTGCAAAAAACACATAATTAGATTCCGGGTCTAGCCCGGAATGACAGTTTTCACACAGTCTCAATGCCTGAGGCAAAGTTCGAAATGACTATGGCTGATTTCTTCTTATTTTAACTAGCTTCAGATACTAATTAATTTATTGTCAAATGTACTTAATAAATTTTTAAAATGAATTTAAATAAATGTATAATATTGGCTAACGGAAAACCGCCTCAAAAAAGTGTAATTAGTTATTTAAAGAAAAAGAATTTTAATACTTTAATTTGCGCCGACGGTGGTTCAAATTCTGCAAAAAGATTAAATCTAATTCCGGACTACATTATTGGTGATCTTGATTCATCAACTGCAGCGACTTTGAAATATTATAGTAAAAAATCAAAAATCATCAAAATAAAAAGACAAAATGATACCGATGTGGAAAAATGTTTAAAATTTGCAATTAAAAATGACGCAAATGAAATAGTGCTTTTAGGTGTTACCGGCGATCGACTTGACCACTCTTTTTGCAATCTCGGAATTGTGCTGAAATTTTTCGGTAAAATAAAATTAAGTATTATTGCCGAGAACTCATTGCTCACGGCATACAAGAATAAAGTTGAACTGAATACAATACCTGGAGAAATAATTTCTATATACGGATTTAATTCACAAACTAAGATTATTTCCAAAGGATTAAAATTCCCTTTAAAAAATGTAGCTTTACCTTTCGGTCAAAGGGAAAGTACGAGCAATGTCGCTTTATCGGATAAAGTATCTTTATTAATATCCGGGGGAATCATTTTTGCCGTTCGTGATTATAATGTAATGAAAAAAAATGATCTCTTTTAGTCCGTTAGATTTTATAGTAATAATACTTTTCTTTGCAGCTGTATTAGCTATAGGATTTTATTTCGGCAGAAGGACAACCGATCAAGCCGATGATTATTTACTTTCGGGAAGAAAAGTAGGCTTATTCTTATTTGTTTTAACTACAGTATCTACCTGGTACGGCGGAATTCTTGGAGTAGGGGAATTTACTTACCGTTACGGATTAGTCAGCTGGTTTACGCAAGGATTCCCGTATTATGTATTTGCATTTCTCTTTGCAATTTTCTTTGCAAAAAAAGTTCGTTCGGCTTCTTTATTTACTATTCCCGATAAATTAACACTTGTTTACGGAAATAAAGTCGGGCTTATTTCGGCTGTTCTTGTTTTCATTTTGGTTTCACCGGCGCCTTATTTATTAATGACGGCTAATCTAATACAATTAATGTTTGGAACAGGAATTATTGTTAGCTTGGTTTTAGCACTCATGCTCTCTGTCTTGTATTTATTTCACGGAGGTTTTAAGTCTAATATTTATGCAGATGCGCTTCAATTTTTTGTTATGTTCGGCGGATTTTTTGTGGTACTGATAATATCATTTCATACACTTGGCGGTTTGAAGTTCCTTCAAAATAATCTACCGGCAAAACATCTGCAGATTACCGGTGGAGCTTCTCCTACATTTATAATTGTATGGTTTTTAATTGCATTATGGACATTTGCCGATCCGGGATTTCATCAAAGATGTTATTCTGCAAAAACCGGAGATATTGCTGTAAAAGGAATAATTATCTCGATTTTTTTTATGGCCTTATTCGATTTTTTAACAACATCAACCGGGTTGTACGCCAGAGCTGTTTTTCCAAATCTTAGTAAACCTGTTTTATCTTATCCTATGCTGGCCGAAAAAATTCTTTCTCCGGGTATTAAAGGAATTTTTTATGCTGCAATGTTTGCAACGATAATGTCTACATTAAACAGCTTTTTATTTTTAAGCGCAACAACAATCGGCAGGGATTTTATATTTAAGATTTCTAAAAAGCAAGATGAAAATAAGCTGAAAATTTATACTGTGTACGGCTTAATCGCCGCGGGTATTTTATCAATCATTTTAGCATATTTTATTCCTTCGGTAATCGAGATATGGTATACGGTAGGTTCATTGTGTATTCCTGGAATTATTTTACCTGTTATTAGTGCATATTACCCTAAAATAAAGATTGATAAAAATATTTTATTAATTGAAGTAATTGCTGCGGTTTGTTTTAGTGTTTTATGGTATTTAATTCGTGATAGTTTTTCAACAGTAAAAATTATAAATGAAATAGAACCGATGCTTGTAGGCTTATTTTCCGCTTCACTTATTCATTTGTACGGCTTGATGAGGAACCGGGTTTCTTATGAAACAAAGAAAGTATAATAGATGCTGCAAGGCATACTACAATTATAACCAGGGAAAGGTGGGTTGGAATATTAAAAAATTCCGAAGTCATCATTTTAATACCTACGAACAATAAAATAATTGAAACGCCGTATTTTAAGTAATAAAACATGTTTACAATTCCTGAGATAGAAAAATATAAAGCACGTAATCCAAGAACAGCAAATATATTAGAAGTAATAATGATCATGGGATCTCTTGTTATGGCAATTACCGCAGGGATTGAATCAAGAGCAAAAATTATGTCGGATGACTCAATTAATAAAAGTGTTAATAAAAGGGAAGTAGCAAATATTTTTCCTTCACGTTTTACAAAAAACTTTTTCCCGCTGTATTCAGGCAAAATATTAAAAAACCTCTTTAACAATTTTATTAATGGATTATTTTCATAGTCAATTTTTTCTTCCCCGCCGAATGCCATTTTATATGCTGCAAAAAGCAGAATAATTCCGAAAATGTAAATTATGGGGTGGAACAAATTAATTAAGCTGACTCCGGCAAGTATGAATACTATTCTAAAAACAATTGCACTTAATATTCCCCATTTTAATACAAGCGGCTGATTCTTTTGAGAGATATTCATTACACTGAATATCATGAGAAAGACAAAGAGGTTATCTACTGAAAGTGAATATTCAATTAAGTAACCGGTAAGAAATTCTAATCCTTTTACATGTCCGTTTTCAGCAAAGAAATAAATAAAAATATTAAACAATAAAGCGGTGCTTATCCAGACACCGCTCCAAATTAAACTTCGTTTTAAATCTAATTTATCCTGTCTATGCCCGGTTGCATATAAATCAATAAAAATAATTATACATGCTATTATTGCAAATACAATCCAAAAAGTTAACTCATTAAACAAATTAAATTTTCCATGTTATGGAAGTAAAACGCCCACAGCGATTACTGTGGTCCAAAGGCCGTTCTTATCTCCTTCGGCAGATTGAGTGATATTGAATGATCTGACTATTTTACCCGACATTTTGTAAATATTTTCTCTTTCACTCCAGTCGGTATCAGGATTAAATTCAACTCCAAGTGTTGTTGCAAGCATTGTAGCTGCCAAATCTTCTGCATATTCTCCGGCAACTTTTTCTGTCTCTCCGAAAGGATGATGTTCCGAAAGATAACCATATTGATTATTATCCGCAGGAAGAGCAACTCCGATAGAGGAAGCTATTAACCTGTTTGGTTCGTTTGTAGAGTTACGCGCCATTACACAAAACGTAATTTGACCCGGCGATAATGCCCTTAATCCTTCTTCTTTCGTTATTCTTTTGCAATTAGTTGGAAATATACTGCTAACAGTAACAAGATTGCATATTTCGATTCCTGCACTTCTTAACGCTAATTCAAAAGATGTCAGGTATTCTTTATGCCTGCCTACCCCTTTTGTAAAAAATATTTTAGTTGGAACATACAAATCCTCATCTCCTTTCTCAATTAGATATTATTTTAATAAACTTTCTCTTTCCTACTCGCAGGATTGATTCCTTTTTCAATTTAATTTTTACGGTGATATCTTCTATTTTTTCTCCGTCCAGAGTAACACCGCCTTGAATTACCAGTCTTCTGGCTTCCCCTTTAGACGGAGCAAAATTTACTTTTAATATTAAATCCAAAATTCCGATTTCGTTAGAATCATTATTCATTTCAAATTCGGGAATATCGTCCGGAATTTCTTTTTTAATAAAAATTTTATCGAATTCTTTTTCAGCTTCAGTAGCTGCTTCTTTATTGTGATACATCTCAACTAATGTTCTGGCTAATCGTCTCTTTAGATTTCTGGGATTAACATTCTGATCATTAAGCTGCTTTCTCAAATCTGCTAAATCTTTATTCGAAATATCTGTAGCAAGCTCGAAATAATTATAAATTAATGAATCCGGGATCGAAAGTGTCTTGCCGTAAATTTCTTTTGGTGATTCGGAAATTCCTATATAATTATTATAAGATTTGCTCATTTTTTCAACGCCGTCGGTTCCTACTATCAATGGCATTGTTAAAATGATCTGAGGTTCCATCCCGAATTCTCTTTGAATGTCTCTTCCGACTAAAAGATTAAATTTCTGATCAGTGCCTCCGAGTTCAACATCGCTTTCAATCGCAACAGAATCCATTGCCTGTGCGAGAGGGTATAAGAATTCGTGAACGCTTATCGGTTCACCGGCTTTAAACCTTTTGGTAAAGTCATCTCTTTCAATCATTCTGGCCACAGTATATTTTGAAGCTAATTTAATAACATCTTCAAAAGTCATTTTGCCGAGCCATTCGGAGTTATAAACAATTTTTGTTCTTTCTTTATTTAGAATTTTTGAAGCCTGATCCCAATAGGACTTGCCGTTTACCCTGGTTTCTTCCAAAGATAAAGCGGGACGCGTAACATTTCTGCCGGAAGGATCGCCGATCATTCCTGTAAAATCGCCTATTATTAAAATTGCTTGATGGCCTAATGATTGAAACTGCGCCAGTTTTCTTAGAACAACAGAATGGCCGATGTGAAGATCCGGCCGGCTGGGATCGCAGCCTAATTTTATATTTAAAGGTTTTCCTTCTTTTAAGGATTTCTCAATCTTTTTGACTAATTCATCTTCTGGAATGATTTCAAACGCACCTCTTTTTATTAGGTCCATTTGTTCATTTAAAGTGGGGAAGTTCAGTTTTACCATTATTCTCTTTTATTACAACATAAAATATTCTTAATAAATTATTTAAAATTACCTCTAAATTAAAGTAATTTGCATCAAATTTTAAATCTCCTCTCCTGGTCTCTCTGCAAATCCTTTTTGGCAATGGATTCCCGTTTATCGTAAACTTTCTTGCCCTTAGCAAGTGCAATTTCAACTTTAACCTTTCCGTCTTTAAAATAAAGTCTTAAAGGAATCAACGTTAATCCTTTCTCCTTTACCTTGCCGATTAATTTTCTGATTTCACTCTTATTTAGCAGAAGTTTTCGCGTTCTGGTCGGTTCGTGATTGTTTATATTGCCTTGTTCATATACACTTATATGTGCACCAACCAGCCATACTTCGCCGTCTTTTAGATTTGCGTAACTATCAACCAGATTAGCCTTTCCTAATCTAAGAGATTTTACTTCAGTTCCTTGTAAAACTATGCCCGCTTCATAAGTCTGAATAATTGCGTATTCATGCCGGGCTTTTCTATTTACTGCAATATTTTTTTCTAATTCCTTTGCTTTGGGCATATTTTTTAAAAAACGAGATTAAAAATTATTTTTATTGTCAAATAAAAGCAAGAAATCATACAAAAGATTTTTTGACTTTATTTGCAGGAAATATACATTGGCTGTTATCTGCCTAAAACAAAATTCAAGGATTGGGTAGGTTTTAGGTGTGAAAATACCCATCCTTTTCAGTTTAATTTAAGGAAAAATCCCTCTAAAAGGGTAGTACCAAATAGAATATCTACTTATTAAATTCACATAATATTTCCAAGATAAATTTAAAGAAAAAATCGATAACTATTATATCCAATTATTATAATATTTTCTGAAATTACATAGGTGAAGGTTTGATAAAGAAATTTACGGTTATTATTGTTTTTTTTATAAATTTAGTCTTTTGTTTCGGGCAGGGTATTAAGATTAATAAGGTTGAACCGCCGAATTGGTGGGTGGGGATGAAGTGGAATAAAGTACAACTAATGGTTTACGGAAAAAATCTTAACAACATTTCTGCAGAATTTAATGATAGTAAAATAAAAGTTCTTAAAGTTCATAATGCTGAAAGTCCTTCTTATTCTTTTATTGATATACAAATTCCATCCAGCCTAAAACCCGGTAATTATAAGTTAACAGTTCATAAAGACGGATATAAACAAGAAATTAATTTCCCGATTCTGCAAAAAAAATCTTCACAAGGAAATTTCCAGGGATTCAGCGATAAAGATGTTATTTATTTGATTATGCCCGACCGTTTTTCCGACGGCGATACATCAAATAACATTGTGAATGGAACTATTAATGAATACAATATAAATGATCCTTCCGGAAGGCACGGCGGAGATATTCAGGGTATTATTAATCATTTAAATTATATAAAAAATTTAGGTGTTACTGCAATTTGGCTAACGCCGGTTATTGAAAACAACACGAAGATTAGTTATCATGGATATGCAGCGACCGATATGTACAAAGTTGATCCGCGTTTCGGTTCCAATGCTCTTTATAAAAAATTTGTAGAAGATGCTCATGCAGTCGGATTAAAATGCATTTTGGATCATGTGAGTAATCATATTAGTATAGATCATCCGTGGATGAAAGATCTTCCATTCAAAGATTGGATTAACGGGACTGTAAAACACCATCAAATATCGAGAAATGATAAATTAGCATTTGCAGATATTCACCGGGATTCATCAACTATAATAAATACAACCGAAGGCTGGTTTACAAATGAAATGCCGGATTTAAATCAAGCCGACCCTTACTTAAGCAAATACTTAATTCAAAATACTATATGGTGGATTGAATCGACAGGCTTAGATGGAATAAGAGAAGATACATATCCCTATTGCAATCAAAAGTATATGGCTAGATGGGGAAAAGCAGTGTTAACCGAATTTCCCGGATTTAATATTGTCGGAGAAGTATTCACCGGTGATGCAGTTTTCCTTTCAAGTTTCCAGACTCATACTTATTATCCGAGAAAATTTGATTCTTATCTTCCGGCAATAACCGATTTTGCAACTTATGATGCTTATACCGCTTTCTTAAAAGGCAGCTCCGGTCTTCATAATATTTATGAAGATTATGCAAAAGACTTTATTTATAGAAATCCAAATAATCTGGTTACATTTATTGATAACCACGATGTTGCAAGGGGAATGTTACAGGCAAACGGTAATGTTAATAAATTTAAGATGGCATTGTTAATGCTGCTTACATCGAGGGGGATTCCGGCCTTATTTTACGGTACTGAAATAGGAATGAAAGGCGGGAAAAGCGACGGTTTGATTCGTACTGATTTTCCAGGCGGTTTCCCTGGCGATAAGCAAAACGCATTTACCTCTGAGGGCCGTACAAAGGAACAAAACGATATTTATAATTATATACATAATTTACTTTTATTAAGAGATACACATGCGGCACTTTCAACCGGAAAACTAATTGAATTCCCGCCGTACAATGGAGTGTTTGCTTATTTCAAAGTAAAAGGTAATAATAGATTTATGGTAATATTAAATAATAATTCAGGAGAGAAAGTAGTTAATCTTGAAAATTATGACGACCAGCTTAAAGGTATACATAAAATCAAGAACTTAATTACGGGGAAACAATTTAACGTTAACATCGATAAAAATATAAAGATCGGCGGGGAATCGGGAAATCTTTATGAATTATTAAAATAATTATCTTACTTCAAAAAGGATTATTATTTGAAGCCTATAGATTTAATAAAAATAATAGCCGGGAATAAATATGCTCAGCATCCAAAAAAAACTTACTAATTCATTTTATGCGATTTTAAGTCTGCCCTCTACTGCAATGGGTTTCGCATTATCGATCCAGATATCGGCTTTAAGCTGGATACTAAGTACAAAGTACGGATTAAAAATAGATGATGTAGGTTTAGTTTGGGCAGCCGGACCAATTGCGGGGATACTCGGTCAGGTAATAGTTGGAATTGTAAGCGATAATGTTTGGATATGGAAGGGGAGGAGAAGGCCGTTTATATTTATTGGAGGTTTGCTTGCTGCTTTAATGCTTTTAGCGCTTCCCAATATTGATGTAATTTCCAGTTCACTTGGTTTTCATGGAATACTCGGTGTTGCAATTGCTGTTGCTTTAACTCTGGATCTTGCGATAAATGTAAGCTTTAACCCTACTAGATCAATTATAGCTGATGTAACTCCGGAAGGTGTCGAAAGAACTAAAGGTTATGCCTGGATGCAGACTATTTCGGGAACTTTTGGTGTGCTGGCTTATGTAATTGGCGCTGTCTGGAATAATTATGTTCTTATTTACATTGGAGTCGGATTGGTTCTCGTATTATCAGTTATTCCTCCATTCTTTATTGAAGAGCCGAGAGAACTGGAATTAAAAAATGCGGATAATGTAAATGTTCCTAAACAAAAAACTTCCTTTTTGTCAATCTTAAATGATATTCAGCCTCTTTGGGGATTTTTAATTTATGCTCTATATGCTATAATAATAAAATTATTACAAATAAAGCTTAATAATTATTATGTAGAAATAATATGCTTTGCTATTACTCTTTATTTCATATTTAAAGTTCTTGCTAAAAGTGATGCCGGGAAATCTAAAGCTGAAGCCGGTTTAATTGGTTTTAAAAAAGTATTAGCCGCTCATTCGTTTACTTGGATTGGTATTCAGACAATGTTTATATACATGTTCGCTTATGTTCAATACAAAGTATATGATATAGCTCCTGGAGTGGCAATTCCAAGTTCAGTCCAAATTGAAATGGGAAGAATTGTTTCAATCAGTTTTTTAATACTTAATGCTGTCGGAGCAATACTTCCTGCTTTTATCCTTGAACCGATAACTAGAAAGATCGGGCGTGTTAAAACTCATGCTATTTGTATTACAAGCATGGCTTTCGGATACGCCGGAATGTTATTCTTCGGATTTCATCCGGTTATAATTTATATATTAATGGCTGTACTTGGAATTGGCTGGGCAGCGACAATTAGTCTGCCGTTTGCTATAATGTCTCAAAAAGTCGATCAGGCTAAAATGGGATTGTATATGGGACTATTTAACCTTGCTGTTGTGCTGCCGCAGCTTGTTGCAAGCTTCGGTGTTGGACAAGCAGTAAGTGAGGCTCCGAATAAGAGTCTCATTTTTATTATAAGCACAGTTACACTTGCAATATCGGCAGTACTTTGGTTTTTTGTAAAAGAGGATAAGCTGGAAGTCTTGAAAAATGTTTAGGTAATGTGACATAAATTATAATAAAGTAAGGTCATTCTGGCGAAAGCCAGAATCTTCCTAAGTCGCTTTGGAATGCAGATGCCGGATCAAGTCCGGCATGACAGCATTCTTTTTCCCATTCTAGGCTTGACCCGGAATCTCCTAAGTTGTATATAATATTAAAATTCATTTTTAAAAATTTCTTTTTTGATGCAGGCTGTCATTAGCTTGACAGTGAAAAGTAACAATCTGCCTGCCTAGAGCGATATACAAAAGCATAATAATGTCATTTCGGGCATAATAGTCAAAAAGTGTTGCTGGAATTTATATAAAATTGTATTTGTTAAGGTCGTTTTCAATCATTAATTTTAAATCATTAAAAGGAGGAGAAAATGATTGAACTACCTGAAGCTGCAGTTCTTGCCGGCCAGTTAAACAAGAAAATTAGGGGAAGAAAAGTTGTAAGAGTCATTGCCGCACAGTCGCCACACAAATTTGCCTGGTATCAAGGTGAACCTACAAACTATCAGAAATTATTAAAAGATAAAATTGTAAAACAAGCGGATAGTATTGGGGGAATGATTAAAATTACAATTGATACTGCAAATTTAGTTTTTACAGATGGCGTAGGATTAAGATATCATTATGATGATAAAGAACTTCCGGAAAAGCACCAGCTGCTAATTGAATTTGATAATTCAACATTTCTTACAGCATCAATACAAATGTACGGCGGTATTCTTTGCTTTGAAGAGGGCAAGTGTGAAAATAAATATTATCTAATTGCAAAAGAGAAACCCTCGCCAATATCTAAAAAATTTAATGAAAAATATTTTAATAATATTATTTCAAATATGAACATGCAGAATAAAAGTGTTAAATTTTTTCTGGCAACCGAACAAAGAATGCCGGGATTAGGCAACGGAGTTTTGCAGGATATTTTATTTGAAGCAAAAATTCATCCCAAAAGAAAGATTGGTAATCTAGCAGAAATAGAAAAAGGAAAATTATTCACTGCTATTAAAACCGTCTTGATGAAAATGATAGAAAAGGGAGGCAGAGATACGGAAAAAGATTTATTCGGCAACAACGGCAGTTATATTACAAAGATGAGTAAAAATACTGCCGGAAAACCATGTCCCAATTGCGGTGTTAAAATTAAAAAAGAGAATTATATGGGCGGAAGTATCTATTATTGCGGGAAGTGTCAAAAAAATGAAGTGAAGAATTGATTAGTCCCTTATAACGAATTAAAAATTATGCAATGAAAAAGTATGATTATAAGGCAATAGCCGACCGGTATGATAAAGAAGTTAAAGAGTATGATAGTTATGGGCACGATGTTATTTTCGGAATGTGCTATGAATTTGTCAAACCAGGTGATAAATTACTTGACATAGGAATCGGTACCGGTCTGGCATCAATTCAATTTTTTAAAGCCGGCTTAAAAATTTATGGTATCGATTCATCAAGTGAGATGTTAAATGCATGCAGATCGAAGTTATTCGCGGAAGAATTAAAACTGCATGATATATCAGGGAAAAAGCTTCCATACAAGGATAGAACTTTTAACCACGTAATTTGCTGCGGTGTTCTTCATTTCTTAAAGGATTTAACTAATATCTTTTCTGAAATAAAAAGAATAATGAAAAAAGACGGGTTATTTGCCTTCACTATTGCAACCCTGGAAACCAAACAAGATTATATTGAAGAGATGACATTGTGGAATACGCCAATATTTAAGCATTCAAATTCTTACATAAAAAAATTGCTTGAAGTAAATAGAATGGAAATATTGAAACAGCAGAAATTATTAATTAAAGGGTATGACAAGATAAATTATAACATGCTGTTCACAGTCATTGTTTGCAAATATTTAGGGAAAAAATAAAATGGTACTAGCATTTGTAATTCTTCTAATACTTTTTCTTTTACTTCATTCCATTCGAACAATATATTCATCCTTAAAGATTAAAGGTAAAATTAATCCACATAATAAATTAGGATATATATTAATAATAATAGATATGATAGCGCTATGGATTGTATGGTTTAAAATGTGCGAAATGGAATATTATACAGTTATTATCCAGACATTATTAAATTATATAGGATTCAATATTTTAATTTATTGATTTTATAACAATTACTTATGCCAATGCGGCAATAAAATTATCCTGCCTTTACCTCATCAACATCATCAACTTTCATGACTAACAAAGCAGCAAGCAGAAATGATGCACCGCCAAGCAGTAATGCATAAATTGCTTCGTCACCAAAAAGATGCTTTACAAAAAATCCTAAAATAGCAGCCGCAGTAATCTGGGGAATTACAATAAAGAAATTAAATATTCCCATATAAACTCCCATTTTATTTGCGGGAAGGGAACCTGTTAATATCGCATAAGGCATTGCAAGTATTGAAGCCCATGCCAAACCTATTCCAAGTTCGGAAATTAGAAGCAGATTTGGATTTTTAATAATATAAAATGATGCAAGTCCCAATCCTCCGCAAATTAAACTGATAGCATGAACACTTTTACGGCTGGTTTTTTTTGCAAGCCAGATAAGTAGAAATGCCATTATGGCGGCAAATCCGTTATATACTGCCATTAAAACACCAACCCAATCGGCCCCCTTGTTAAATAATGCGGATTTTGGATCCGTAGCTCCGTATATAAAGTGAGTAACTGCGGGAGTTGTATAAATCCACATTGCGAACAAAGCGAACCAAGAAAAAAATTGGACATATGAAAGCTGAACCATAGTCTTCGGCATTTTGAAAAGATCGTTC
Source organism: uncultured Ignavibacteriaceae bacterium (assembly GCA_964498065.1). Taxonomy (GTDB): domain Bacteria; phylum Bacteroidota; class Ignavibacteria; order Ignavibacteriales; family Ignavibacteriaceae; genus FEN-1297. The sequence continues at coordinate 27,424 of CAZCFZ010000044.1, forward strand.
ATTACAACTATAAGTCCAAGCGAAGTCTTTTTTTGTTTAGTTAAAAATCCGGTAACAATTTGCAGAATTCCGAAAGCTGCAATTCCTCCGAAGAAAACACCAAGACCGTAATCCATATAAATGAATAAATCAAAAACAGCAAAAAGAATAATTCCGGTAAACATCCAGTATAAACCGTTCTTAAAAAATTTTGAGTGAGAGATAAAATCATCATCTTTCCGAACGGAACCGGTTTGATGTTCGGTATCTTCACTATATTTCATTAATTCTTCAGGCGGATATTCTTTAGAACTTATTACCGTCCAAAGGACTGCAAGTAAAAATACGCCGCCTCCGATATAGAAAGAAAGCTTAACCGATTCTGGTATCATTCCCTCCGGTGCGGTATTGCTTATTCCGAACCAGTTTGTCATCATATAAGGAAGAGCAGAAGCAACTACAGCACCGATACCTATAAAAAAGCTCTGCATTGAAAATCCAAGGGTCCTTTGTTCGGAAGGAAGCATATCACCGACAAAAGCTCTGAAAGGTTCCATAGAAATATTAATTGATGCATCCATTATCCACAGCATTGCAGCAGCAAACCAGAGGATTGGAGAATTAGGAATAATGATAATTGCCAATGATGCCAATATTGCACCGGTTAGAAAATAAGGACGGCGTCTCCCGAGTCTTCCCCATGTCTTATCGCTCATGTGTCCGATAATCGGTTGAACTATTAATCCTGTTATCGGAGCAGCAATCCACAAAATCGGTATGGCATCTATCTTTGCTCCCAAAGTTTCGAATATTCTGCTGACATTCGCATTTTGAAGTGCGAAGCCGAATTGAATTCCCAGAAATCCGAAACTCATGTTCCAGATTTGCATGAAGCTGAGACGTGGTTTATTCATTGAACAATCCTTTAGTAACTGGAATTAATATTAAGGGTAAAAATAAATTAAATAAAATTAAAAGTCTTAATTATCTTCAAACTTATACTTAATAACAGCATTTGATTAATTAATCAATTATGCAGTTCTATAAGATGGCTTCTTTTTATAAAAATTTTTGTTTTATCGGAATTCAAGTAAAATAAAGATGTCTATTAAGAAAAAAATCAATAGACATATTACACCCTTAGCAATTTTTTTTGCTCTATGGTTTTTGGGCTCGCTTTCTGGGAGTAACCAACAACCTCAATTATTTCAGCTTCATGTAATCTTACTTTACTCGATTTGATATTATAATTTTTATATAAAATTAAACGTCTATTTGAACCTCAAGGGTTACGGTAAATTTTTAATTTTAAGGAAAGGGATTAACCGTCATCTTTTTACAGTAGACATTTATGACAATCTTAGCGGAGTTAAAGATTAAAATTTACCGAACGATATCGCTAACGGCGACAATTTAATGCGTTTCCACAATATATTTATATAGAAAATTTCCTTTAAAATATTTATTACTTAATTCACGTAATAGGTTTATTAACAATTTTTTCTGGTGATTTTATGTAGTGATTACTCCAGTTATCAATTAATTAAAGCACAAGAAATTTATCCTAATTTTTAATATCTTATCGTCAAAAATTTTATTTTATTAAGAAAATTGCATTAAATGGCAGATAAATCCGAATCGATTTCCAAAAGGAAAAGAGAACATATAGAACTTTGTTTAACTGATGATGTTACGTTTATTAATAAGACGACCGGTTTTGATAAATATGAATTTAAACATGATGCAATAACCGAAGTTGATTTAAAAAAAATAGATTTTAAATATGATTTTTTTAATAAAAGAATAAATTATCCTTTTCTGATTTCCTGTATGACCGGGGGTGTATCAGAAGCAGAAAATATCAATGCACAGCTTGCAGTTGCTGCTGATCGATTAAATATTCCATTAGGCGTCGGAAGCCAGAGACAGGCGTTGGAAAATAAGGATTATCATCAATCTTATAAAATAATAAGAAAAAATGCGCCCAATATTCCTGTACTTGGGAATATCGGTGCAGCTGAAGTGGCAAAATTTAAAGATGTTGAAAAAGTTAGATATCTTGCCGACCTTGTAAAAGCCGATGCAATGGTAATTCATGCAAATCCGCTGCAGGAATTATTACAGGATAACGGCGAACCGTATTTTAAAGGCTTTTTAAAATCTGTTGAAAAACTTGTTAAGTACCTGGATATTCCTGTTATAGTAAAAGAAGTTGGTTCAGGTATTTCGAAAAAATCTGCGGAACGTCTCTTAAATATAGGTGTAAAAGGAATTGATGTTGCCGGGGCAGGCGGTACCAGCTGGGCTGCAGTTGAAATTTTAAGAAACGGCGGTAACAGCGAAAACAGATTTTGGGATTGGGGTCTGCCCACATCTTATTGCTTACGAAAAATAAATAAATTAAAAAATAAATTCGATTTTTTATTAATCGGCTCAGGCGGAATAAATAATTCTTTTGATGCGGCTAAAGCTTTTGCACTCGGTGCAGATGTTGTCGCTTCAGCAAGAATTATTTTACAGGTATTAAAAAGATCAGGAGTTAACGGCGTAGTTAAATTAATAGAAGACTGGTTTGAAGATATTAAAAAAATTATGTTTTTAACAGGTTCAAATTCAATTTACGAGTTACAGAAAAATAAGATACTGAGAAAGGAAAAATTATATTGATCGGGGATAAGTCTGATAAATTTTATTCACTTTATGAAGGTGAACGGAAAAAAGTTGATCAAAAATTAATAAAATCATTGAAGGGAAGAATCCCGGCTTCATTATATCAACCGGGGTCTTACATTATTGAAGGAGGGGGAAAACGGCTGCGTCCTCTTTTGGTTTTATTTTCTTCAAAAGCTGTAGGCGGAAATTTTAGTAATGCTTATAATGCTTCCGTGGCGGTGGAATTGTTGCACAATTTTACTCTTGTTCACGACGATATTATGGACAATGCCGACAAACGACGCGGCAAATTAACTTTACATAAAAAGTACGATACAAATACTGCAATATTAGTCGGAGACAGTTTGTTATCCGTTGCTTACGAACAATTGTTGAAAGACTGTAACGGTAATTCCAAACAAATTCTTTCTGCGTTTACAAAAGGTCTCGTTGATGTTTGCGAAGGACAAAGCATGGATAAAGACTTTGAAACATTGAAGCATGTTTCAATTAAAGAATACGAAATAATGATTGGAAAGAAAACTGCTGCAATGGTTGAAATGTGCTGTAAAGTGGGAGCATTGCTGGGAGGAGGGAGCAGAAAGGAAATAAACAGCCTTGCAAATTTCGGGAGAAGCATTGGAATTGCTTTTCAAATACAGGATGATTTGCTTGATATCACCGGAAATGAGAATGAATTCGGTAAATTTGTGGGAGGCGATTTGGTTGAAGGGAAAAAAACCTTCCTGTTTATTAAAGCTCTGGAAAAAGCTAAAGGAAAGGAACTTCAAACTTTAAAAAAAGTTGTAAGGAATAAAGGGATAAAACCGGATCAAATTAAATTTTATAAAAGTCTGTACGAAAAACTTGGTGTACTTGAAGATGCAAGGAAAGAAATTAAATTACATACGAAAAATGCCCTTAATTCAGTGAAAATTTTAAAAAAGAAGGAAGATAGAGAGATTTTCGGCTGGCTGGCTGATTCACTAATCAAGAGAAATA
>CAZCFZ010000045.1:0-2684 GCA_964498065.1 uncultured Ignavibacteriaceae bacterium
AAATAAAAATAACTCCCCATTTAGAAAGGAATTATGAAAAACTTTTACAAGATTTCGTTTTGGCTTTTGGTGGGTTTTTGCAATTTGTGCCAAGTACAGGCACAATGGGTATTAACAAACGGCTGGTCATTTGATTGCGATAATCCCATGTCTATAGTCGTATCACAGGACAACTCGAAAATTTATACGGGCGATTTCGGATGCGGTGTTCTTCTTTCAACCGATGACGGATTAAACTGGAAACAAATTAACAATGGTTTGTTAGAATCCGGAACATCCGATAGCCTAAACCAGATCCAAGCAAGATATATCAGCAATCTAGCTTTCTTATTTACAAGCAGAGACAATGCTCTATTTACAGCTACGTACGGAGGTGTCTATAGGTTGAATGGGTCAACCTGGACGGGCAGTGGCTTCAGTAAATATTCCGGGTATAATGCTGTTTACCAATTAGGCATTAAACACAATGGGACATCATTACTTGCATTTATCGGCGATCTAGGAATGTACCGATCTATAAACGACGGCGCAATCTGGACTAAAACCAAGAGTCAACTTTTTAGTCTTCATCCGTATTTTATTATAACTTCCCCTAATGATTCCCTTATCTTTACAGGCGGTTCTTTTATCCTTCCTTCTGGAGTAGATACTGCGGTCGTATTAGAGTCATCAGATAATGGTGATAATTGGGTTTATGCAGATTCCGGCCTTACAGGTACCCGAACACTTGCTTTTACTTTCGTTCCGAATGGTAATGGAGGATCAGATCTCCTTGCCGGAACGAATACCGGTATTTTTTTATCTAAAGACAACGGTTACTCTTGGGTAAAAATTGATTCTATTGCAGTTTCAGCTTTGGCTAAGTCACCTGATGGTGAACATCTGTTTGCAGGCGGGACAAGAGGAGTTTTCATTTCAAACAACAAAGGAAGGACGTGGACTTCCATAGATAATATCTTTGGCAATGTTACCTGCCTTGCAGTTTCTAATAAATACATTTACGCAGGAGCAACTTATTCCGGGGTATACCGCAGGCTATTGTCGGAAGTTACCTCTATAGAAATGCCCATAACGACAACACCGACACGATTCAAAATGGAACAGAATTATCCTAATCCGTTTAATCCTACAACTACCATTAAATATGAAATTCCTAAAGCTGCATATGTAACGTTGAAGGTTTATGATACAATTGGTAACGAAGTAGAAGAATTGGTAAATGAAGAGCAGCAGGCAGGAAATTATAAAGTACAATTTTCAATTGGCAGTAGGCAGTTGGCAAGCGGTATTTATTTTTATCAAATAAGAGCAGGCAGCCATGTTCAAACGAAGAAGATGCTCCTATTAAAATAAGAAACATAAAAAATAAAGGTAAAAAAAATGAAAAAATTATTTCTATTTTCTTTTTTCCTTTTTTTATATGCAGCTACATATCAGATAAACGGTCAGTCTATTACCTGGACAGAAACCTATCCTGCTCAGGCTGATAATTCATGGGTTACAACCTCAATGAGTTCGGACGGAAGTAAAATAATTGCCGGAATAAACGGGGGCCGGTTATATATCTCGACAAACAGCGGAAACAGTTGGACAGAAACCCAGCCGGCCGGAGATTCTGTTAAAAGCTGGCAAACAACTTCTATGAGTTCGGATGGTACTAAAATAATCGCGGGCGTATTGGGAGGCAGATTATATATATCAACAAACGGCGGAAGCAGCTGGACAGAAACCCAACCTGCAGGTAATGCTGATATTTACTGGCAGACAACCTCAATGAGCTCGGATGGAAGTATAATTATGGCAGGAGTAGACGGAATAGTTGCAGGGAGATTATATATATCAACAAACGGCGGCAGCAGTTGGACAGAAACCCAGCCTGCCGGAAACGCTGATAAATTTTGGGCGACAACTTCAATGAATTCGAATGGAAGTATAATGATTGCCGGAGTATATGGGGGCCGATTATATATTTCTACAAATGAAGGTAGTAGCTGGACTGAAACTAAGCCGGTAGGAAATACTGATGCAAATTGGTATACAGCCTCAATGAGCCCGGATGGAAGTACAGTAATTGCAGGGGCCTATCCAGGCCGATTATATATTTCTACAGATGGAGGAAACAGTTGGGATGAAACCAGACCGGCGGGTGATAATGATAAGAATTGGTATACAACCTCTATAAGTTCAGATGGAAGTAAAATAATTGCCGGGATGATAGGAGGCGGTTTATATACTTCGACAGATAAAGGAGGCGGTTGGGCGGAAACCATTCCCCCCGGAACTAATGATAATCCTTGGATTACAACCTCAATGAGTTCTGATGGAAGTAAAATTATTACGGGAGTATTGGGAGGCGGATTATACATTTCAACAAACGGCGGAAGCAACTGGAATGAAACACAACCTGCAGGTAATTCTTTTAAATACTGGTATACAACCTCAATGAGTTCAGATGGAAGTATAATTATGGCAGGAGTCGGCGAAATAGCTGCAGGGAGATTATATATTTCAACGAACGAGGGAAAAAGTTGGAATGAAACCCAGCCTGCCGGAAGTACTGATGAAAATTGGTTTACAACCTCAATGAGTTCGGATGGAAGTAAAATGATTGCTGGAGTATATGGAGGCCGATTATATATTTCAACAAATGTAGGAAGCAGTTGGGATGAAACCCAGCCTGCCGG
>CAZCFZ010000045.1:2784-20780 GCA_964498065.1 uncultured Ignavibacteriaceae bacterium
GCCGGGAATGTTGATAAGGATTGGATTACAACCTCAATAACTTCCGATGGAAATAAAATGATTGCGGGAGCGTTGGGTGGCAGATTATATATTACATCAGACGGAGGAAGCAGTTGGTCGGAAACTCAGCCGCAAGGTAACGCTGATCTTAATTGGTATACAACCTCAATGAGTACAGACGGAACTAAATTAATTGCCGGAGTAGATGGTGGGGGATTATATTTAAATGATGAACCTTTGCCGGTTGAATTTACTTCATTTACTGAATCAACAAACGGAAGTGAAGTTGATCTGACTTGGAAGACTGCAACGGAAATAAATAATTATGGATTTGAAGTACAAAGATTACAAGATTGCAGAATTACAAGATTACAAAATTGGGAGAAAATTGGATTTGTAGAAGGACATGGCAACAGCAATTCTCCCAAGCAATATTCTTTTATTGATTCAAATCCGGGAAACAGTAAAGTAGAATACAGGCTCAAGCAAATTGATAACAACGGAACTTTTAAGTATTCAAAAATAATTGATGTTGCTTTATCAACACCAACAAAATTTGCTTTAGAACAAAACTATCCCAATCCCTTTAATCCAAGTACAACAATTCAATATGATATTCCGAAAGAAGAACACGTTGCATTAAAAGTGTACAATATATTAGGTCAAGAAGTTGAAACACTAGTAGATAAAGAGCAGCAGGCTGGCAGCTACAGTGCAGTTAAAAAACTGGTGCTGTTAAAGTGAGAGACGTTATTTCTAATTGTTAAATAGACTAATTGCCGAATTGTTTAAACAATATAATGGCCGTATGGATAAAGATTCCGAAGTGAAAAATTAAAAATTTATAACTCACGATATGCGGCTTTTGGAATATTGATCGTTAAACTTAAGATAGGCTGATCGGACTCTGACGATAACTTGGGAGTAGTGTAATAATTGAATTTATTCCATTATTCTCATCACAAACGATTTTAGGATAATCTGTCTTTAGAAGATAATAATCAAGAACAAAATTTGAATAACATGAGTTAACTTATAAAAATAATTATTACCTATTGAACCAATCCGGTTCTATTATACGCATTAACATATAGGATATTAAAATGTATTCGAGGGAAACAAAATGGATAAATCTAAATATTACAAATGGTTTTGTATTTTTACTTTTTCACAACTTAGCCCGGTGTTTATTGCTTTTGTTTTACTGTTTAGCATTACGGTAAGATGCCAGACAATTGTTGAAAATATGCCTGTTACCAACGGGACTGTTTATTCCGTAGTTAATAACGGAAGAACAATATATATAGGTGGAAATTTCACTTATATCGGTCCTTATACGGGAAGCGGTGTACCTTTTGATATTAATACGGGTAATGTAAAAAACGGATTTCCCAAAGTAAACGGAGATGTTCACGTTGTTATACCGGACGGTTCAGGCGGCTGGTATATAGGCGGCCAATTTGATAAAGTAGGCGGAGTAGCCGTAACCAACTCTGCTCATATAAATGCAGATATGTCGGTTGATCCAAATTGGACTCCCGTTGTAGGTAATTCAGGTTCGGTGGTATATTCATTAGCGAAGTCCGGTTCTACAGTATATATTGGGGGAAATTTCTTTAACATAGGGGATTCAACAAGATCCTTCCTGGGAGCGGTTAATGCAACCGATGGAAAAGTAACCGGCTGGTATCCCGGCCCTGTAGCCAGTTGGGTTGTATCAATGGCAATTTCGGGCTCTACAATATATGTTGGCGGAGCTTGGAAAACCATAGGTGATTCAACAAGAAGCGGCCTTGCTGCCATAAATGCATCAACCGGAAAAATAAATGCCTGGCATACTGTACTAGGCGGTTACGGGTTAGTGAACTGTATGGTCCTGTCAGGTTCTACACTCTATATCGGCGGAATGTTTGTAAGTGTTGGTGATTCAACAAGAAATAATTTGGCGGCAATTAATTTATCAACAGGTAAAGTTACTAGTTGGAATCCAGACATTTCAGAGTCCGGGTCTTTACCAAATGTTAAAGCATTAGCAATCTCAGCTTCAACTGTCTATGCCGGAGGAGCTTTTTCCAATGTTGGTGATTCAACAAGATACGGAATAGCAGCAATTAATATTTCGTCCGGGATCGCTACATCATGGAATCCCATGGGACAATATAATACATGGGTTGATGCTTTAGCAATCTCAGGTTCAACTCTTTATGCCGGAGGAAATTTTAATGATATGGGAGATTCGACGCGAAACGGGCTGGCTGCTATAAATTTATCTACCGGTAATGTAACAAGCTGGCAACTATTACCGGACTTTCCCGTCTTTGCATTGGCAGCAAACGGCTCTACAATTTATGCCGGCGGAAATTTTAATAGTGTGGGAGGTAAAATAAGAAATAATCTAGCCGCTGTTAATGCATCAACAGGAAATGTAACAAGCTGGAATCCGGATGTTCTTCTTGGTTCGGTTAACGCTTTGGCAATCTCAGGTTCGATTATATATGCAGGAGGAGGCTTTACCTATGTTGGATATCAAAGTCAGCCTTACATAGCGGCAATTGATTCATCTACGGGAAATGTTATGAACTGGGATCCTGGAGTCAATGGTACCGTCCTAGCCCTAAGTGTATCAGGAACAAATGTATATGCAGGAGGGCAATTTACACAAATAGGAGACTCAACAAGAAATTATATAGCTGCCATTAATAAATCAACAGGTAAGGCAACCGGTTGGAATCCTAATATCAGCAGCACTTATTTTGGCGCAGGTGTTTGGGCTCTTTTGAATTATGGATCTAAAATATATGCAGGCGGTGTATTTACCGGCGTAGGAGATTCAACCCGGAATTTTATAGCGGCTATAGATTCTGCATCAGGGAAAGCTTCCAGTTGGAATCCGAATGCCGATAATGCTGTAAATGCTTTGGCAGCTTCTGGAAATTTAATTTATGCCGGAGGAAGCTTTTTAAATATTGGAGATTCAACAAGAAATTACATCGCTGCAATTGATAACTCAACAGGAAAGGCATCTAATTGGAATCCAAATGCAGATTATGATGTTTGGGCTACAAAAGTTTCAGGCAATACGGTATATGTAGGAGGCGGCTTTACAACTATAGGAGGACAGAATAGAAACGATATTGCTGCTGTTAATATTTCAACTGGAAAAGCAACCGTTTGGAATCCTAACGCAAATTATCCTATTTATACTTTCTCTATAGATTCTACAAATAATAGAATATATGCCGGCGGTGCGTTTGGCAGAATTAGTGATGAAGTACGTTCTAATTTTGCCGGTCTTTATTATCAAGCTGTCCCGCTTCAGGTAAAACCATCTTCATCAGTACCAGCTAAATTTATATTGTATCAGAATTACCCCAACCCGTTTAATCCAACAACAACGATTAAATATATTATTCCAAAAGCAGAGGATGTAACATTAAAGATTTATGATATACTTGGCAATGAAGTAGAAACGCTGGTAAATAAAGAACAGCATGCGGGAAGTTACAGCGTGCAATTCCCGATAGGCAGTAGGCAGTTGGCAAGCGGTGTGTACTTATACAGGCTGCAAGCAGGCAGCTATATACAAACGAAGAAGATGATACTTTTAAAATAGGATCTTGCCGGTTTATGGCTTGTAATTGGTTGATTGTAGTCGGTTGCATATTATTTATTTGAATATTTAACTACACGATCTATAGAAGTTAAAACAAGTATAAATAGAATAAATTATTCATGAGAATAATTTTTAAAAGAGAGAATTATTATGAAAAATATTTTATTTCTTTGTTTATTAATTTTTACCGGATTCGGTAATATGAATCTGCTGTTAGCACAATGGGTAAGAATAAATGGCCTTGATAATTTAGTAATTAATTGTGTGGCAGTTGCACCGGCCGGATCAATTTTCGCAGGTACCGACATTGGAATTTTTAAATATAACGGGACTAACTGGGTACCTGCAGACTCCGGAATGCCAAGTCCGCCTTCCGATATATCTATACTCGTATTTTCCAATGATTATTCAACCGTTTTTGCAGCATCGGATACAAAAAGCGGGCTTTACCGATCAACGGATAACGGTGTAACATGGGCTCAACCTGATTCTAACTTGTTAAAGATTACGGCAATGGTTGCTGCTCACGATGGTTCTATGATTGTTAATGCATCTGCTAATTACAGCGGTAGAATTATTAATGGAATTTTTCATTCAACAGATAACGGAATACAATGGGTGCTTGTTGACTCTTCTATAGATGCGTACTTTTTTAATGTAACTTCAGATGGAAAAATCTTTGCCGCAACCGACAGCGGAGTCTATCGTTCAACGGATAACGGGCAAAACTGGGTTCAAAACGGGTTATATAATTATGTGATTGCCTCTGCTTTTGCTGCTTCACCTAATGGCTCAACTCTTATTGCTTCTTGTGCCGGTTATGTTCCGGGTAAAAATGATACAACTGCTGTATTTGTTTCAACCGATGAAGGCAAAAGCTGGAGGCAAATTAATAATGGTACTACAAATTTAACAAGTACTGCCGTCTGGGGGCTGGCAATATCTCCTGTTAATTCTCTTATATTTGCCGGAACTTTCGGCAACGGAATTTTTCTATCTAAAGATAACGGGCAAAATTGGATTTCAATCAACGATAGTCTGCCCACTTATGATTATACATCAACCTTTGCATTTTCTCCGGACGGTTCATTAATTTATGCAGGGACTTACAGCGACGGCATATGGAAACGACCGCTTTCGGATTTAACCTCTGTTGTTTATTCACATACTTCCGTGCCGAATGGCTTCAGTCTCAGCCAGAATTATCCTAATCCTTTCAATCCAAGTACGGTTATAAACTATGCTTTGCCTAAATCTTCAAATGTTAAGATTGAGATATTTAATGTGCTTGGTGAAAAAGTTGCAACTTTAGAAAACAAATATGAAGAGGCAGGTAACCATAAAGTTCAATGGAATGCGGGAAAATATGCCAGCGGAGTTTATCTATATAGATTAAAAGCAGGGAGTTTTGAAAAAACAAAGAAAATGATACTTATAAAATAGAAAAAAGTTCAAAATTAATTTTCCAATTAAAGGAGTGATAAAGTGAAAAATCTATGTTTTATCCTGGTATTTATGCTGTGGGGGAGTTTGATAATACTTGCACAGAAAAAAAATAAAAAAAGCGTAAACTCTCTAAATGATAATCCAACAGAGACATATTTAAATATGAACAATATATCTTCAGTATTCAGTAATGACGGTACGTCAGATATTAAGTCGAATGGTGATGCGGGATTTATATATCCGAAAGGTTCCGGTAAAACAGCAATCTACCAGTCAGGTTTGGTTTACGGTGCCAGTGTCCCTTACAGCACTACATTGATTGAATTGGGGGGGACAGTTTATAATTCAGGTTTGCAGCCGGGATGGATGGAGAAATTTAATTCGGTTTTTGCTTTTGATACATTAACATGCTGGGCGGCAGGTACGGGGGGGATCATCTTAAAAACTACAAACGGTGGATTAACCTGGAATAAACAATTTACTCATGTTAATAATAATCTGCACTCAATTTATTTCACCGATCCAAACACCGGATGGGCGGTAGGAAACGGCGGAATAATTTTAAAATCAACCGACGGAGGCATTCACTGGATAAGCCAATCAAGTCCCACTAAGGACAGTTTATTTTCCGTACAATTTATTAATAAAAACTTAGGCTGGGCAGTCGGTTCCGGCGGTGTAATTCTTCATACTTCGAACGGCAATGATTGGAGTATTCAACCGGATCAAAATACCAATTCTTTAAATTCAGTTTATTTCATTTCTAAGGATACAGGGAGTGCCGTAGGTTCAAACGGAACAATTTTATATACTGTAAATGGCGGAGACTATTGGGGAAAAATAAAAAGCATTACCGATACCAATTTATATTCGATTTATATCACTTCATCGGAAAAAGCCTATGCTGTTGGCGAAGGCGGAACAGTTATTCAAATTACAACTGATTCAACCTGGAATTCTACTTTTAAATTTTATAACACTTTAAATTCATTATTTTTTATCGGTCCGGATTCAGGCTGGGCAGTTGGAAATTACGGCACCATTCTAAATACAACAAACGGAGGGGAAAGTGGAGAAGTTCAGACAAGTAATACTTTAAGTAATCTTTACTCGGTTCATTTTGTAAACTCTAAATACGGCTGGGCCGCAGGGGGTCTTGGTACAATTCTTAGAACTACCGATGGCGGAGAAAACTGGGTGAATAAAATTCCCACAAGAATTTTCAGGGTTAGACCGGATGTTTATCCGGGCGGCCCGCAAGTCGATCTTTCCGCCGAAGCTGCGGATGAAGGTCTTACTCAACAAGAAATAAGATCTCAGTACGAAGCTGACTGGGAACAATGGCCTGCTTATATGGGAGCGCCGTTCCAAGATAAAAACCACGACGGAATTTATGAGCCGGATGTTGATGTTCCTGGTGTAACAGGTGCGCCTCAAACTATTTGGTTTGTGGCTAACGATGATAACGATAATTTCAATTTTTACCAGTCGCCTCCAATGGGGATGGAATATGAGGCTACAATTTGGGAGTATACAGACAGTACCGGTTTTAATAATTTTCTATTTAGAAAATATAAGCTGATAAACCAAAGTAATAATTATAAGCTGACAAACTCATATAATTATAAAGGTAAACCGCAAACTTGGCAAAACATGTATGTATCAATATGGTCGGATATTGATATAGGAAATGCAACTGACGATTTTGCAGGGTGCGATACTACTTTAAATCTTGGTTTCGGTTATAACGGAGAAGATGCCGATGCACAATATTCTCCTCTCCCTCCTCCTGCGGTGGGATTTAAATTAATTAGAGGTCCTTTTGTTCAGGGTAAACCGGGAGAAGATTTAAATAGAAACGGAATAGATGATCAGAATGATTACGGCTTGAATTCTAATAATGTTCGCGTTAAAGGTTATATAAATCTGCCAATGACCGCATTTTATTATTTCTCCCAAATGTTTCCTCCCCCCTCTATTGGTACTTACAACGGGACATTACAATTTTATAATTATTTGCAGGGTAAAGATATTTCCGGTTCTGAATTTAAAGACCCGGTTACTAATTCTTCGACAACATTTGCTCTTTCAGGCGATCCGGTTCAAGGTACCGGTTGGGTAGACGGAATTTCGGAGCCATCGGGAGACAGACAAATCGGAATATCAACAGGCCCGTTCCAAATGGCTCCAGGAGATACTCAGGTGGTTGTTTTTGCACAAATCGCCGCCGGTGCAGAAAACGGAGTCAGCCGGTTAAATGCAGTGGATTCATTGAAATATTACAGTAAGATTGCTCAACAGTTTTATGATGCCAATAAAGTTACCTCAGTGAACGACAATAGCAGACAAGAGATTCCTTTGAGATTTTCTCTTAAACAAAACTATCCCAATCCGTTTAATCCTACAACTACAATTAAATATGATATCCCGAAAGCAGAGCATGTAATATTAAAGGTTTATGATATACTTGGAAGAGAAGTAGAGACTTTGGTGAATAAAGAGCAGCAGGCTGGCAACTATGATGTACAGTTTGCAATAGGCAGCAGGCAATTAGCAAGCGGTGTTTATTTATACAGGCTGCAGGCAGGCAGCTTTGTACAAGTAAGGAAGATGATACTTTTAAAATGAAATATAACTTTTTTAATTCTTGTTTAATATATAATAAAATCAGAAATGAGTACTACAATGAATAAGATATTGATTTGTGCCTTAATATTTTTTATAGAATTTACCGCTTCAAATATTACTCCGGCACAGTGGGTCCAGATGAACGGACCATATGGCGGGTCCGTAGAGGCGGTTGCATTCGATTCCAGCGGAAATATTTTTGCCGGGACAGCCAACGGAGTTTTTCGTTCGACTGATAATGGGTCGACATGGACAAAAACAGGGCTTACGACCGGAAGAATTCTTCATCTTACTGTTGCACCAAATGAATACATATTTGCAGGAACAAACAGTTCGGTCTTACGTTCGAGTGATCACGGCTCAAGCTGGGAAAATGTAAGCACAGGTCTCCCTCACGAATATATTTTAACATTTGCCGTCTCTGCAGACGGTTCAACTATATTTACAAGTGCGGGCAACGGCTTTACAAGCACTGACTCCGATGGAGTATTTCGTTCGACTAACGATGGAAATAACTGGACACAAATAAATACAGGGTTAACAAATCATGAAGTTAATGCTCTTGCAGTTTTGGATACCAATATTTTTGCAGGTACTACCAACGGGATTTATCGTTCTACCGACAATGGTGATAATTGGATCCAAACTAGTTTAAATAATGATTATGTAAATGCAATAGCCGTCTCTTTGAACGGATCAAAAGTCCTTGCCGGAACTAATTATGGTATTTTCCTGTCAACAGATATGGGTAACAGTTGGAGCAAATTTGGTCTAACTGACACTTCCGTTTCTTCACTTGTTATTTCCCCCGATGGGTCGGCTATTTTTGCCGCAAGTACAAACTCAGCCCCAGGTGTTTATCGCTTTGAAAATAATGGAATGGGCTGGACCACCATTAATACAGGTTTGACGGATTCATCAGCATGGTCGCTGAGCATTTCACATGATGGGTCAACACTCTTTGCCTGTACCGCAATTGGAATATTTGTTTCGAATAATGAAGGTAATAACTGGACACTTTCGAATACCGGGATAACAAACGCTTCCGCTTATTCTATTACACTATCTCCAGATGAGTCTAAGATATATGCAGGAACAGATGAAGGGCTATTTGTATCAAACAATAGTGGCGGTAATTGGATAGGAATAAACAATGGTCTTCCAAATGCTTTTAATTCGGCGGTCAACAGTCTCGTGTTTACTAATGAAAACGGCACGGCTAATTTATATGCCGGAACCTATAAAGGAGTATATCAATCAACTGATAACGGTGCGGATTGGTCACCATTAGGAAGCGGTTTAACAGGTGACTTTGTTTACAATTTAGTTGCAACCCCGGACGGTTCAACTTTTTATGCCGGGACAGAATATGGAGATGTATTTCGATATAGTTCCGGCAGCTGGGAAGAGATAAGTAATGGCTTACCAGATCCAGCAAGTCTATCAACCGCAGTTAATCACCTTTGCATCACGCCGGACGGATCAACTATCTATGCTGCGGTTGTTACCGGCTTAGCAAAGGTATCCACTAATGCAGGCAGCGGAGAATCAACAGCTCATGCTGCGGGAACAATGGGAGGAGGAATCTTCCGTATGAGTATTGACAGTACAAACTGGACAAGAGTGGATTCTGAAAATTTTGTAAACACAATTGTAACTTCACCAAGCGGATTAATTTTCGCAGGAACTTACGACAAAGGAGTTGTTCGTTCAACCGACAATGGAAAAACCTGGACTGAAATAAATAAAGGTTTGACGGATACCACTGTAATTACGCTTGCTGTCTCATCTGATGGAAAAGTAATATTTGCGGGAACGAACAGTGGGATTTTTATGTCGATAGATAATGGAAATAATTGGATGCAAATAAATACCGGACTTCCCGACGTCCAATACAATTATATCGATGCACTTGCCGTTTCAAAGACAACGGTTTTTACAGGAATTGACGGCAATGGTTTATGGGAGCGGCCTTTATCTGAATTGACAGCCGTTAAGAAACCTCTCTCAAACTTGCCTGTACACTTTAATCTCCAACAGAATTATCCTAATCCGTTTAATCCGACAACTACAATTCAATATGATATTCCCAAAACATCGCATGTAACGTTAAGGGTTTATGATATACTTGGTAATGTAGTAATGGAATTGGTGAATAAAGAACAGCGACCGGGAAGGTACAGCGTTCAGCTATCATCTATCAGCAGTCAGCTTTCAAGCGGAGTATATTTTTATCAGTTGAATGCAGACGGATCTGTTCAGACAAAGAAGATGATTCTTTTAAAATGAGGAGAGTATTATGAAGTCTTTTATTCGATTAGCGGTTTTTATTTTTTGTATACCTTATATCCGGATCTTTGCTCAACAGCCGCAAGAACAGTGGATAAAAACATATAATTACAGTACAACATCCAATCAACAATCATGGGCTATTTCAACAGATGACAACGGATATATTTACGTGGGTATTCAAACTGAAGATGATACCAGCAGCAGAAAAATAGTTGTTCTGAAGTATAATCAAGATGGTAATATAATCTGGAAGGAAATATTTGATAATCCTTACAGCGGTTCTCATGAATTATATGACTTATCGGCTGCAGGAAACGGTGATGTTTATGTTTTAGGGAGAGACTATAATTCCGGTAAATGGGAGATAATTAAATATGATATGAATGGCAATTTACAATGGATCGAAAACCCTTTCAAAGGCGGACAACCGTGGAAATTAAGATTAGATCATAACAATAATATTATCGTCACCGGCTGGACAGTAGACTCTGTCTACGACAGATTATTGGGTACGGCCAAATATGATCCTGATGGAAATCTGCTTTGGAAGAAGACAATTTTACCTTCTGTACTGTCTTATGGTACAGCAGTAAACGACATCAAAATAGACAGCAAAAATAATGTATATTTAGGTGCGACACTAGCAAGGGATTACTATACAGGTTCTTACAATTATGATTCCTATTTACTCAAATACAATTCTGCCGGGCAGCTAAAATGGCAAAGAGTTTATTCAATCGATACCACAGATCATTATAGTACTAACCAATGTTCGTCAATAAGTATAGACAACAGCGATAATATTTATTTTATAAGTTATGGCGAAAGTCCTTACGCGGTTCCCCAATACAGGGGTTTTGCAGTCCAAAAATATGATTCGTCAGGAAATTTGGAATGGACCAAGCAATATGAAAACGGATCATTTGCAACTGCCAGTACAATTTCCAATAATAATGTTATAGTTGCAGCAGAATTGAATTATAGTGATACTACTGAATCCGTAATTGTTGAATATAATGGAAGCGGCAAAATAAATTGGGCTGAAAATTGGAATACCAGCAGCAACCGGCAAGTGTTTCCTCAGAATGTCTTAAGCGATGCATCGGGTAATGTTTATGTTACCGGATTTGCTAGAATCGACAGCTTAGGCTATAACACTGATGTATTTGCATTAAAATTAAATGGAGCAACGGGAGATACTTCCTGGTCTGCTCTATATTCATCAGTTCCCGATTCAAATCAAGATGAATCAATAGTATCGACTCTTGACAAATATAATGATCTAATAATTGATGGATATACCTATGCAGAATACGACAACACTTTAGCACCTACTTTTGTTATTAAATATTCTCTCGGACCAACTGGAATAAAAAACGAACAATCAAATATTATAAAATCATTTAAACTTTATCAGAATTATCCCAACCCGTTTAATCCTTCAACGTCTATAAGATATTCACTGCCGGAAAGTTCGAATATTAAAATTGAAATTTATAATGTGCTTGGTATAAAAATAAAGACTTTAGTTAATAGATTTAAACATTCTGGCAATTATAAAGTAAAATGGAATGCTGATGGCTTTGCAAGCGGAATTTACTTTTACCGTTTGCAGGCAGGCAGCTATGTTAAAACGAAAAAGATGTTACTCCTGAAATAGTGTCAAATGATACCTTGTCTCGGATGAATAGTATAGATAGAATGTCCATATGTATAAGATGATACTTTAAATAATAATGTTTTCTTTCTCTTCTCTTCCGGTTACGCATATCATAACCGGTTCCGGATTCAGAGGGTTTTAAGTACATTAGAAAAATCCAAATAATTCAAAAGAATTAATGGATATTTACATTTACCAGTATTTACTTTATTTGATAAAAAATGATGAAAAGATTAATTGATATACTAGTCTCATTGTGTTTACTTATTTTGTGTTTCCCTATAATAGCTGCAAGTTTATTCCTCGTATTATTAATAACCGGTGAAAATCCTGTGTTCTTACAAGAAAGGAAAATATCGCTGGAAAAGAATGGATTTAAGGTAATAAAAATTAGAACTATAAAAAGTTCGGATGAATTTAAGAAATTGGAAGAATCACATAAAGAAATCTTCGTTAAAACGGATTATGAAAAATTTGTTCCTAAATTTTGCAAATGGCTTAGAAAAACGGGGCTGGATGAAATACTACAGGTGATAAATGTATTGAAGGGTGAAATGTCATTAGTTGGTCCGCGTCCTCTTCCTGAAAATGAATTAATTTTAATGCAAATGTCAGAGCCAGGTTATTATAAAAGAAGGACAAAAATAAACTCGAAACCCGGAGTAACGGGTTATTGGCAGGCTTTCGGTGATAGATTGCTGGGAGCTGAGAATCTTATTAATTTCGATGAAAAATATGAAAAGGAAAAATCCTTTCTATTAGACATAAAAATTATTAGTAAAACAATAATAATATCTCTATCTGCTTCACATTCCGACGCTATAATAAAGGAGAAAAATAAACAAGCACAAAAATTTATTTCTATACGAAATTTTCACATTGTGAATGATCCGGAATCTCTTGATAATACGCAGGTACTAAAAAGTCCTAAATGAAAATAAAAGAATAATTTTTCCCATAGCTTAAAAAAATTAATGTCCTTGGGGGAATAGTAGGGAGAAGTATTAATACACTAAGAGAAGGGAGCTTTATTCAAAAAAAGAAGATTGTAATTATAAAATAAAAACTTAATATCATATTTGATAAATTAATTTTTAAAACATCCTAAAATAAAATTATAATGAGGCCTATTATTCCTAATGGTTGTGATATTAATCAGTATTTTATTCTGTTTTTTAATTTACTTTAATATAAATTTTTAAGAGTGTGGATTGTTCTTAATTAGAATTTTAAATAATAATTATAATTAAGAATCAACACCCTTCGCAAATCTAGATCAGCAGCGGAACTGAAATAAACAAATTAATATTCATAAAATAATTCTTATTACTCTCATTTCTCTCTTTATATTATTTTTTATACGCAGCGAATTTTTTGAACTTTTGAAGAGTAGTTCTTATCAATCAATAAAAAAGAATTCTATAATTTACTTTAAATGAATTGAATTAAAATAATAATAAAAAATAAAGGAATTATTATGAAGATCTTTAAATGTTTTTTGTTGGTCTTATTTTCTACTCCGTTTCTATTTTCACAATGGAGCTGGCAGAATCCTCTGCCGCAAGGAAATAATCTCAATAAAGTCTTTTTCGTTGATTCCACATTTGGATGGGTAGCCGGTAATTCAGGAACAATAATAAACACAACCAACGGTGGAACAGATTGGTCTGTTCAAAAAAGCGGCACTACTATAAATCTAACCGGAATATTTTTCTTGAATAAAGACTTGGGGTGGGCAGTCGGTCCGCAAGGTTACAATGGTTCAATTATCCCTTCGGTTCTTCTGCAAACTTCAGATGGAGGTGAAAATTGGACTGAAGTAAACACTGAACTTGATCCTAACACGGTGAGTTTTAATACCGTGTTTTTCTTGAATAACCTCACCGGGTTTATTGCAGGCAATAAAAATATTTTTAAAACAACAGACGGCGGGAAAAACTGGAATACCGTAGAAGATGCCGGCAGTTACGTAAACTTAAAGTCAATATACTTTTCCGACAATATGAACGGCTGGGTAGTTGGAAGTCAGGGAACAATATTGCACACAACAGACAGCGGAGATTCATGGAATAGACAGAATAGTGATACTACAAGTGAATTAAATTCGATTTACTTTGTTGATAATCAAAACGGCTGGATATCTGGTTACCAGGGGATCATTCTCCATACAACAAACGGCGGAACAAACTGGAATTTTCAGAATAGCGGAGGAAAATATATTCTCAGCGACATTCATTTTACCGATTTGAATAACGGATGGATAGCTACGAATGATAATCCCGCCAATGGGATGATTGTTTTACATACAACTAACGGAGGTACTGATTGGAATCAGCAGACGACAGAAACTAATGAAAATTTAAATAGTCTTTATTTTTATGATAACAAGGGATGGGTTGTTGGAGATGCAGGAGTAATTTATAAAACAACCGACGATGGAAATTCATGGAATACGCAAACCAGCGGATCGACAGATGATTTTCTTGATGTTTCTTTTTCGGATGATTCTTTAGGAATTGCTGTCGGTCCGGCGGATTACGCAAATTTAACAGAAAATAGCGGTAATTCCTGGAACAAATCATTATACAATATCAGTCTACATAAAGTAATGTCTAACCTTACAGAAAGACAGATTGTAAAAGCTGTTTCGAATGCTAAGCTGGGCCTGAAGAAAATCCATCCCTTCCTTAGTTTATCTAACGGCCAGCAAGCAGGCCTTTATATAAGCATCTCTTTTTCTTCGGAATTTCATAAAAAATTAAGTACTTATAGTTTAGACAGCTTATCTTGGCAGCAAAGGAACATTAATACTGCACAAAATCTTTGGGCCTTGTCGGTTGTGGATACGTCAAATATTTGGGTTGCCGGTGATAGTGGAGTTGTATTGTATACTTCAGATTTCGGCAATTCGTGGGATAAACAAAACAGTGGAGTAACATCTACTTTATGGGATGCATTTTTTACGGATAGTCTCAACGGCTGGATTGTCGGATATAACGGTACAATAATTAATACAACAGATGGCGGGCAAAATTGGAATACACAGCAAAGCGGAACACAACAAAAACTCTGGTCTGTACACTTTCTAGATATACTTAACGGTTGGGTAGTTGGCGATGCCGGAACTATACTTCATACAACAGACGGCGGTACCAACTGGACTCCCGTCCCTAGTAACACTTATAATAATTTGCGTAGTATCGACTTTTCAGATGAGATGAACGGTTGGATTGTGGGTCAGGGTGGAATCATTCTGAATACTGGTAACGGTGGTCAAACATGGAATCTTTATCCAAGTATAACCACAAATGATTTACTTGCAGTTGATTTTGTTGATAATAACAACGGCTGGGCGGTTGGTACTGGTGGTACAATCATACATTTTAGCGGTAATGCGACTGGAATAAAAATAAATCAAACAGGAAATATTTCTACCTCATTTAAATTGGAACAGAATTATCCCAATCCTTTTAATCCAACGACTACAATAAATTATAACATTCCCAAAACATCATATGTAACATTAAAGGTTTATGATATCCTTGGTAATGTAGTAAAAACTATTGTGGATAAAGAACAAAGGGCGGGAAGTTATAATGTACAATTTGCAGTAGGCAATAGGCAGTTGGCAAGCGGAATTTATTTTTATCAATTAAGCGCGGGCAGCTTTATTCAATCTAAGAAGATGATACTTTTAAAATAAAATCGCTTCGCTTCCATTCATGTTCCGGCTGGGAAACTAACATTACCTTATAAAATAATTAGTAGCTCCTAATATTCTTGTTCTTCTTCAGTAAGGGGAAAAATTATTCTAATAATCAGCGAATGTAATAAATGCTTTTGAAATATCATCGAACCGAATGCTTGCCTGAATTTCTATCCGGCATTGAGAATCGAACATAAAGTGTTCTGCAACATAAATATGTTGATGTTATTTTTTAATATTGGGTATAAAAAAAGAGATACCAACGAAGCCAAGAAAAACAGAAATTCAAGCAATGCAAAAGCTGATAAAAGGAAAAAACGCTATACTAAAAGTTGTTACCCGGGCAAAGATAATTGAAATATTATCGGAGGGGAAAATAAAAGCAGCATAGCAAAAAAATTAAACATTAAACAAAATACGGTTTATCTCCGGAAAGAAAATTTAGAACTAGTGGAAAAGTAATTATATTGATAGATTCAAAGTGATTAGATGAAGCTCATTAAGTTCAGTGAAGAATCTTGAGGTCACTATAAAAAATTTCCCGGATAAACATAATGAATCACCCAAAATATTTAAGCGGATTAAACATACCGGAACCATATTGATTAGGTTCCTCAAATAAAAGAATAAATTAACTCGGATAGTAGTACTACTAATTTAAAATAAGGACGGAAAATGAAACGCTTTGTTTTTTCTGCTAACATTCGCTTAACATATTTTTTTCGGGCGATATGCCTATCTATAATTTTAACAATATCCTGCAGCGGGCTTTCACCGGCAAAGGTTATTTTTGTTAACTCCAAGGCTGCGGGAAGCAACAACGGTTCTTCCTGGACTAACGCCTACACGGATTTGCAATCAGCATTACATGCCGCATCGCCGGGCGATTCTATTTGGGTTGCAGAGGGAACGTACTATCCCACTTCTACTACAGACAGTATATCGTTTCAAATACCGGATGGTGTAAAAGTATTCGGAGGGTTTGCCGGTAATGAAACCAATTTCAACAGCCGTGATTACAAAAAAAATGTGACCATTCTAAACGGAAGAAACATAAGTTATCACGTAGTCTATTTCTTAAATGCCGGAAGTTCAACTGCCTTAGACGGTTTTACAATTAAAGGCGGATGGACAGATACATTATCCTCGAGTTCGAGTTCTTTTGATAATAGTATTTTAGGAGGAGGAATTCTGATTGAGAGTACTAGCAGCCGTACATGCAGCCCTATAATAGATAATTGTTTAATTAACGGTAATCATGGCTTGGAAGGCGGTGGTGTATGCATTTTTAGTGATACAGGCGGATACAGCAGCCCAACATTAAACCAATGCAATATTAGCGACAATGATGGAGGTATTCAACTAAATAACTCACAGCAATCTCAAGGCTCAATAGGAGCCGGAGTATCTGTTCTAAATGCCGGTACTACTAAATTAAATATAACTAACTGCACAATTAGTAAAGATTCAGCAACCATGGGCGGAGGAATTGGTATTTATAATTTTGGTATAAATACCGCTAGTAAAGTTATCGGCACAATAAAAAATTGTGTAATCAGCAATAATTTGGGGCTTGCTGAAGGCGGAGGAATAATAAATTTTACCGGAGGCACTTCATCAAATCCTTCAATTATTAGTGTAACAATAGACAGTTGCACAATAAGTGATAATAAGTCCGGTTCGGGCGGCGGTATCTTTGATTTTAATGTCGAGAACTCTCAGTGTATTCCTGTTTTTGCCAATTGTAAGATTACCGGAAATACTGCAATCCCTCTAACATTTGCGTCAAACCTTATACCGGGAATTGGGGGTGGAATTTCGAACATGGATTGTGGCCCGGGTCCCATTTTTACAAATTGTACAATAAGCGGAGATTCTGCTGTTTCAGGCGGCGGAATATCCAACCTAAATACTGCTGCATCTTCTAACGGGCAGAAGCCGTTTTTTACGCCGATTTTTACCGGCTGCAAAATAAGCGGCAATTATGCAATTAATAACGGAGGCGGGATTTTTTCCATGTCACCCGGAGATACTCTTTCGGCAAGTTTAACCAACTGTATAATAAGCGGCAATTACGCGAATGTATCAGGCGGCGGTATTTACAATGTTGCCGACACCTCAACATATACTTCTATTTTAGCAAGTGCTGAAAGAGCAGTTGTCAATTCTAATATAATGAGCACTGTTAGAGCAATCATAAATTCTAATATAACGAATACTGCAAGAACAGATATAAATTCTAATGAAATGAATGCTGCAGATGCAGTTGTCAATTACAGTTTAATGAATTGTACTATTACGGGCAATTATGCCGGAGCAAATGGCGGGGCAATGTATAATAAGGGTTCTGAAACGGGATTTGTGGGAGTTTGTAACACAACAGTTGAGAATAGTATTATTTGGAATAATGAGGCAAACCATAGCACAACATCTGCAGATGCATCAGTAAACGATTCCGTAGATTCACCTGCATTTTCATACAGCATCGTTGCTAATTCCAGGGGTAATTCAGGAACCTGGTTAGCTTCACTAGGTACGGATGATGGTCATAATATCGACAAAGACCCATTGTTCAAAAGTGCTCTTGATCCTTCAACCGCACCTTCATCTAACGGAGATTTTCATCTTCAACTCGGCAGCCCTGCTCTTGG
>CAZCFZ010000045.1:20880-22983 GCA_964498065.1 uncultured Ignavibacteriaceae bacterium
GTACTTTTAGGTGATGTCAGCCATTGAAAACGTTCAGCCTGCGAAAGTTTACCGATAGAGCCAGCATTTTCTTTACCTGCGGAAATATCTTCAATTGCATTAAGATGTGTTTTAATTAAATCAATATCGATGTCTTTATTTAATAATTTCAATTTGTTTTCATCGAGTTCTATTCGAGATTTAAGGAATTTTTTTTCTTTGCAAAAAAGAATTACGCCGGCATTAATAAACTCTTCTCTTTCAACCTTGGGAACAACACGTATAACAACATAATCATAAAAATAATTATTGCTCACGTACTGCCTCCTCTATAAATAAATGCGGTTTCTCCATCCGTTTTATTAAATAATTAAAATATGCATCCCTATTTTCTTCAGTGCTTTTAAATACTTGATCTTCGTTCAGCCATTCATCCGGTATTGTATTGATTATATTTTTGAAAGTATCTGTATTAATCTTAGAAGATATTTCTTCATCAACTTCCATTAAATTATTTGCGGATTTCAGCAGTACATGATTGTTAATTAAACTGAACGGTTCTTTGCTTTTCTCTAAGTAATTATCCCACGTATGATGAAAGTAAAGCGATGCACCGTGATCTATAAGCCAAAGTCTGCGATGCCACATAAGCATATTTGTATTACGGATTGTACGATCAACATTGGAAACAAATGCATCAAACCAAACGATTAAAGAAGCAAGATGTTCATCCGGCATATCCACAACTGGGTTAAACATTACCGATCCAGGAAGATAATCAAGTGCAAGATTTAAACCTGCACTGCTTTTAATTAAGTCACTTATTTCAGGATCGGCCTCTGTAAGGGCAAGTCCGGCATCAAGTTCAACAAAAACAATTTCCGGTACCAAAAGTCCTATTGCACGAGCAATTTCACCTGAAATTAATTCCGCAATAAGTGCTTTAGTTCCCTGACCGGCGCCCTTAAATTTAAGTACGTATATTCCATCGTCGTCGGCTTCAATAATTGCCGGGAGCGACCCGCCTTCACGAAGCGGAGTAACATATCTAACTGCGCTAACTTTTCTTAAATTTAATTTAGTCAAACTTACATTGCCGCTTTAGTTAAAAATTCACTTCAACAAAAATAATCATCAAACCGATGCAATAAAAATACAAAGAATAATTAGTGTAAAATTTTAACTGTTAATTTCATTTATCATCTATGCAAATAAAGAATTATTTGTTACATTAAATCATCTAATAAAAATTTAATTAATTTTTTATTGGGGAAACAAAAATGAAACCGCTTAAATATCTTCCTGTAATTCTAATACTTTTATTTTTGAGTGTAAAAATTTATCCGGCAACAGTTCAAGGTTTTGTTAAAGATTCACAAACGGGCCAACCTTTAATTGGAGCAAATGTAGTTGTTGTCGGGACACAATATGGAGCTGCCACAGACTTACGCGGCTTTTATATAATTAAAGAATTGACTCTTGGAGAGTATACTGTCAAAATAAGCTATTTAGGTTATAAGACATCTAAAACAAACATAGAAATTAAGAACATAGATGAGATTATAGAATTAAATGTAAAGCTCGACCTGCCTATTATTGAATTGGATTCGGTATCAACACCCGAGTTAGAAGCTTATCATAAAAAGCTTAAGGGACAAAATAAGATTTCTCCCGTACTGACAGTTGTACTCGACAGCATAACATCTTCCGATAATTTTTTAACAGCATACTTATCAATGACAAACAATACTGAAGATTCATTTTATGTTTTTAAAAATTATATATGCTTTAATGTAATATATCCGGTTATAAAAAACAGCGATGATAAATTACTAAAGCATAATTTGGCGTTGATGGATTGTCCGGGTGAAAAAACCTGTCCTGATGAAAGCGATTTGATTTTAATTAAGCCCGGAGAAACAATTAAATACCCGGCAACAAAATTGGAGTTTTTCAATTTTGGAAGATACCCTAAAGGCAAATATACTGTTGCTGTTAAATATGAATTTAAGAAGCCTGAAACCATTAATACATTTTACTGCAGCTCTAAATCAAACATTAAAGCTTTAATTACAGGATTGAGAGGGAGTTATGTGTCCAATGTGTTAACTTTTGTGAATAAAT
>CAZCFZ010000045.1:23083-30307 GCA_964498065.1 uncultured Ignavibacteriaceae bacterium
TTAAAATTTGCCAGCGGATCGGGAACAATTTTTACCATATTTAATTTTATTTTAGAATTTAATCCGATAGAATCAGGATTGGTATAATATTTATTGTTAAAAATTAAGGGAAATTCATTATGAGAAAATTTTTCTTGTTTTATTTTGTTCATCAACGAATCGTTAAATAACTTTTGAGTAGTGTCTTTTTTAGTAGTCTTCTCTTTAGGGATGTTCTGTGAATAACCTTTCGACAAGCATAATAAAAATAAGATGGATACTATATATATTATTCTTTTCATCATGCATTTGGAATTATTTTAACTGTAATTTAGACGTATCAAATTTAAAATTTACACATCGTTGTGCGTCGCAATATACCTGTCAAATGAAACAACTCCCGAACCGTATATTATGTACAATAATAACAATATTAAAACCGCCAACGAAATAAAAACATCTGAATTAAGAAAAGTAAGGCCGCCTGATTCATTTACAAAAAACAAGGTTCCGATAGCTATGGGAAGATTTATTAAAGCCGCAAAGCGCGTCAATACGCCGAATGTAATTAATATTCCGCCCCCTATTCCAATGAGTATTATGTATTGAGAGCCCATAAACGTTAAGTATTCCAGTCTGTGACTTAACAAAAAATTTGTAACAACAGCCTGGTTTTCTGCAAACGAAAAGCATCGAACAACAATGATTAGGCCCAAGATGATCCTTAAATAATCAAGCCACTCCGGGTGGTGGTGATCCGCCCAATCTTCCATACTTGCGATCGCATTCATACTACCTCCTTATTGCTTTTTTAAACACATATGATGATTTTATTGTAAACCTATTTTTCTTAATATATAAAAGTAATAATGAGGAAGTTATGATGAAGCACACCCTTTAAAAATCGGGAGAGAAAATAACTTGTATGTAAAGTCCTATGAAAACTTCACTATAAATTTTTATTCTGCTGAATTAAATTTTTCAATCCGGAAATAATAATACTGTCAGCGCATGTTGTAGTTTTTATCAGTATGTTTTTGTAAGTAATAATCAAATGATAGATTACCCGGACCATAAAATAAAAAGAATAACAATAAGGCAAAAATTAATACGGAATATAAAATTTGTGAATTCAGTGCAAATAAATTTTTATGTAAATCCAAAAAAATCATGGAGCCCACAAGTGCGGGGATCTCAAACAAAACGGCTATTCTTGTAAACAGCCCGAGTGCAATAGCCAGGCCGCAGGCTATATATCCGCCTATTACATAATGGGCAATTGCATAATGTACTACCCAATATCTGCTGCTTTCAATTATAGTAATTACCTGATCTTTATTAACAACATATGCTATCCCTTTTGTTATTAATATTAGTCCGAGTATAATTCTTAAATACTCCAGCCATTTAGGGTGATGCCTATCGGCCCATTGCTCAATCTTAATAGCTGTACTCATAAAGCCTCCCCGCTAATTTATTCCCGAATTGAATTGTTTTTAGCTAATTATTTTAATGGAATCTATGAAATATTTTTGTAATTAGAAAGAATTATTTTTATAAATAATTATTCCGTTGTTATATGTATTTTATATTTTTTTATAAAACAACAATTTATAAGCATTCGTAATTAACCGATTTTTCGTAAAAATTTTTATTAGTACTCTTAAATTTACCTCTTAGTTTGCTTGTTACTTATTCAGACAAGCCCAATCTTAGTTCAGATTAGGAACATGATTTTGTACGGATTAATTATAATATAATTTTTTTCTTTAGAGGAGAATAACCGGAATATGCAGCAATGCCCAAATTCCATAGAGCAAATATGTTTTCTTCTGCTCGTGTTTGGCCTGCACCGCAAAATATATGGCTTTGATAATCGTATTGCTCATCATTGCAACAATAATGGCCGATACGATTATATGCTCAATCGGCTGCGACTGCCGAACCAACGATAAAATAAAAGGATCGATGTCCGTTACTCCTACTAGTGCGGAAAGAATTATCAGGCCGGCATTTCCCAAAAACTTTTTTACTAGAATTGTAATCACGGAAAGCACAACAAAGAGTATTGCGAAGATTATTGCCGGCTTAATTTCAAAGGGATTTTGCAAAGTTGATACTTGATGCTGCCCGGGCGTTTGTGCCGTTGGTTTAATTGTAAAAGCAATAATTACTCCGATTATAGTTAAGATTATAAGCTTCCACCATAACACATGTATAATTCCCGGATTTATTATCCAAATAATAACCAGAATTCTTAAATACATTATACTGCTTGCCAGTATAGATGCCTGAAGCGCATTAGATCCCTGCTCAGGATTGTTTTTAGCAATTCTGCCCACAGCAATACTTACAGCAGTACTAGATACCATTCCGCCCATTAAACCCGATACCCATAAACCAACCTTCCCGCCGAATTTTTTCATTAGAAAATAGCCGATAAATCCGATTGTTGATACCATTATAACTATTTGCCATATATGCGTGGGATTTAAATTGAATTGAGTATAATCTTTATCTGGAAGAGCGGGGAAAATAATTAAGGTAACAACTAAGAATTTTAATACGGCGAGAAACTCGGATTTATTTAATTTCTCCACATAACTTTCAAGCTCGGATTTTTCTGATAGAAGAATTGTAGTTACAATTCCCAGCGCCATTGCAACCCACACATCGGCAAGTAATGATAATGCACCTATTACAAATGTTAGAAGCGCAGAGACCTCACTTGTCCAGCCTACCCTTCCTTCCTTCATTTTGCCGAGATATTCCATTACTACAAGTGCGGCAATAGAAATCATTCCAACCGGGATGGCCATTGTTACATTTATATGATATAGCCAGCCGCATCCGAAACCAAATAAGCTTATTATTGTGTAGGTTCTAACACCGGCAA
This sequence comes from uncultured Ignavibacteriaceae bacterium, assembly GCA_964498065.1. Classification (GTDB taxonomy): domain Bacteria; phylum Bacteroidota; class Ignavibacteria; order Ignavibacteriales; family Ignavibacteriaceae; genus FEN-1297. The sequence continues at coordinate 25,959 of CAZCFZ010000045.1, forward strand.
AGATTTTACCTTTACGTTCGGTGCTTGCGCTTTCCCTTTCCAAACCTATAAGAAAGCCGAGCGCTAAAGCGATAATAAATCTAAGCTCGTTGCTCCATTCGAAAGAATTCATTCTTAGAGAAAAAATAATGAGAAAAAAATAAGTTAAGCTGTCTTCCGAAGAATTTCTTTACTAAAATAACAAATGAAATTCAAATTTCAATAAATTTTTATTCGTGTAAATAAAACAATATTAACATGAATAATTCTTTTACCGGCCGCTCGAGTGTTATAAAAATAAAGATCCTTAAACACCAAGCGGTAATTTGTATTGAATTTCTAAAAGAGGAATTGTAGAAAAATTATTATCGAGGAAGCTTTCCGAATACTCCGTTTACAAACCTATGAGCTTTATGAAAAAAAGCTGCAGGTTCTGAGAACATCAAAATACATTCTCCGTAAACCGCATTAATTTTATTTTCGCTGCAATACGATACCGCTGTTTCGGATTCTGCCCCTTGCTGCATCCAAATATTATTAATACCTACCGAAGCTGCTTCTTTAACCGTTTTTTCCGTTATATAAGGCGGTACAACTAAAACAGCTCCTTCCACTTTGCCGGCTAATGTTTGTAAGTTCGGATAACATTTTTCTCCGTTAAAGTCCGTAATATTCGGATTAACCGGAAATACTTCGTATCCTTTACTTTTCAGCTCCTTAAATACAACATTTCCGAATTTCTTTGTATTTCTTGATACACCGACTATTGCAAGTTTTTTAACCGAAAGGAAATCATTTATGCTCTTCCTGGTTACCATAATATTTATACTCCTACCTAAATAATTAATGTCCTATTGTGATTTTTCTTCAACATCATTGAAAGTGTAAAGGAAATTATAAATCCGCTTGTTATCAGGCCGAGAATTCCGAATAATAATTGATTAATATAACTAAACATAAATTTTAATTGTTCTATTTCTGAAATGAACTTCTCTCCTGTTTTCTCCCTCGTTATTATTTTTCCCTTTTGATATGCAATACTAAGGTCGAAGTATTTGGAATTAATTAAATTAAAATAGATTATCAGATAAAAGGTAAATATTATTGACGCAATCAGTGAAATCATCAATCCCACTCTTATTCCACAACCAAGGGAAATATAACCCCCCTTTTCTTTATCTCTCTTTTCTTTAATGCCCAGATAAAGCGTTACAAGAGGGATAATAACCACAAAGTAAATTGTATACTCTCCTATATACATTTTATTTGAATGGAAACCCAACAAAAATTCTGTCAAATGCCAAAGACAAATTATTAATCCTGTAATAATTCCATATTTTATTTCTGTCTTCAACATAAAATTATTATTGTATAATTATTATTTTTTTAATTATTCCTATGAATTCCCTATTAACAATTTTTCAAATAGTTAATATTACTTAAGCAAAGAAGTTTTTATTAATTTGAAAAATTTGAAAGTTTCCCCTTTTCTTTGCCCGTATTTCATTTTAATTATAATTAGTTATATAAATTAAAAATTCACCTTTAATATACAAATTTAATTTAAATTTATGCTAATTAGACCAAAATCCCGTTAATTGAAAAATTTCCCTCTCGGCTGATTAAATTTTATTGAGATATTCTCAGAATTCTTAGAATCCGGAATTGAAAGGTTAGATTAAATTAAAAATAGAATCTGAATTCTTGCGGGGGTCATGAGATGGCGGCATACGATTTTAATTTTACACATCCATTTATGAACACGTTAACTCTATTGTATTCCTCAAAGAATCTATTGTTTCCTTTAACTGCTTATCGGTACCCTTTAAGTTTTCAATTGCGGTATACGCATGAATTACGGTAGAATGATCCCTTCCGCCGAAATGAAGTCCTATTGTCTTAAGTGAAGATTTTGTCATTTCTTTGGATAAATACATAGCAATCTGCCTGGCCATTACTATTTCTTTTTTTCTAGTTTTGTCGCGTATTTTATTTTCATCTATCATAAAATATTCGCAAACAACTTTGGTTATACTTTCTATATTGATATTTACTTTTCTATCTGTGGCAATTTCTTTTACGGTTTTCTTTGCCAAATCGAGATTAATATCTTTTGAACTTAAGGATGCATTGGCAAGCAGTTTAATTAAACAGCCTTCCAGCTCTCTTATATTTGAAGTTATATTATTTGCTATATATTCAAGAATTTCATTCGATACCGTCATTCCGTAATCTTCTGATTTTCGTTTCAAAATAGCAATCCTCGTTTCGAGATCAGGGGGCTGAATATCGGCAGTTAATCCCCATTGAAATCTGGAAATTAATCTTTCATCCAATCCTTTAAGATCTTTCGGCGGCTTATCGCTTGAAAGAATTATTTGTTTTCTTGACTGGTGAAGCGTATTAAAAATATGAAAAAACAGATCCTGTGTTTTTTCTTTCCCGATTAAGAACTGTATATCATCTATTATTAACACATCCATTTTCCTGTAAAAACCGGAAAATTCATTTACGGTATTGGATTGAATTGCTTCAACAAATTCTACCGTAAAAATATCTGAGGATAAATAAATAACCCTTTTCTCGGGAAAGTTCTGAAGAATTTTGTTTCCGATTGCTTGAACTAAATGAGTTTTACCCAACCCTACTCCGCCATAAACAAATAACGGATTAAATGAAGTTCCTCCCGGATTATCGCTAATTGCTCCGGCAGCAGCTCTTGCTAATTGATTTCCTTCTCCTTTAATAAAGTTATCAAATGTATACCGTGGGTTAAGATAAGATTCAAATTCTTGCTGTGGTTTATTTTGTACTGCAGTATCTGGCTGTACTGCCGATGATTCCGTATCCTGAGAAGGATCATCATCTTCAGTTTCTTTCTCCTCGGATATTACATATGCAAGCTTTGCATTAACCCCCAGCACTTCGTGGATTGTTTTGTTTATCAGCGTATTATAATGTTCATCAATCCACTCCCAGAAAAATTGACTCGGTAGTTGAACTTTCAAAATAGAGTTTTCAAGCCCCACCGGTTTAATCGGAACAAACCAAGTATTAAAGGTCATTAAAGTTACATTTTCTTTTATCGCTTTTAGGCACTCTCTCCAGGCAAAAACCGGTTCTTGCATAGATTGTTTTTCAACAAATAGAGAATCTTTCATATAAATTTATCAACATTAGAAAATTTAAAAAAATTATTAAAATATTGTTATTTTAAGATAATTAATAATCTATAGAAAAGTTATCAACACCTTGCCAACATTAAATATCGTCCCGTAATTGATTGTTATTCAACAAGTTAGGCATTTCTTTTTAAATTATTCACAAAAAATATAATTCAAAGAAAGTTTTTGGGGGAGAGCTTTATTGTGAAACATTTTCACGGAAAATAGTTATCCACAACATATTCACACTATTTTTAGTCACCTATCCCGAATAAAAAATAGGAACTAAATCACTGTAGTGCAAATTAATTCTTTAAAAAAAATAAAAATATTTTTCTTTCTTCTATTAAATTAATCATTTGTAAAAAGGTGTGTATAAATAGAGATTATTATGTTGTTAATTTGTTCATTATTGTTTAATTTTGTAATCTTTTGATTAAAGGAGTACAAAATGAAACGGACTTTCCAGCCGAGTAATAGGAAAAGGAAAAATAAGCACGGTTTTAGAGAAAGAATGAAATCTAAAAACGGCAGAAGAGTACTTGCTCGAAGAAGAGCTAAAGGAAGAAAAAAACTAACAGTAAGCGACGAGAAATAGCCCCTTTGAAACGTTATGGCCTTTCTGCTAAAGAAAGAGTAAAAAGCAAAAAAGACTTTGATAAAATTTTTAGTTCGGGCAAAATGCTTTATTCGTCAAGCAAATTAATCAAGGCCGTTTATATAGTTGAAAAGGAAGGTGAAAATAAAGGGGTTCGCATCGCGGTTGCGGTTAGTAAAAGATTAGGAATTGCTGTATGGAGAAATCGGATTAAAAGACTTATAAAAGAATCCTACAGATTAAATAAAGAAATCTTACTTGATATCTGTTCAAAAAAAAATATCTTACTGAAGATAGTTTTTTCACCTAATTTTCTTAACGAAAAAGATAATAAAAATATAATGCTGATAGATTTAATGCCCAGTGTTGTGGATTTAATGATAAAGCTAAGAAGTATTTTGTAATGAGGAGAATATTTGTATTTATAATAAGATTGTATCAGAAATTAATTTCGCCTCTGTTTCCGCCGTCATGTAGATTTTACCCTACCTGTTCCGAATATGCTGTACAGGCTTTTACCAAGTATGGTATATTTAAAGGAGGGGTTAAAGCTGTGTGGAGAATTTTAAGATGTAATCCTTTTAATAAAGGGGGCTACGACCCCGTTG
>CAZCFZ010000046.1:0-23370 GCA_964498065.1 uncultured Ignavibacteriaceae bacterium
TAGCGTACCTGAATGGGGTTCAGGTGGTCGTGGGTTCAAATCCCACCGTTCCGACTAAGAAAGGTGCTGAATGCACCTTTTTTATTTTAAGGAAAAATATTAAATTTTTTTAAGATATATGTTTAATCCTTCATTTCCACTATATCTTCAAATATATTTGTGCGTTAAAATGTACCTTTTTACTTTTTAGATACACTCCTATTTTATAACTTTAATATTATTCTTAATTTTAATTTTATTTTTTCAAAGAAAAAGAAATAGATGGAAATAATATCTGATAAACCAAAGTGTCATTGCGGAATTTTTGGAATTTTCGGGACGGATGATGCTGCAATTAATACCTACTACGGCCTTCACGCGCTGCAGCATAGGGGACAAGAAGCAAGCGGAATAGTAACAAGAGATTATAATGAAAATAATAAGGCAAAATTTAACATTTACAAGGGGGAAGGATTAGTTTCCGAAGTTTTTGCGGATTCTAAGGTTTTTAAAAATGTTTTGGTGGGATCATCGGCTATTGGACATAACAGGTATTCTACAACAGGTTCTTCAGAATCATTAAATAATATTCAACCCTTTGTTGTTCATTACAGGATGGGAAATATTGCCGTAGCACATAACGGAAATTTAACAAATGCAAAACAACTGCGTGAAGAATTAGTAAATGAAGGCGCAATTTTTCAGACAACAAGCGACACTGAAGTTATTTTGCATCTTATTGCCAGAAGCAGATTAAATGATCAAATAGAACAAATTAAAGAAGCACTTGCAAAGCTGGAGGGTGCTTTTTCATTAACTATTCTTACCGATAATAAATTAATTGCCGCTCGAGATGCTTTCGGATTTCGTCCTCTGTCAATTGGTAAAGTAAACGGCTCATTTGTAGTAGCATCTGAAACCTGCGCTTTTGATATTATTGCTGCCAAGTTTATAAGGGAGGTAGAACCCGGAGAAATTGTTGTTATCGATGAAGATGTAAAAGAAGTGGATCAAATAAAATCCATAAAATTAAAGGATGATACATTACATAATCAAAGACACTGCATTTTTGAATATATATATTTCTCGCGTCCCGACAGCTTTATTTTTGGACATAATGTTGATAAAATGCGAAGAAGGTTAGGTAAAATTTTAGCAAAAAAATATCCGGTAAAAGATAAAGACGGTCAAAAAGTAATAGTAATAAGTGTTCCGGATAGCTCGAATACTACGGCTCTTGGTTATCAAGCACAGCTTGAGAAGCAAGGAATTATATCTAAACTGGAAATCGGGTTGATACGTAGTCACTATATAGGCCGGACCTTTATTCAACCCGGGCAGGAAAAAAGAAAAATTGGTGTAAGAATTAAATTTAATATTGTAAAAGGTGTTCTTGAAGGTAGAACGATTGTAATTGTAGATGATTCAATTGTTAGAGGTACAACATCGAAGCAGCTTGTAAATTTAATTAAAGAAGCAAAACCTAAAGCTATTCATGTGAGAATTTCTTCTGCCCCGATTATGCATCCATGCTTCTATGGAATGGATTTCCCGAGTAAAGATGAGTTAATTGCAAACCAGATGAATGGTGATGTTAAAGAGATAGAAAGATATCTTGGTGTTGACAGTTTGGAATATCTTACGATTGATGAAATGCTCGAAGCTATTTCTGAAGCGAATTCTTCAAACTTCTGTACGGCCTGTTTTTCCGGTAACTACCCGACCGAGGTAGACGCCAGCTTCAAAAAGGAAATTTATGAATTATAAAGCAGTTTTTGCTTTCGGTGCTTTTTTTCTTTTAAGCATATCTTCTTATTCTCAAGTAACGGTATTCATAAAATATGATAATACCATCTCCCGATCTTCAATTAATGAAAAAATTCAGAGTAAAAATTTTTTATCTTCTGCGCCGATAGGAGCATTGAAGAAAACAAGTGTGACCGCCGGTTATTTTGCAAGGGATTTGGGAAAGGATGATCCGAATCTTTCACGAATTGTTAAAATAACTTTTAATGACAGTGTATCCGCACAAAGCTTCATAAACCAGGCTAAAAATGATCCGACCATTGATTATGTGCAAACCTCAAATATTTATAAAATAGATAATATTCCAAATGATAGTTTGGTGGGGCAACAATGGGCGTTAAAAAAAATTCAAGCTTTCGAAGCATGGAATATAACTGAAGGATCGGATTCCGTTCTTATTGGTTTAATAGACACGGGAATAGATTATCTTCATCCCGATCTTAAAAATAAAATTTACATAAATCCCGGTGAAACCGGTACAGATTCTCAAGGCCGTAATAAAGATTCAAATGGGATTGATGATGACGGTAACGGTTTTATTGATGATTATATGGGATGGGATTTTACCGATAGAAGAGGATTTCCATTCGACTCAAGCGGGGGAGATTATCTTGGTTGGGATAATAATCCGATGGATGATAATGGGCACGGAACCTATATAGCCGGGATACTGGCTGCAGAGACTAATAACGATATTGGAATCGCCGGAGTAGCTCCTAAAATTAAAATTTTAAATCTAAGAGCATTTGACCCATCCGGATACGGCGAAGAAGATGATGTGGCCGCAGCCATATTGTATGCTGTTAAAATGGGAGTTAAAGTTATTAATATGAGTTTCGGTGATACCCAATTTTCATATGTACTTAGAGATGTTATTCGATATGCCTATAATAAAGGTGTGGTTTTAGTAGCAAGTTCCGGAAATGACGGATCGGATGAACCTCATTACCCGTCGGGATATTCTGAAGTAATTTGTGTGGGAAATTCAACCATTGATGATAATGTAGCCCCAAGTTCCAATTACGGTTCTACTTTAGATTTAGTTGCCCCCGGGACAGATATTTTAACCACAGCTCGCGGAGGCGGTTATGCAACTGTAAGCGGCACTTCGGCTTCTGCTCCTTTTGTGTCTGCGGCAGCCGGCTTAATTTTATCATTAGGGCATTTTACAAATGAAGAAGTTAAACAAATTTTAAAATCCACTGCAGATGATATTGATGAACCCGGGTGGGATATTAAAAGTGGCGCCGGCCGATTGAATTTGTATAGAGCATTAAGCGTACTGGCACCTTCAATAATTAAATTCAATAGTCCGGAACAAGATTACGCAACTAACTCTGATTCTATTTCTATTTCTGCAACTATTCTTTCGGCATATTTCCAAAATTTTAGTCTCTATGAAGGAACGGGACTCAATCCGACAAATTGGACTACTTTGTTGGAAAACCAGGAATACCAATTCGATAATAAGAAAATTTATACTCTAAACGTTTCTAATTTTCCGGATTCGGTTTATTGTTTAAGAATGCTGGTTGATCTTAGTAACGGTAGAACTATGGAAGAGAGAGTTAATTTTTATGTACTTAGATCCCCTCCAAAATTAAATTTAGTTTTCGTCGGATCGGCCTTTTACGGACAGAAGCAGACAATTTTGGCATCAGGTTATACTAATCAACCGTCGGTTGTTAAAATGTACTATCGTAAAACCGGCACAACTAATTTTAATTTTATCACCCTCGACGGATTTGCAACAAATATTCAATCAGTAAAAAACATACACTACGGATTCATTCCGACTAATCTAATAGAAAATAATTCTTCTTATGATGTTTATTTTGAGGCTGATAACATTGCCGGGTTAAAATCTATTGTAAAAAACAACAATTCATATTTCTCATTAAATACTGATTTTTCATTTAATCCTGCATTCGAATCAAAGCAGTCATTCTCTTTACCTGCAGGCGAGATTTATAAAAATCCTATTGATCTCACATCCAATGATTCAAATGAAGTAGTATTGAGGCCTTTAAGCAATCCTAAAGTATCATATATATATAAACTTTCGGGAAACAATTTTGTTAAAATAGATTCTCTGCAAGATAAAATTGTAAAAGATTTTGGAGACTTTAATAACAACGGCAAAAAAGATATACTGGCTTATTTTGTTTATGACGGATTTATTTATGAACAAGATAATCAATATTCTACTAATTTAGTTCAAAAATTTTCAGATACATCAAATACATTTTGGCCGATAGCAGCTAAAGATCTGTACGATAATAATGAAAAAGAAATTTTGAATATAAATAGCGATACATCGATAACTGTTTGGGATGTAAACTCCGATTTAAGTTTATCTAATCCAATAAGATTAGTTAATTTCACTAAATCCGGCGCCGGGAATAATGTTCTTGATTTTCCGAATGCAGTAGTGACTGATATGGATGGTGACGGTAAAAAAGAAATCTGGATGGTTGATGAAGACGGAGATATCTTTAGTTACAAAATCAATGGGCCGGGACAATTTCAAAAGGATAAAGTTATTTCAACAGGATTTATGGGCTCGTCGGCGTATCTTGCCGAGGGAGACTATACAGGTAAAGGATCAAAGGATATGGCTGTGCTTCTTCATTCTTACTCCAATATAGATATAGCCCCGTATTATCGTCTTATCATATTCAATTTTATTTCGGATTCACTGAATATTATTTACGACCGAGCATTTATTGATCCTACTACGGAATTCAACTCGCAATTTCAAAGTGCTGAAAACAGCATTCGTTTTGCAGATATAGAAAATAATGGTATTGATGATTTGGTGCTTTTTGACTTTCCTTATTCATATGTATTTAAGTATGATAACGGAAAAAATACTATCATCTCTTATAAAGAAAATATTAATTCCAATTCAATATTTGTAGGAGATTTAAATAAAGACGGTATTAATGATGTTGCATTTCCTACAAACAACGGAATTAATTTCTATGAATTTGCAGTTTCGAATCATGCAAATACACCTTACAATTTAACCGGTTACAGTACAGATTCTGCTTCTATTTACTTGAACTGGACAGGAAATGGAAATCAATATTACATTTATAGGGGGCTTAATCAAAATAACTTAGCATTAATAGATTCAACATCCGATAGTTCTTACATTGATAATAAAGTATCAGATAAAGTTAATTATTATTATGGTGTGAAAGGCGTGGATAATACTAAACTTTACCCTATATCTAATATGAGTCAGTTAATTCAAATCTATTCGCATGTTCCGGCAAAAGTTGCAAGTATAACAAATAGTACTCCAAATTCTATTAGAATCACTTTTACACAAATGATTAATACTAAAATAGAGAATCTTCATTCTTTTGCAGTAGTGGGATTCGGATTTCCGAATTCTATTTCCGCCTCCAGTCAATTTTCTTATTTACTTAGTTTCAGCGGCAATTTACCTGTGGGGAAAAATAGATTAGCCGTAAATTATTTAAACGATTATTTTGGCTCTCCGATTAAATCCGATACTGTAATATTCAATGTTGATAGTACTACTTCCGTAGAAAGTTACTTTTTTGTAACATCGCATGAAATACTAAATCCGTATAAAATTAAACTGGTATTTAATGAGAATGTAGATCCGGTTACTGCAGAAGATACGGCAAATTATACTTTCTCTCCGTTTAACAAGGTTACATCAGTCCAAGTTGATAATAAAGACGGTAAAACAATTTATTTAAATTTAAATGGACAAAGACCGGTAGGTTCCGTCGGTAGGGAATATACGCTGCATATAAAAAATGTTAAGTCGTCGATAGAAACAGGAAGCTTAAGTATAAAATCCGGAGCGGGGAGTTATGTCGTCCTTTCCGGTTTTGCAAATAATCTTTCCGATGTTTATGTTTATCCTAATCCGGCAAGAATTTTAGATGGATCAAGTAAAATTACTTTTGCAAATTTACCGGCTCATGCAAAAATTACTATCTTTAATTTAAATGGTAAAAAAATGAGTGAGCTTGAAGAAAATAACGGCGACGGCGGTGTAGATTATAACTTGAAAGATGAAAACGGAAACGAGCTTAGTACCGGTATCTATATTTTTCGAATTGTTCAATTGGATAATTCGAATAATGAAATTAGAAATAAACTTGGAAAATTTGCGGTTATTAAATGAATATAAATTTTAAAGAAATAAAAACTAAATCGAATCTTCTGAGTCTGGTCCGCTTGTTTTCAGCCGTCCCTTTTTGGTTTCTATTGGATAATCTACAATCCGGGCAAATACGATTTATAACTATTATACTATGTTTAGCCGCGGCAGCAACAGATATTCTAGACGGATTTCTTGCCAGAAAGTTTAATGAAATAACAGAGTTTGGAAAAATTATTGATCCGCTGGCTGATAAAATTGTTATAGGAATTATCATATTGAAATTATTCTTAAATGGCTATATTAAACCATATTATTTTATAATGATTATCTCCCGTGATTTAATGATTTTTATAGGTGGGATAATAATTTCCCGAAAAATAGGCAAGGTATTGCCTTCCAATATGTTGGGAAAAATTACCGTAATCAATATTAGTATAGTGATATTGATGATACTTCTTTATGTAAATAAAGCGAATATTATCTTTATTTTATTTTATTATTTAAGCATAGCGCTGATGGTTATTTCATTAATCGGCTATGCAATTAGAGCAAAAGAATTTTTAACTCAAACAGAATATGGGAATACTTAATAATTTAAATTTTGATCGACTAAAATCCGGTCTAGCTAAAACAAGAAATAAAATTGTAAATACCATAAACGAAACTATAAGCGGAAAAGCAGTTTTAGATGATAAAACCTTAGATGAAATAGAAGAAATACTAATTACATCTGACATTGGATTTGATACTTCGGAAAAAATAATTGAGAATGCCAGAATCAGGCTAAAGAGTGATAAAGATCGTTCTAATCTTAATATTATACAAACGGTAAAGGCTGAATTATCCTCAACATTAAAGGTCATACATAATAATAAAAACGAAAATGAGATTGATAAATTTAAGCCTTATGTTGTTTTAATTGTTGGGATTAACGGAGCAGGGAAGACAACAACAATCGGTAAGCTTGCTCATAATTATAAAAAATCAGGCTTAAAAGTAATTGTAGGTGCTGCTGATACGTTTAGAGCAGCTGCAAATGAGCAATTGGAAATTTGGGCCGAAAGAGCCGGTGTCGAGATAATTCAGAAGACAAAAGGTTCTGATCCTTCATCTGTAGCTTACGATGCCGTTAATACTGCCGTAAAAGATAAATATGATGTGGTTTTAATTGATACTGCCGGCCGATTGCATAATAAGTCGAATTTAATGGAAGAATTAAACAAAATTAAACGTGTTATTAAAAAACTATTGCCCCATGCTCCCAATGAAACTTTATTAGTTATTGATGGTAACACAGGTCAGAATGCGTTGGTTCAGGCTGATGAATTTTCTAAAGTAACTGATATAAGCGGACTCGTTATTACAAAACTTGACGGTACTGCTAAAGGCGGAGTTGTATTTCAGATTTGCGCAAAACAAAAAATTCCAGTAAAATATATCGGTGTAGGCGAAGGAATAGATGATTTACAGAATTTCGATCCGGATTTATTTGTGACTGCAATTTTTGAGAATTAAATAGAGGAGAAAGATTATGTTAATGAAAAAACCATTACATCGTGTATTTGATTATACTCCCAGATATTATAAACCCGAACTAGATTCTAAAGAAAAGGAAAAAAGAAAGTTAGGATTTTCAAAGCATCTAAAAGTGAAAAGGAAAAAACGTAGTCCTATAATCTGGATTATTTTTATTTTGGTTATAATTTATGTCATTTTGAAATTAAACAATATAGGATAGAAAAGGGAAATTATAAGTTTACATAATATACATTATCGGACAATCATCATTCTTTATTAAATTTATTAAATATATGAAAATCACTATTTTCATTTTTCTTGCCCTAACATTTACTACCCAAGTTTTCTCTCAAAAAAAATATAATGCAGCCGGATTATCGATGCTCGATTCGGTAAAAGTTATTTATGGCGATAGCTGCGAAATCGGTGTTAACAGTTCGTTAATAAAAAATCTTTATCGTTACAGAAGTATCCATGAAGTTGGTAAATATCTTGAGCAGTATGAAAATATTAGGAATAAAATATTAAACTTTAGAAAAAATTATCATAATACAATTGAAAGAGAACCTGCTCTTTTATTGGATGTCGATAGAATATTTCATAATTATAAGCAAGATAATATTATAAATGCCTGCGGGATATATTTTGGCCCGGATAGCGTAACGAATTTAGTGGTTAGTTATACAATCGTTAGGAATGACATTGAAAATTTCTATATAAAAGTAATTCAATTAGCCAATTTTGATAATATTTTTAAAAAAGAAATTACCGAATACGGAGACAATTGGTTTACTTCAGCTAAATTAAAAGGGATAAAAAATGTTCCTTTTAAATTGCCTCACAATATAAAATAAACATTTACCCGATCTTAAAACTTATTGATATTTGAAAAAACCTTCTCCGTTTTTTCTACCTAATTTTTTAGCGGCAACCATCTTTTTTAGCAACGGGCACGGTCGGTATTTGGGATCATTAAATCCGTTGTATAGAACCTCCATTATAGCTAAACAAACATCCAGACCGATAAAATCAGCCAATGTTAAAGGTCCCATAGGATGATTCATCCCTAATTTCATTACAGTATCAATGTCTTCAGCTGAAGCTACACCTTCCATTAATGCAAAAACAGCCTCATTAATCATAGGCATTAGAATTCTGTTAGAAATGAATCCGGGATAATCAAAAACCTCAACTGGAACTTTATCAAGCTTTAGTGCCAATTCTTTAATAGTATTAAATGTATTATCTGAGGTCGAGTAACCTCTAATAATTTCGACTAATTTCATAACCGGTACCGGATTCATAAAGTGCATGCCTATAAATTTATCGGGCCTATTTAATGCCGATAATTCAGTTATGGAGATTGAAGATGTATTGGAAGCAAAAATAGATTCGGACTTAACTAAGCTCTGCAATTGATTAAATATACTCAGCTTAGCCTCTTTATTTTCATAAATAGCTTCAATAATTAAATCAGAATCCGGAGGAATATTTTCAACACCTGCAATTTTGTTGATTTTGCTTATTGCCCTTTTTTTATCTTCTTCCGAAATTAACCCTTTTTTAATTTGCCTATCTAAATTTTTAGCTATAACAGCTAAGGCTTTATCTGCTAATTCATTATCCATTTCAATTAAATTAACATTAAAGTCCTTTAACGCGAAAACATGGACAATACCATTGCCCATTGTTCCGCCTCCAATAACCGAAACTTTATTAATTTCCATAGATTATAGACCATAAATTATTTGTAATTTTTAACAATTAAAGCTGATGCTTCCCCACCCCCGATACATAAAGAGGCAAGACCATACTGAGAATTCCTTTTTTTCATTTCATGAATTAAGGTTACCAATATCCTTGCTCCGCTTGCTCCTATCGGATGTCCAAGTGCGACTGCACCGCCGTTTACATTAATTTTAGACGGATCTAGCCCCAATAGTTTATTAACTGCTAATGAAACGATAGCAAAGGCCTCATTTATTTCAAACAAATCAATTTCTTCTTTTTTCATGTTTGCCTTTGTCAAAACTTTATTTATTGCATCAGCCGGTGCTGTTGTAAATTCGATCGGTGCTTTTGCAGCTGAACTTTGTGTAACAATTTCAACCAATGGCTTTAAACCCAATTTCTTAGCTTTTTCCTCGCTCATTACAATTAATGCTGCTGCTCCATCATTTATACTGGATGCATTTGCAGCCGTTACAACTCCATCTTTTGCAAAGACAGGTCTTAACTTTGGTACTTTTTCGAAATTAACCTTTGTTGGCTCTTCATCGATTTCAACATAATTTTCACCAGTTCTAGACTTAATGGGGACTTTTACAATCTCATCAATAAATCTATCGGTTTTTTGTGCTTCAATTGCTTTTTTGTACGAGTTAACGGCAAATTCATCTAGCTGCTCTCGGGTAAAGTGAAAATCTTTTGCACACGATTCTGCACAACTTCCCATGTGAATATTGTTATAAACATCCCATAGTCCGTCTTTAATCATCGAATCCACCACTTCCCCATTGCCAAGCCTATAACCATTTCTGGCATTTGCTAAAAGGTAAGGAGCATTGCTCATACTTTCCTGGCCGCCGGCAATAATAATTTCGGCATCATCGCATAATATCGCTTGTTGAGCAAGCATTACGGCTTTAAGTCCGCTTCCGCACATTTTATTTATAGTTAAACATTCTGTTTTGTTAGGCAGACCTGAAAAAATTGCTGCTTGCCTTGCAGGTGCTTGACCCTGTCCGGCAGTTAATACATTTCCGAATATTACTTCATCAATAAGGTTGATGTCAATTTTAGAATCGTTTAAGACACTTTTAATAGCCTCACTCCCCAGTTGAGCGGCGCTTAATGATGATAGTGAACCATTAAATGAGCCGATCGGTGTTCTTTTGGCGGTCGTAATAACTACTTTTTTCATTTGATCCCCGTAATCGTTAAAAATACTAACTAAATGTTACTAAATATTTTTTAAAATTAAAACCTATAAATTATTTATTCATCTTCTATACTGGTTTTTTCAAACTGGAAAAGTCAAAATTGAAATCTCATAGACAATATTCAAAACAATTAAATTTAAATTAATATTATTCCGGATTACAGAAGCTAAGTTTTCTAATTTGGAAACTAAGCGATTAATACTAACGTCAGGGAATTTTTTATTAAATTTTTGTATTGTCTCAACATAATCTCGAAAATAAATATTTTCATTTCCATATCTGTATTTCTGAACATCATTTAACCATATGATAATCATGTTTATAAGTAATTTAATTAATTCGGAATTATTGTCTGCAAGAAGTTCGGCGAATTCATTCAATGCCGAATGAAACTTTTTACCGAAAGAATATCTGAGGATTAAAATCGTTTTTTCGAGCAGGTCTTCAAATTCATTTTCCAATAGCATTAATGCATTGTTAACAGAGCCGCCGGAAAAAGGAGCAATTTTTACAGCTAAGGATCTTTCAAAGTTAAAATGAGAAATTAAAATTTTTGTAATATCCTCGTTACTTAATGGTTGAAAATTTATAACCCAGCATCTTGATCTAATAGTTTCACGTAAAATATTGGGGAAAGGTGTCGTGAGTATAAAAATTACACCTTCGGGAGGTTCTTCCAGGCTTTTTAAAAGTGCATTTTGAGCTTCTTCATTCATTAAATGAGCGTCGGATATCAAAACAATTCTATAAACAACATCAGAGTAATCATATGATAAAAATTTTTTAATATCCCGAATACTGCTGATTTTAATATTAGAAGCACGGGGAATTTTTAATTTACGGTATGGATTCTGAATTTTTTTAGATAACTCTTCCTTTATAACCTGAATTTCATCTAAGCTCAATTTCTCCATAGGACCTGTGGTATCAGATTCATTTTTGCCCCTGGGCAGCGGAAATATAAATTTGATATATGGTTCAGAAAAATTAGATATTAAATTATTTACATGTTGAGATTTATCAAAATTTAAAAATTTTAAGTTCAAAGCTTGTGCAAATCTAACGGCAGTAAAATCCTTCCCGGTTCCTTCAATTCCGCTAAATAATATTGCATGAGGTATTTTAGATGAGTTTATAATGTTATTTAAAATTTCTTTAACAATTGATTGTCCGTATATTCCATTCCAGTTAGTACTCATAAGCTAAAAAAAAGGCGCTTAATGCGCCTTAAATTAATAATCATCTTCATTATAAAAAAAGTCTTCATCTGACGGATAGTCAGGCCAGATATCTTCAATTGACTCGTATGGTTCATCCGAATCCTCTAGTTCAATTAAATTTTCAACCACTTCATAAGGTGCCCCAATTCTTTCGGCATAATCAATCAATTCCTCTTTCGTTGCTGGCCATGGAGCATCATCCAAATATGAAGCAAGTTCAATGGTCCAAATCATAAAGTTCTCTCCACAAATAGTTTAGTTCTTGCTCGTTAACTCAAAGAAGCCTAGATCTCCAAAGAAAAATTGATCAGGATTTAAAGCTATGCCATTATGACGAACTTCATAATGTAAATGAGGACCTGTTGATAATCCCGTATCGCCTGTTTTAGCTATTTCTTGCCCCCTTTTAACTCTTTGTCCCTCTTTAACCTCAGCTTTTGATAAATGCGCGTAAACTGTTTCATAACCAAAACCATGATTTATTTCTACTGCTAATCCATATCCGCCGCGGTGGCCTACAAATTTTATTACACCGTTTCCTGTAGCATAAACAGGTGTACCTACTTCGGCTTCAAAATCAATTCCCTCATGCATTCTAAGTATGTGAAGAATAGGATGCATTCGCATTCCAAATCCATCCGTAACTCTGCCTAAACAAGGCCTAATTGCCGGAATTGCGGCAAAAAGCTTTTTGTTTTCTTTTAATTTAGCAGAAATTTCAACATACTGTTCTTTTTCAAATGCTACTTTTCTCGTAACATTATCAACCAACGACAAAACTTGCTTAAGCTTTTCCTCAGTCGGATTATTTAAAAAATCCACCGAATTATCGAACGATCCTCCACCAATTCCCAGCATATTCTCATCCCTGGATATAGGCGAAAGATTAGCGGCTATTCTTAAATCATTATTTATTTTGGATAAGCTATCCAAAGAATTATTGAGAGTTTGAAACTTAACCATCATGTTACCCAAATTATAACGCAATTCCTTATTTTCTTCTTTCAAAGAACGTAAGCTTCTTTGGGAATTCGTTACATTGTTAATAAAATAATAACTTCCGAATATTATAGAGCTAAACAGAATGACAGACATAGAAAAGTATATAGTCAGTTTAGCTTTATAATTTCGTATCTCAATAAACTGAAGTTTCGACTTGGAAAAGTAATATAATTTTTTCATAAATAGAGAGCGGAATCTATAAAATTAAGAAATATTTGTCAAGTTGATTTATTAAAATTTATTCAAAATCATGTTCAAAATAATCTACACCTCTTATGGTATCCTTAGCTTTACCTTTAAGACGTGTTGTTAATCTTTGCTGAAAATACCCCGCCGCATCATATCCATAATGCTTCAAAAGGTAATTTAAGCTAATTACTTCCGAAATAACAGTAATATTTTTACCCGGTAATATGGGCAATTTAATATATGGAATTTCAATATTGGAAATTTTTAGAACTTCACCGTCAAGACCGGTCCTTGTATAATTAGCCTTATCGTCCCAAACCTCAAGTTCCACAATTATTTCCAGCCTTTTTTGGTATCTAATTGCTCTAATTCCGAACATTCTTTCCACATCAATTAAACCCAATCCCCTTATTTCCATAAAATGTTTAACCAAATTAGTTCCGGAGCCTATTAAAAGCCCTTCACCTTTTTTAGTTAAGATGATTATATCGTCGGCAACCAGTCTATGCCCTCTTTCAATTAAATCGAGAGCTACTTCGCTTTTACCTATACCGGATTTTCCAACAAATAACATACCAACACCATATACATCAACAAAAGAACCATGGATTGAGATTCTGGGCGCAAATTGGTCATCTAGAAAATCTCCTACAAGATAAACCAACTTAGTCGTGTCAAATTCGGAACCAAAAAGCGGTATATTTCTCTTATTTGCAATATCCGTTAATATTTGAAAAGGTTTATTATTATCGGTTAAAATTATGCATGGAATATCAAATTTAAAAAGCCTCTCAAGAGTCTTTTTCTTTTCACTATCGGACAGCGATGCTAAATAATGCATCTCGGTATTACCGAAAATTTGCACTCTGGAGTATGAAAATAGATCTAAAAATCCGGCTAATGCCAGGCCCGGCCTATATAAATTTTGATCATGAATTTTTTTATTAAAGCCGGATCTATCCGAATATAATTTTAATTTGAATTTCTCTTTTACATTATTATAAAGAAATTCAACGGTTATATATTCTTTCCTAGATATTGACTTTTGATCAATTTTCATTATCTGACTCGTGAAGTTCTTTTAGTTTTTAATTTTTTTAATTGTCTAGATAGTTTTTCAATTGCGGCACTAACTGATTTTTTGAAATCATCCGATTCTTCAGTTGCTGTTAATGTTTGCCCCGGAACTTTAATTATTATCTCCGCAGACTTTATACTGTCTTTTGAATTTTGAAAACTGAGTATTACATCAACATCTAATATATCGTCATAAAATTTTTCAAGTGAGTTAACTTCTCCGGTAATAAAATTTTTTAATGTGTCATGTGCTTTAAATTTTCTTGCAGTTATTGCTATGTTCATATATACTTCCCTTTCATTAGGATTTTGGATGAGCTTTTTTATATGTTGACTTTAATCTTTCCACACTAACATGAGTGTATATTTGAGTTGTAGAGAGATTTTCATGCCCAAGAATTTCTTTAACGGCACGTAAATCCGCTCCATTGTCCAGCATGTGTGTAGCTGCACTATGTCTTAAAACGTGCGGACTTTTTCTTTTTATATCCGTAACTTTTCCCAGATATTTTGCAACAATCCTATGAACCAATCTAGGATAAATTCTTTCTCCTTCCTTATTAGTTAAAAGTGCCGAACCTGATTTTGTACTAATTTTATTCTTTAGATAGTCATTAATAATTTTCAATGATTTATCCCCTACCGGGACTATTCTTGTTTTATTCCCTTTGCCCAGTACTTTTAAAGTTTTTTCATTTAGATCCAAATCAATAAAATTTAAACTGCATAATTCAGATACGCGAAGCGCACAGCCGTATAATAATTCAAATATTACTTTTACCAAATTAGGATCATTATCATTTTCATCGGCAAGTTTATAAATCTCCAGTATTGAATCTGTTGACGTAACCTCTGGCAATTTTCTTTTTGCTTTCGGATTTGATATTAAAATGACCGGATTGGTTTCAATATAATTTTGCAGGTAAGCGTATTTAAACATTCCCCTAACAGCGGCAAGTTTTCGTGAAATTGATTTTTTATCCAAACCCTTTTCATTAAGCGTCATTAAAAAAGTTTTAACAAACTTTTCCGAGATATCCGCAACATTCTCTTTTGAGTAATCATTACAATAATTTATAAGATCGTTTAAATCTTCCGTATAAGATTTAACAGTATTTAAAGAATATCTTTTTATATTCTTTATATCCTCAAGATACTCTTTGGCTAAGCTATTTATTTTCATCAATCTCCTTCGAGTTCTTCAACTTCCTCCGGAATCAGCTCCTCACCGCATTTGGGACATTTAAGATAGCTGCCTTTTTTAACAGAATATCTTTGTTCCATATAATCGGAATCTTTATTCGGACAAGATTGTGCAACGGGCTTATACCAGCTAACGAAATCACAATCCGGATACCTGGAACAGCCGTAAAATAATTTTCCTCTTCTGGATTTTCTTTCTACAATATCTCCGTCAGAGCATTTCGGACATTTAACACCAAGAGTAATATTTTTAACAAAATCACAATCGGGATACCTTTCACAACCGATAAATCTCCCATACTTTCCGTTTCGATATACCGTCCTTGCTCCGCATTTTTCACAAGTACCTCCGGTATATTCGGGTTCTTGGTTTTGGGCGGCAATTTCTTTAAAGGATTTAATATTTTTACATTCCGGGTAATTTGAACATGCAAGATATTTCCCAAAACGCCCGATTTTTATTTCCATTTCTCCGCCGCATTTATCACAAATTATTTTATCAACTTTATTTTCAACATTTTTAAGAGCAACTGAAAACGGCTGATAAAAATCGTTCAATACCTTTATATACTCGTTACTGCCCTGGGCAATCTGATCAAGCTCGTTTTCCATGGCTGCCGTAAAATCTTCATTAATAATATCCGGGAAATTTTTTACCAATATTTTGCTTACCTCTTTGCCCAATTTTGTAGGGATTAATTTTCTTTCGGTTTGATTGACATATTTCCTGTCCTGTATTGTTCCCACAATTAGTGAATATGTACTCGGTCTTCCAATACCTTTGCTTTCCAATTCTTTTATTAATGTACTCTCGGTAAATCTTGCCGGGGGTTTTGTAAAATGCTGAGTCTTCTTTAATTCATTTAGCTCTAATTCATTGCCTTTTTCCAGTCCTACAGGTATAGAATCATTTCTGTATTCTTCTTTTTCGTCTGCGTTTTCCTTTTTTTCAACCGTTTCTTCATAAACCTGCATATATCCCTTGAATTTTATCGCATTACCGAAAGCTTTAAAAAGAAATTCATCGGCGTTAATTTCAATAACTGTTGTTTCCATTAAAGCAGGATTCATTTGTGAAGCTATAAATCGTTTCCAGATTAATTGATATAATTTATATGATCTATTGTCCAAAAACTGTTTCGCAAATTCAGGCGTATATTTTAATGAAGTAGGCCTAATTGCTTCATGAGCATCCTGTACGTTAATCTTATTTTTTTTCTCATGATTATTCGGAGTTTCCGGAATAAATTCGTTTCCAAAGTTTTCTTTAATAAAATCTCTAACTTCCGTTATCATTTCATCACTTATTCGAGTGGAATCTGTTCTCATATATGTGATTAAGCCCTGCAGCCCTTCCTTGCCTAATTCTATTCCTTCGTATAGTTTTTGAGCCAGCATCATTGTTTGTTTCGGACGCATGCGTATTGTTTTTGAAGCTTCGGCTTGCAGCGTGCTTGTTATAAACGGAGGAGGAGGATTCCGCTTTGTATTTCTTTTTGAGATCTTTGAAATCTCAAAATGTTTTTTATCTTTAATTAAATCAAAATATTTTGCTGCAGTGTTTTCGTTATTAAGGGCGATAAACTGACCTAAAAACTCTTTCCAATCATCTTCATTCATCACTGGTTTGGGCTGTATTTTGATATCCTTACCTGCAATGCTGAATAATTTGGCTTTAAATTTCTCACCTTTCGCAGTTTTAAAAACCGCCCATATTGACCAGTATTCTGTTTGAATAAATTTTTCAATTTCAGTTTCTCTGTCGCAAATCAATTTTAAAGCTACGGATTGAACTCTGCCTGCTGAAAGTGACGTACTTCCGGACATTTCGATTACAGCTTTCCAAAGAAAAGGACTAATTTTATAACCGATAATCCTGTCCATTACTCTCCTGGCTCTTTGAGATGTTACAAGATTTTCGTCTATTGTCCGCGGAGTTTCCATTGCTTTTTTAACTCCGGTTTTGGTTATTTCGTTAAATAAAACTCGATGGATTTTAGAACTTGAATCCGAATTCAAAATATCGGCTACATCTTGCGCAATCGCCTCACCTTCGCGATCAGGGTCAGTTGCAATATATATCTTTTTACTTTTTGAAGCCAGGCTTTTTATTTTTTTTATTATATCTCCTTTTCCGCGTATTGTAACATATTGAGGAGTATAATTATTGTCGACATCAACTCCCAATTTTGTCTTGGGTAAATTTCTAATGTGACCAACTGTAGCCTCTACTATATAATCTTTTCCCAAATATTTATTTATCGTTTTTGCTTTTGAGGGAGACTCAACAAGAACAAGATTTTTTGTCATTATTTCTTTCTTTTTTAATTGATTGTATCCGATGAATATAACAAATATCTGCTGCCCGGAGTGGATATATCATCTAAGTCTAAAAACACCGATAAAATTAATATATTCAAATTTTCAATCGATCTGGACTCTTCGGGAAACAATTTAATTTGCTCCATTATCATATCCAGTTCATTATTATTTATCAAACCGATATTGTAAAAATGTAAAATATAATTATAATTTTGCAAGCCGATGGCTGAAATTTCTTCTTCAGTTAAAATTCTAAAACTTTTACCGTTATCGGATTTTAACTCTTTCCTTTGATAATATTCTCGTAAAAGCTTTTCATAAATCCAGCTATATGCCGCTGCTATTACTGTTTTATTCACTTTATCTTCAAAATTAATATACAACTCAACTTCTTCGAACGAATAGTCATTATTGATAGCTTGAACAATTTTTTCTAGTATTTCAACTAACTCACCAGTCATAAAATGCCCATTTTTTTAACTTATTTTAAATTTCCTTAACAATTTATTTTCCAATTTCTTCATTATTACTTTATCATTTCTTTTCAAATCATCATAACCTAATAAATGGAGTATCCCATGTATAATTAATCGATAAAATTCAAATTTTGTTGATATTCTATATTTTTTTGCATTAATAACTGCATCTTCTACCGAAATGTATAATTCACCATCTAATATGGTGTGATTTCCGGTATAATTAAAGGTAATTATATCTGTTGAATAATTATGTTCAAGATAATTTTTGTTGATATTTGTGATAAGCTCGGGTGAAACGAAATTAATTATTAAAGATGAGATAGTGAAATTTAACTCTTTTTTAATAAAGCTAACCAAATTATGTAAAGTTTTTTTTTCTAAACCGGTATTCTTAGCTAAATTTATACTTAAATTTTTGACCACAATATTTCAAAAATTAACAATGAATAACACTTATTAACAATCGATTCTTAATCCTTCACTCGCGGCAATACATTTGACTTTTGAATTTTCATCAGTTATAACATTATTTGCTTCTCTTAATAATTCATCTATTTTTTCGTCATTATGATCAGGATTAAAATGAAATAAAATTAAGTTTTTAACATGCGATAATATTGCGAAATAAGCAAGCGTAATATTTGCCGAATGCCCCCAGCCTTTTTTTTCCAGCAATGTTGTCTCATCATACATAGAATCATGTATTAAAAAATCGCAGCCGTTACAAAAATCAATCAATTCTTTATTGGATTTCTTCAATGTATCATAAATATTTTCTTTACCTGTGTTTTCCAATATAAGTTCATTATCGGTTAAATAAACAACGGACTTATTTCCTTCCCTAATTTTATAAGAAATTGTAGGCGCGGAATGATTGGCTCTGAAAGTTTCTATCTTAATTCCGTTCAATTCAATATTAGTAAAAGCCTGAATTTCATGATATTTCAGATCAGCATTCATTTCTTCAAGTGTTATAGGAAAATAATAAGAGGTCATCTGCAGGCTTAAAATATCATTGATTTTTTTTCCATTATTTGATTCACCGTAAAAATTAATCTTCCTTCCTTTTTGGAACATGGGTAAAAAGAAAGGGATTCCCTGAATATGGTCCCAATGATAATGACTGAATAAAATGTCAATAGAATCATGATATTCATTGGCAACCAGATACTTACCTAGTTCTCTTAAACCGCTCCCGGCATCCAGAATAATTAATTTATTATTACTCAAACGTATTTCAACACACGAAGTGTTACCGCCATATTTAAGTGTATTGTTTCCCGGAACCGGAATTGACCCTCTTGTACCCCAAAATTTAATATACATTTTAATAATTATATTTTTTTATAGAATGAATCGAGACTTCAGTATATTTTTTGTACCGTAATGCTGATTTTTCAAATTCATTTAATTCATCGTCTGTTAAATTCCTAATTATCTTTGCAGGAACACCGGCAGCTAATGTCCCCGATGGTATTACGAAATTGGGCTTTACCACTGCTCCGGAAGCAACTATGGATTTTTCTTCAACAACTGCGCCGTCTAAAATTACCGCACCAATACCAACAAGACATAAATCATTTAGAGTACAACCGTGCAAAGATACGGAATGTCCGATAGTTACTTTATTTCCTACATTTAACGGAAAACGTTTATTCGTCACATGTAACATTGAACAATCCTGAATATTAGTCATTTTACCTATTCTAATATAATTAACATCTCCTCTAATTACTGTGTTATACCAAACACTCGATTCTTCCAAAATTTCTACATCACCAATAATTTTAACACCGGAAGCTAAAAATACATTATCATTTATATTTGGAAATTTATCCAAATAAGGAAATAATTTTATTTCATTATCTAATTTTTTTCGAATCTCGGCGGCATCCATCCAGGCTTCTTCCATGATTTTAATTCTACTTTAACATTACCGATAATAACTTTTAGCTTTGCTAAAATCGGGACTGATGCTTCATCATCGGTAAACCATCCTTCAAAATTGCCGGTTAATCCGAATACGCTGATGAATTTCATATCTCCTTTTAACTTCTGACAGGCAACTTCATAATTCAGTGCATCGATAGATATTCCGGAAACCTCTTTATAAGAATATATATCCGTAAAAACTTTCTTTTCATTTACAAAACAAGGAACTTCAACGGAATCCCCTGTCCCGCTTATAAACCTTGCAAAAAATAAAATTGATAATCCGTCTTGATATTCGGTATCGGCTTTAGCAGTTGAATCAGTCCAGATTTCATATGGTTCAATTTTCCCCTTTTTAATTCTGATTAATGAACTGTCATATTTAAAATTATATTTTGTAAAAGTGGTATACTCTTCTTTTTTTACTATTCCCTGGAAAGAAGAAGAATAGTAGTCGGGATTTATGGTACTTTCATAAATCATGTGCAGATTTACAAAGGGTATACCGGGAAAAGAATCCATGTATGCAATGGTACTGTAATATGTTTTACCTTTTATAGTCCTTTTATTCTTAACTTCAATTTTAATTTCACCGAGTTTTATAAAAGAATAACTAACTACGTAAGTAAGTTCCTCCCCAACTTGAAGTTCTTTTGTTGTGGAAATATTAACATTATAAACTCTTTTATCCGTCGAATGAGCTAGTACCGCTAAAGATAATATACATAATAATAGTAAAACTATATTTAACCATTTCTTCATTTTAATCCGGCCAATTTTATGGCCTCATTAAATAACGTAACGGATTTTAAGAATTGATTATCCGTTCTTAATATAACCTCGTACCATCCTTTATTTTGCCAGAACGTTCTGGCGACTTCGGCTTTTAGTCTTGCTATAATATAATTTTTATCTTTATGAAATTCATTTTCAGAATATTTTACACCTTTTGAGTCGGCAAACTTAATGAAGTTTTTCAAATCATTATCCGAAAAAGTAAATTCGTTTATAAATTTATTCAGATTATCGCCGTATTCTCTTTTGATATTATTTTTGTTGACATCAAGATAACTTAAGATATATTGGTAGAAAATATTCTTTTTCATTAAATCGATAGTGTAATTAGTAATTTTACCTGATGGTATTATATAATCCGGAGTAATCCCTCCTCCGCCGTAAACAGTTCTGCCGTCATGAGTTTTGAATTTTGGAAGAGCCGAATCCGCTTTAGCTTCAGCAGTATGATTTATATTATTTCCGCCGGGTTCGTTATTCTTACCGGCATCTTCATAATAAATTTTAAAATTTTTCAAATCCTTATAATCTCTCTGAATTAACCTTCCAGAAGGAGTATAGTATCTTGCAATGGTTAGTCTTAAAGCAGAACCATCCGGCAGCGGGAATTGTCTCTGCACAAGACCTTTGCCGAATGTTGTTTCGCCAACAATTAAAGCTCTGTCCCAATCCTGCATAGCACCCGAGACAATTTCACTGGCAGAAGCACTTCCGTCATTAACTAAAATTATCAACGGCAAATTTTTATAAGGCGCCGGTTCGTCTGCATCATACTCTTCATCAAACTCGGATCTTCGTCCTTTTGTATAAACAATTTTCTTTCCATTCCCGATAAATAAATTTGCAACTTTAACTGCTTGGTTTAACAGCCCGCCGGGATTTCCTCTTAAATCAAGTATTAATTGCTGCATTCCCTGTTTCTTTAAATCTTTCAATGCATTAGACATTTCATCATATGTAGTTTCAGAAAATCTTGAAAGGCTTATATAACCTGTAGTCTTATTATACATAAAGTGAGTATCAACAGAATATAAAGGAATCTTGGCCCTTGTTATTTCGTAATTTAACGGCCTTTTTACTCCGAAACGAACTATGGTTACATTAACTTTTGAACCCGCGGGTCCTCTTAATTTAGAAATTACTTCTTCATTGCTAATTCCTACGGCGCTTGAATCATTAATCTTTACAATTCTATCTCCAGGCATAATTCCAAGTGCGTAACTAGGGCCTCCTACTATCGGAGATACAACCGTTAATGTATCATTGACAATCTGAAATTCTATACCGATTCCGTCAAAGTCTCCTTTAAATGATTCTTCAACAGATTGTACTTGTTTGGCAGGTATATAAACCGTATGAGGATCAAGTTTATCAAGCATCCCGTCTATTGCGGCAACTACAAGTTTTTGTGTATCTACTTTATCAACATAATATTTTTGAGTAAAAGTTAATACGTCTTCAAACTTTGTAAGACTATCATTTAAACTGTCATCGGAAAAAACTTTGTGAATTTGTGTACCAAGAAGAATTCCCAGGAAAAGAATAATTATGGTAAAGGGGATTTTTAATTTGTTAAAGTCCATTGTTCATCCTAATAATTATAAACCGGTTGAAATATCAAAAAAGCCTTGCAGCTGATTATTTTTTACAGAATTTTGAAGAGATTCATTATAATATATTAATTTTAAATTAATAAAAATTTGTCTAAACGGTTCATAACTTAAAGAAGCAGTTGTTATTCTTGAGTATTCCAAGTCACCGTCCAGCAAACTTGCGTTATTAGAATCAAATACCCGGTGACCGAGAGCTTCATTACCGCCGACATTGATGATTGTTCCGTTAGGTCCAACCGGATTAGCTCCATGCAATATATAAGCAAAACTTGCTTTTAATTTAAGTCTGTAAGTAAATTGATAACCAAATTCGCCTAAGAATAATTCACTATTCGGCTGAAGCATCGATCCTAAATTATAGCCAAGATTTGTAAAATTACTGTTAACAGTTCTGTGCGTATGAACGTAGGGATCAATCCTAGTGTATTCCAATGTTATATCCAGAGGTAAATATTTATAAAGATTAGCGGAATATAATCCCAGATCAAACAGTGTTTCGTTTCCATACCATGAAGTGCCGATTTTGGAAAAGTCCATATCATCAATTAATAAAGTGCTGTAAATTTTTAATCCTTTAATTGATTTATTATTAAAGTCGAAAAATAATAATGAATTATCCCGATCCTGGTTTGAATGTTCAATGGATTTATAGAAAGCGAAAGGATTCAAATATGATAGATCTATCGGCCTGTCTCCGTAAATAATAATTTCGCCCGCACCGAAATTTACCGCATCGGAAAGATTAAATCCTATTCGATGATAACCTATGTATTTTTGATCCACAACATTAATACCGCCGTTAATACTATCCGGCTGGAAATAACTGTTTCCGAGCAATTGTCCGTGAAAATACGAAAACGTAAAAAAGTGATATTTTATATTAAAACCGATATAATCGAACGGAGGGGCATAATCATCAATAATAGATTTATACGGACCATAACCGATTCTCATTCGTTCTCTGCCGAACTTAATTCTGAACATATCATAATCAGCAGTTAAATAACCTTCCGTTTCATCAAAAAATGCCGCAGCAGGATCAAGATTATATTTAAAATTATATGCAATATCAGGCCTTAATTTGGCAACCTCCCTATTGCCGAAAACATCACCGTTTGTTCCTCTCAATACAAAGCCGAAATG
>CAZCFZ010000046.1:23470-29571 GCA_964498065.1 uncultured Ignavibacteriaceae bacterium
AGTTCATATTCAAACTCGACTTTTAAATCATTCAAAATTTTCTTATCCATGTTGTCAAGCTTATCTTCCGAAGCAATTGCCTCCTTTAGGTAAGTAACAATATCTTTTCTGGGTTTGGGAATTTCGAAAGAATTGTAATCGTGAATAATGTGAAGAGCTTCCATTCTTTGAAGAAAATTGTAAACCGAGTTATCAACACTTACATAATCATCTTGAGCAAATACTGCAGCAGCAGCAATTAATATAAAGAAAATTATTTTTTTCAAATTATCTTACCTGTTCCCATTCCTTAGAGATGGATTTGTTTTTAAAAAAGACTGAAATACCGTTCATCAGCCATGACCAAGAAACGCCGTTATAACCTATTTTTCTATATCGTCTCGGAGACTCGTAAATGCACATATCGCTGGAATACAAAATCTTTCCTATTTTTCTTATGCGCCTAAAAAGATCAAAATCCTCTCCTGCTGCAAGTGATTCGTTATATCCGCCGACTTCAAAGAAAACACTTTTCCTTATCACCTGGCACTCCCCTCTTCCCATGCCAATGCCAATACCGTTAAGCGACCGAAAATATGTATTATAAATAGAGTGGAATAATTTATCGGATAATTTTTCTTCATGCGGGAAGATCTTCACCTTGCACGTCATTGCCGAATATTTACTGTTTAAATATTTCTTATTCAAAAAATTAAAAAAAAGATCTACATCCTTAAAGAGTATATCGCCGTTTATAAAAATTAATATATCCCCGTTTGAATACTTAGCGCCGACGTTTCTTCCTTCTGCTATGTTTTGTTTGGTCTGCAATGAATGGACTTTTACCGTGTCTGAATGTTTAATCGCTATATCAACAGTATTATCGTGACTGCCGCCGTCGGATACTATAATTTCACAATCATATTTTTCCATTAGACTTCTTTCCTTTAATTGCATCAGCAAGTTAGGAAGAAGTTTTTCCTCATTGAGAGTGGGAATAATAATACTGTACTTCAATTAATTGATCCTAAATATCTATTTCCGATTTATTAAAAGAAAATTTCTAAAATTTTTAACAAAAACAAAATGTTAAGAATTACTTTCAGGCTTCATCTGAGGGAAAAACAAAACATCTCTAATTGAAGATTGATTTGTAAGAAGCATTACCAGACGATCGATGCCTATTCCAATACCGGCAGTCGGCGGCATACCGTATTCCAGGGCCCTGATAAAATCTTCGTCAATTTGATGAGCTTCTTCATCACCTTCTTCAATCATTTTCTTTTGTCCTTCAAATCTTGTCTTCTGATCTATCGGGTCGTTTAGCTCGGAAAAGGCATTACAAATTTCCCTTCCGGCAACATAACCTTCAAATCTTTCAACAACTCCTTCTTTGCTGCGGTGTTTCTTAGCCAAAGGCGATAGTTCTATCGGATAATCCATAACGAAAGTCGGCTGAATTAATTCAGGCTGAACTGAAGCACTGAATATTTCATCAATAAGCTTGCCTTTTGTTTCAAGATGTTCAACACTTATATTAAGTTTCTTAGCAGCATTCTTTAATTCCGAAACCGAAGCAGTAAGCACATCAATATCTGTTTTTTCTTTTATTGCTTCAACCATAGGAACTCTTTGCCATTTTGCAGAAAAATTAATTTTGTTTCCTTCATAAATAAAATCGAGAGTATTAAAAACTTTCATGCAAATATCATGAAACATCTTTTCTACAAAAAGCATCATCCACTCGTAGTCTTTATATGGAACATAAAGCTCCATCATTGTAAATTCGGGGTTATGTGCTCTGTCCATTCCTTCGTTTCTAAAGTCTTTTGAAATCTCGTAAACACCGTTAAAACCGCCGACAATTAATCTTTTCAAATATAATTCATCCGCAATTCTTAAATACAAAGTTGTATCCAGAGTGTTATGATGCGTTGTAAACGGTCTGGCTGCGGCACCTCCGTATAAAGGCTGCAGAATTGGTGTTTCAACTTCCAGGTAACCGTTTGAATCCAGATAATTCCTTAATGCAGAAATTATTTTACTCCTTTTTATAAAAACATCTTTAATCTCGGGATTAACAACAAGATCGACATACCTTTGCCTGTAGCGCAGTTCTTTATCGGCAAATTGATCATGGATCACTTTATTGCCGTGTTCATCAACGGTTTCTTTTGCAATAGGTAAAGGTCTTAAAGTTTTTGACAATAAAAGCATTGAGGTAACATGCAGTGAAATCTCACCTGTTTTTGTTTTAAAAACAAATCCTTCCACTCCGATAATATCACCGATATCCAGCAGTTTAAATGCATCGTAAGATTCTCCGATATCATCTTTCCGGAGATAAATTTGTATTCTGCCCTTCTCATCTTGAAGGTGAGCAAATGAAGCTTTTCCCATCCTTCTAATTGCCATTATTCGACCGGCAATCTTTACCGTTCTTTTTTCATCTTCCTTAAAATTATTTTTAATATCTGCCGAGTCTGAGTTTATTTCATAAGAATAAGCAAAAGGTTCGAAACCTTTTTTCTTAAGTTCTTCCAATTCTTCGTATCTTCTTTTAATCAGAACATTTATATCTTGAATATTATTATCCACTAAACCTCCGTTTATTTTCTTTTAAAGTTTGCAAGACGCAAACATACTAAATCTTGAATATTTTCCGCCAGCTTAACCGGCACATTGAAATTATTACAAATAATTGAAAACGCAACCGGTTCATTATCACCTGTAAAAGCATATCCGGAAAGACTTCTTACACCTTCCAAGAAACCGGTTTTTGCCCTAACATTACCCTGGGCTTTTGTATTTTGAAGTCTGTCGCCCAAACTTCCGTCAACACCTGCTATTGGTAATGAATTAAAAAAGGGAATAAAATATTTACTTTTAAACATATAACTTAAAACAGAAACAATTTGACGCGGAGTAACCAAATCCAGTCTCGAAAGTCCGCTGCCGTCCACAATATTCATACTTTCCGGATTTATTCCCATATCTTTAAATACATTATCTTCAGCTTTAATGCCTTTGGCAACACTTCCGTACCCGCCCGTTTCCAAACCGATTGTTTTTAAAAGCTGTTCTGCAAAAAGATTCTGGCTGTTTTTATTTATCACCTTAACGATTTCTTTCAACGGCGGAGAATATTGGGTAAATAACTTAGTCATTTTGGAATAATCCAATGTGGCAGCCATATCATTAATATCAATAGGATAACCGTCAATAACAATTCCTTTTTTTCTCAGAACATCTTTCAGTACAACCATTGCAAATTGAGTAGGATTATTTACAGTTACATAAGTTTTTACAGAATCCGAATCATCTCTGATTGTACCGAAAACAGTTATTACGTTTGTACCTGATTCTCTATATGCATTTATTGAAGTAGCCGAATCTTTTGGAACGGTTATAACTTTATTAAGAATTATAGTGTATTTAGTATCAGGCGTAACCTCAATTTGCGGCTTATGATTCTTTTTATTTACAGTTACAACCAGATCAACGCAATTATCATTAAACGAAATAGCATCTGATGGAGCGGCAAACCATTCGCTGTCATAATCCCATCTCCACCCTGTACCCAGCCCTATATTATCAAATGCATTATCATCGCCTATTACATTTCCCGAAATTTCATCTATCCCTTTATTAAGAAGAGAATCGGCCCAATCATTATAAACTTTAAACATATCACCGCTGTAAAATCTTCCGGATATTGTCGGATCACCTCTGCCTTGTATTACCAGATCTCCTTTTAAAATATTTCCGTCAATAGTACCATTTAAAAATACATTTGTTTTAAATCGGTAATCACTTCCGAGAATAACGAGGCCGGCGGCAGTTGTAAATAACTTTAAATTAGAAGCAGGCATAAAAAGCTTGTCTTCGTTCCTTTTATAAAAATATTCTCCCGTTTCTAAGGATTGTATTACCACTCCCCATTCCGCATTGCTGAAATTCGGATCGTTGAATATATCATCCATTTGAGACCAGAATTCAGTTATCGTATTGTAGGCATATTTAGCGGATGTATCTTTACTCAGCTCTTGTGATAAAACGCTTGAACTGAGAAAAAATAAAAATATAGATATTAAAGAAATCTTAACCGCCATATAATTTAATAACTCCGAGTATTTCCTTAGGTGAAAGTGTTCTGTATGAACCAACGGGTATATCGGCTGAAATGCCGGCAAAACTTTTTCTGTTTAATGCAATTACTTTGTAACCAAGTAAACCGAACATATTTTTAACAAAATGATTTCTGCCTTCAATTGCGGTAACGTTAACATTTTTTCGATTATTCTTTCGGGAAAACATTACCCTGATAAAATTTCCTTTCTGATTATTCAGATAAATACCTTTAATCAGTTTCAATTTGTCTTCTTCCGTTAACTCTCTATCAAGTTTAACCTCATATTCTCTCGGTACTTTATTTTTAGGATGAGTTAACAAATTTGAAAATTCACCGTCATTTGTAAGTAATAAAACTCCCGTGGTATTATAATCAAGCCTTCCCACAGGATAGATTTTTTCTTTTGTCTTAATTAAATCAACAACTGTTTTCCTATTTTTTTCATCGTCGGTGGTTGTTACAACACCCCTAGGCTTGTTTAATAAATAATAAATATGTTTCTTTTGAAACAATTTCTCACCATCTAAAGCAACAATGTCTTTCGACGGATCTATTTTGAAAGATAATTCGGATATAATTTTATCGTTGACTGAAATCCTTCCCTGGAGAATAAATTCTTCGGATTTCCTTCTTGAAGTAATCCCGCAATCCGAGATAAACTTATTTAATCTAACCATCACTGTTTGGTTCTTCATTAGTTTCATTCTCAACGGATTCTTCAAGTAAGTTCATAAGGATTTTTTGTTTTTGCTCAATAAAATCCTCATCCTTCATAATTTCTTCAATTTCTCTCGGTTTAGGTAAATCGCTTAATTTGTTTAATCCGAAGTATTTTAAAAACTCCTCTGTAGTTCCGTATAAAAGCGGGCGTCCTATTGTTTCAGCTCTTCCGGTTATAGTTATCAGCAATTTATCCAGCAATGTACTTAATATATAATCCGAATTTACTCCCCTAATTGTTTCTATTTCCGGTTTTGTAATCGGTTGTTTGTAGGCAATTATAGCAAGTGTTTCCACAGCTGCCTGGCTTAATCTTCTTTTACTCTTTTCCGAAGAAAGATAACCGACATATTTTGCATATTCCGGTTTTGTTCCGAAGAGATATCCGCCGGAAATTTTTAATATACGAAACGAGATATCTTTCTCATCATACATTTTATTTAATTCCTCAACACACATTTCAATGTCATCGTTTGAAATCTGTATATCATCGCCGTCGATTCCTTTTACGGCCCGAATAATATCTGCCGCAGAGAGAGATTCGTCCGAAGAAAATATTAATGATTCTATAATCGATTTATAAATACTATCCATTTTTTAATTTCATTAATAAAAAGTCGTTAAAATTAGGAGATTCTTTAATCCCTACCATTCCCATCTTAGTTAATTCAAGCAGTGCAACAAAAGTTATTACAATCCGTATTTTTTCGTTCATACCTTCTACAAGAGATAAAAAACTTAATTCTGCGGCCTTTTCCAATTTATCCATTATATAAGCAATTTGTTCATCGATTGTGATATTTGTTTTTTTTATTTCGTGAAAGACTTCCGGCTTTATGTTGTCAATTGCTTTTTTAAATGCCTTGGCTATATCAAAGATAGTAACATTTTTTAGCAGCACTTCAAATTCGGGAGGAGATTCCTTTTCATCGGCAGAAAAATTTCCCCGATAATTTATCTTTCTCTGGTTGGATTCAAAGAATGATAATTCCTCGGACATTTCCTTATAACGCTTATATTCCAGCAATGCCTGAATTAATTCTGCACGCGGATCAATCTCCTCTCCTTTTTCATCAACTTCACGCGGCAAAAGCATTCTAACTTTTATATGCATTAAGGTTGAGGCCATTAGAATGAAATCGCCGGCAACTTCGAGGTCAAGTAATTTTATCAAGTTAACATATTCTAAAAATTCTTTTGTAATTTTTGATATAGGGATATCATAAATATTTAATTCATCACGTTTAATGAAAAATAGGAGAAGATCCAG
>CAZCFZ010000047.1:0-21019 GCA_964498065.1 uncultured Ignavibacteriaceae bacterium
GTCGGAACGGTGGGATTTGAACCCACGACCACCTGAACCCCATTCAGGTACGCTACCGGGCTGCGCCACGTTCCGTTAAATTATAATTTTGTAACTAAAATTTCTAAAATACTTTTGATTTCTTCAAGGTCTTTTTTTAATGACGATCTATCTTTTTTGGTTTCTGAAATAATCGCTAAAGAATCTTCCCCGATACTTTCATTTCCCATTTGCTGAGGAATATCATCCGGAGAATAATTTTCCAAAATCTTTTTCGCACCTTCAATTGTATACTTTTTTTCTCTTAATAAGCTTTTTATCAGTAAAATAAGTTGAATATCTTTATTTGTATAAATCCTGTTTCCCGCTCTGTTTTTTTGCGGTTTAAGTTCCTCAAATTCAGTCTCCCAATATCTTAAAACATACTGTTCAACTTCAGTTATTTTACTAACTTCACTAATTGAATAATATAATTTTTTAATTGAAAGATTTTTCATTTTCCCTCAGAATTAATTTGAAAGAAAAATAACTAATCATTTCATTAATATCAATATCAGTGCTATGAAATAATTAATAGGTTTAAATAAATTTTATAATTTATTTTCCTTAATAATAATATCCACTAATTCACTAATATCATTAAGCTCATAATCGGCATTGTGCCGTACTGTATTGAAGGTATCGCCATACCTGGCAAAGGCGGTTTTCATTCCGACGTTTGCTGCTCCCACAATATCTCTTTCTGCCCAATCACCAAGCATAAGAGTTTGAGATGCTGCAACATTCATTTTCTTTAAAATCATAAGAAATGGGGCTGGGTTCGGTTTTCTTTCACCGGTATCTTCAAATGTTACAACGGTATCAAAGATATGATGAAAATTCAAATAAGCTAATCTTAGCCAAGCTTCTTTTGCGGGAGCATCAGATAAGATTCCCATTTTTATTCCCATTTTCATCATCTTATGAAGTGTAGGATAAACATGGGGATATGGAATTAAAGAAGCTTCTCTAGCGCGTCTATAAGCTACTATCCCGGCGGATAATATCTTATAGTCTATTTTTTGAATAACCCTCTGCAAAAAGACATCAAAAACCTGCTGATATTCAATTCCCTGCTCTTTATAAATTTCATCAATTACTCTATTTGCGTCATCTTCTGTTATCTTCAATCCGGCATCAATCATAGCAGGAATGGCTTCTTCTATAGATCTTCGTTTCATCTTCATGAAATCGACTAATGTATTATCAAGATCAAAGATTACTGCTTTAATCAAAATATTATTTCCCTATTTCTGCAATTATTTTATTTAATAAAAAAATACCCGCTAAATAACTATTTTCTTTAAATCCCGATATATAACCATTACAAGCTCCGGCGGTTATTAGATTTTGTCTAAAGCTGTCTCTATTAACAAGATGAGATAGATGTACCTCAATCTTAGGAATATTGCAATCGGTTAGTGCATCTCTAATTGCGACAGAAGTGTGTGCATATCCTCCGGGATTTATAATAATTCCGTTATACTCGGCAGATGCTTTCTGGATTTTCTCAATAATTTCACCTTCTAAATTTGAATGAAAAAAAGCAAAATCAATTTCTGAGAATTCGGTTTTAATTATTTCTTCAATTTTTGCTAAAGTTAAATTACCGTAATGCTGTTTATCCCGTGCTCCCAACAAATTTAAATTAGGACCATTAATAATAAGTATTTTCATTTTGATTCAGCCATTTCATCAATAATTTCTCTCAACCTTGGCGTAAGATAAACTTCATCAATACCAAGTTCCTTTAAAGCCATTGAAAGTATCATAACTTTTCTTTGAAGATTTGCCATTTTATTTATCACAATTACTTTACTTTCTTTTAAAATACAATAACCTCCCTTAAAGTCCCCTTTTTCAAACCTAACTTCCGCACCTAACTGAGAAGCCAGGGATTTCAAGTCTTGAATTATATCCTCAAATTCTTTTTCCTTAATTTTCATAAGAAATTTTTTCTTTCATCTTGAATGGTTTAAACAGTATTAAAAATATAACTGCAAAATAACAAAGCACTTCAATGATGGGAAAACTTCCCAGCACTTTAAATCTTTCGATATATAGGTTTAAAACCTGATTTGCATTAAAACCTGCCGAATAAACTTCCGTTAGTATTTTGTAATCAATTGTAATTAAATATAATTCAAACGGAAAGGTAACAAATACTATTAACGTAATTATAAATAACCATCCATTTTGCTTTAAACTTATTTTAGATGATATTAGAAATATTAAAAATGTAATTATAAACAAAATATATAATGATACTTCGAGTAGAATTTCTCCGTTTAATGCTGTTAAAATACCTGACAAATTAAGATTTGTAATATATGATTTTAAATTAAAATAATTTCCTTGAAATAATTGATAAGCTACGGTTAATCTTGTAATATAACTTCCCAGCCATAACAGTCCGCTTGTAAAGCAAAAATATAAAATTAATTTGGAAAATTTATTAATGGATTCCATAAATGTCATAAAAATTATAAATTAAAAATAAAAAAAAATTATGATTATTGCTTCAATTGACATAGGAACAAACACCATTTTACTTCTCATTGCGGAAGTAGACATATCTACTTTAACCGTTAAATCATTTCTTAATCTTCAAAGAATACCGAGAATCGGAGAAGGTTTGAATCCCGGGCAACCTATTAAGGATGATAAAATTGAAAAATTATACTCTATTCTGACAGAATATAATCAAATAATCGCTCAATATAAGTGTGAATTAACTTTAGTAAATGCAACAAATGCATTCAGAATTGCTTCGAACGGCAATTTAATAGTACAGGAAGTTAAAACAAAATTTGACCTGAATATTAACATTATCCCCGGAAAAGAGGAAGCAAGGTTTTCATTTTTAGGTGCAACTAGTAATTGCGATAAATCATCAAAAATTTTAGTGATCGATATAGGCGGCGGTAGTACTGAATTAATTTATGGTAAAAAGAGTAAAATTTATTTTATCCAAAGCTACCATGTCGGTGTAGTCAGTGGGACGGAAAAATTTTTTAAAAATAATCCTCCAACCAATGCTGAGAGAATGGATTTTACCAAATTCATAAAGCAGCAATTAATGGAAATTACCCTAAAAGAAATTCGGCCCGACAAAGTAATTGCTATAGCCGGTACGCCGACAACACTGGCAAGCATAAATCAAAATCTATCCGAATATAATGAGGAGCTTATTGAAGGGGCTTTTTTAAAGCATTATGATATGGGAAAAATAATTGAAACCTTAAGCATGCTTTCTTCTCAAGAAATAAAACAAAAATATAAAAGCATTGTAATCGGAAGAGAAGATGTACTATTGGCAGGCAGTCAGATATTATTTTCAATTATGAATTTATTAAACTTAAATGAAGTTACGGTTAGTACAAAAGGGATTCGTTACGGTGCGATTGAAGACTACCTGATAAAAAATTTTAAGGGTTCAAATTTCGGAGAATAGTATCTTTGACTTTATTTTCAGGCAGCTGCCCAGGATAATCCAAACTATAATGCAGTCCACGGCTTTCTTTTCTTAATTTGGCAGATTTAATAATCATATGCGCACAAGCAGCTATACTGCGTAATTCTAAAATATCTTCAAAAACTTTCGTCCTTTTATATAATTCTTCCGCTTCTAAAAATATATTATGTATCCTTCTTGCCGCTCTTTCCAAACGAAGGTTTGAACGGACTATTCCGACATAATCCCACATTATTTGTTTAATTTCTTTGATGCTGTGGGAAATCAAAATTTTCTCATCCGCAGACAAAGCACCCGAGTCATCCCAATCCGGAATAGCAGGAATATTACTCTTATTTTTCTTAAAGTAGCTTTTAATATCGATAGATGCACGATGTGAAAATACAACGGCTTCAAGAAGAGAATTACTCGCCAATCTGTTTGCTCCATGTACACCGGTCATGCTTACTTCGCCGCATGCATATAAACCTCGTAAAGATGTTCTCGCAAATTTATCAACTAAAATGCCGCCGCATGCATAATGGGCAGCGGGAACAACCGGAATAAAATCATTTGTAATATCAATTCCGTTTTTCAAGCAGTTATTATATATGTTCGGGAAGTGATCCAAGACTTCATTTTTTTTTCGATGTGTTATATCAAGGTATACGTAATCATCTCCCCTCTTTTTTAACTCGTTATCAATTGCACGAGCAACTATATCACGGGGTGCTAATTCTTTACGTCTGTCGTACTTATCCATAAATTCATTTCCGTCTTTGGTCCTTAAAATTCCTCCGAAACCCCTTACGGCTTCGGAAATAAGGAAAGAGGTTTTACCGGAGTTGTTATTGCCGGACGTATAAAAGCTGGTTGGATGAAATTGAATAAACTCCATGTTTCCAATTTTAGCTCCCGCTCTGTAAGCCATAGCAAAACCGTCGCCTGTTGCGATAGCGGGATTAGTGGTATGCAAATAAACCTGTCCCAATCCTCCGGTTGCCAAAACAGTAACCTTGGAAGAAATTTTATTCACTTCATTTTTATTACAATCTAAAACGTATGCACCCCAGCAGTTTCTGTTTTTTAAAGGTTCATTTTTTAGCCGCTTAACATTATGTTCGGTAATCAAATCGATAGCCAAAGAATTTTCTAAAATCTTTATGTTTTTTGTTAAAGTAACTTTTTCGATTAAAGCTCTTTCTATTTCCTTACCGGTTAAATCTTTAGCATGAACTATTCTCGCCATAGAATGTCCGCCTTCTTTAGCAAGATCCAGTTTTCCGTTTTTCCTTGTAAATTCCGTTCCGATATCTATCAAATCATTAATTCTATCCGGGCCTTCCTTAACTAATATTTCAACAGTCTCTTGCCTGCATAACCCGGCGCCTGCAACCAAGGTATCCTCTATGTGTTTTTCAAAAGTATCATTCGGATCGATTACAGAAGCTATTCCACCTTGTGCATAATTTGTGTTGGATTCATTTTTTTCTTTTTTAGTAACTATAATAACGTCGGCAAATTCGCAAATACGAATAGCAGCAAACAAACCTGCAATTCCGCTGCCTATTATCAATACATCGGTTTTATATTCCATTATTTGTTATTCTTGGTTTTTAAAGTCTCGTGTAAATTAAAAAGGAAAAAATCTATGTCGCTTTTTGTTGAAATAAGAGGAGGCAAAATTCTAATTACATTTTTATTTGTACAATTTACCAATACTTTTTTTTCTCTCATTTCTTTTACAATATCCGAACATTCATAACTAAGTTCAATCCCTATCATAAATCCTTTACCTCTAACGTCTTTTATATCACCCGGAAACATTTTTTTGATTTCCAATAACTGATTGAAGAAATAATCGCCTAATTCCGCAACCTCATTCATTAAGCCAGACTCGAAGACCTCTTCCAAAACCACTTTGCCGGCGGCACAGCTTACCGGGTTTCCGCCAAAAGTAGTTCCGTGCTTCCCGATTTCAAAAACATCGGAAATTTCTGGTGACACCAAGAATGCACCGAGCGGTAAACCTCCGCCTATGGCCTTTGCAACAACTACGATATCCGGCGATAAATTAATATGATTATAAGCAAACGGTTTTCCTGTTCTTCCAATTCCGCTTTGAATTTCATCCGCAACAATTAAAAAGCTATATCTCTTTTTAAGCTCGATTATTTTTGTAATGAAATCCTGCGAAACTAAATTAATTCCTCCCTCCCCTTGTATTAATTCTAAAAATATTGCGGCGGTATCATTATCTATCTTTTCTTCCAGATCAGCAACATCATTAAAATTTATGTAAGATATATTAGGCAGCAGCGGTTCAAATCCGGTTTTATATTTTTGCCGGCCGGTTAACGATAAAGCACCGTATGTTCTTCCATGGAAAGAATCGGTTAAAGCAAATATTTTTTTATCAGGTCCGAATTTTTTTCTAATTAATTTAATTGCTCCTTCAATCGATTCCGTGCCGCTGTTTGTTAAAAATGCTTTCGACATTTTTGCATACTTTAATAAAAGTTCCGTAAATTCTATTTGAATATCGGTTATGTAATTATTGGATAAGTGAGCGAATTTTGAAATTTGATCTGCAACAGCCTGAACTATCCGGGGATGGGCATATCCAAGTGCATTAACAGCTAAACCCGAGAAAAAATCCAGATACCTATTCCCTTCTTTATCAAATAGATGAACTCCCTGTCCATAATCTATATTTAATGGTAAGCGGTTGTAAGTAGATAAAAAAAGGCTTTTATCTTTTTCTAAAATATCCATGTACATATTTATAATTTGATTTATTTGAATAAATAAAATGAATTAATATATAATGAGAAATAAACAATAACGTTAAATATTATTCCAGTGATGATTGAATAAACAATATTTTTGGATTGTACATAAATAGCATTGATTCCTAGAATAATTCCCCAGACTATTATTAAAGTCTCAAATGCTAATAATGTATATGCGAGAAATGCTGCTATTGTAAACGGAGAGGGATTATTTGAAAAAATACTTCCGCCGAAAACCGTAATTTCAACTGTAAATAATAATATAAGAGCGTAAACTTGAGGAATAAAAGAGTATATCAAAATGGATAAATTATCTCTAAACCTGGTTATTAATCCGAAAAATTTATTAAGCAGGGTTAATAAAAATACAATTATAATCATTATGACACCTAATAATACAAAAACCATTAAAATTTTAGTAAGGATATTTCCGAAGTTAGGTGCATGTTTGTAAATCACAAGCGACATGAACATTGAATCTATAAAAAACTTGATTGAAGCAAAAAGAAAAATAGGGAATATGAAATTTTTATGTTCGGATTGGATAACAATACTAAATCCTTTCTGTGGAGCGTGCAGTAATAATCCCAGTACATTCCACAAATCAATATTAAATATTCTAGTTCTTAAGTATGATTTGCAGTTATTGCATATCCAGACATAGTAAGGATTTTCATGATTGCAATTTTTACAGACTAATACATTTTTCATTAAAACTTTATTTTCATATTTAACATGGGAGTTCTTGTATAAGAATTTTCTTTTACGGTAAAATCAAACAACTCGGCATCAACATAAGCATCCACAAGATTTAGTACATAAGTTAAACCTAAATAAATTGCAAAGAGATCTCTTTGATCCTGATAAAATGTTTTATAATCAAGCCATCTGGAATCATTCGTTTGAACATAATAACTTTGCGCTTGTTTATATAAATTATTATTCTGAATCCATTCATAAACAAGCCATCCGCCTATTCCCCAGATGATAGGAGCTTTTAGGTACGATTGGTTATAAATTTGTCCCCATCCGGGAATTATTGCACTTCTCAATACAGCACCCCACGGCGATTTTTGCATAACAAAAACCGTATCCTCCGAAGGATTAGTTTTATTGTGAACCGAATCTTGCTGAGCATAGCTTATTTGCAGCAGCAAAAAAGATATAAATACAATTTTAACTATATGATTTGTCAATGATTTCAAATAGCTCAAATAAGCGTTCTAATTCATCGTTTGAATAAAATTCAATAATTATTTCGCCGGTACCGTCTTGCTTTTGTTTACATTGAACTTTAGTGCCGAATATTTTTCTTAATTTATCTTCGATATCTTTTTGGTTTGCAGTAAATGTACTTACTTTGGGTGTGAATGAGACCGACCGCTTTAAATTATTCGGTGATTTTAATAATTTTTTAACCAGCTGTTCTACCTTACGAACAGATAAATTTCCTTCAATAATTTTGTCCAGCGCTTCCAGCTGCAAATCTTCGGTAGGTAAATTAATTAATGCACGTGCATGCCCCGAAGTAATTTCTTCTTTTATAATACTATCCTGTATTTGCTTCGGAAGCCTGAGTAATCTAATTGAGTTTGCTACCGTAGATCTGTCCTTTCCAACTTTGTCGGCTATCTCTTCTTGTGTCAACCGGCATTCTTCCATTAA
The DNA here is from genome assembly GCA_964498065.1 of uncultured Ignavibacteriaceae bacterium. Lineage (GTDB taxonomy): Bacteria > Bacteroidota > Ignavibacteria > Ignavibacteriales > Ignavibacteriaceae > FEN-1297. Next base: position 7,930 of record CAZCFZ010000047.1, read on the forward strand.
CCTTTTATAAGCGCGTCCGATTTCAATCGGATTAAGTTTCTCTCTCTGAATATTTTCTATCAATGCCATTGCAAGCATTGCTTCGTCCGTATCAACTTTTATTATGTAGGCAGGAATTTCTTTGTACCCTATTTCACGGCATGCTTTTAATCTTCTTTCGCCGGAAATCAATTCATATCTATTTTCTCTTCTTCTAACAGTAATCGGCTGAATCAAGCCGTTTGACAGAATTGATTTTTTCAGCTCTTCAAAAGCTTCCGGGTCAAAATGAATTCTGGGCTGAAATGGATTTGGAGATATCGAATCAACAGGAATTTTTGCAAGAATATCAAACTGTTTTCCATCATCGCGTTTTATTTCGGCAACATTCATTGCCTCACTTGTGGTTTGGTAGTTCCTCTGGTTGATTAAAGCATCAAGACCTCTACCAAGACCGGTTTTTAATTTGCTCATATTTAATTAGTTTTAATTTCAGTTGAATTTCTTTCCAAAAGCTCTGAAGCCAATGCTATATAATTTTGTGAACCTGTTGAAATAGCATCGTACAATATAACAGGTTTGCCATAGCTCGGTGCTTCCGATATTCTAACATTCCTATGTATAATCGTTTTAAAAACTTTATCTCCGAAATATTTTTTTACTTCCTCCGCAACTTGCTGTGAAAGTCGCAGCCGGACATCGAACATTGTAAGTAAAACACCTTCAATAGTGAGATTTTTGTTGAAATGATGCTTTACTATATTGATCGTATTCAATAATTGTCCCAATCCCTCAAGAGCAAAATATTCACATTGTACAGGAATTAATACGGAATCCGAGGCAGACAAAGAATTTAAAGTAAGCAAACCAAGTGAAGGCGGACAATCTACAATTATATAATCGTATTTATCTTTTATAATTGCAATTGATTCTCTTAAAAGCCCTTCGCGATCAGGCATATCAACCATTTCAATTTCGGCGCCGACAAGATTAATATTCGACGGAAGAATATCCAGAAACGGCATATAACTATTTATAATTACATTTTCAATTTCGTTCGCACCGATCAGGACTTCATATACCGAAGGAGAATGGTTTGTTACACTTAAGCCTGAAGAAGAATTTGATTGAGGATCGATATCAATGAGTAATGTTTTCTTTTCAGCAGCAGCCAATGAAGATGATAAATTAATAGCAGTAGTAGTCTTACCCACTCCGCCCTTTTGATTTGCTATAGAAATAACTTTTGCCATTAAAAAATTTCAAATATATTGGGAATTTTCATCAATGTAATGATTAGTTATAAAAGACTTTTTTAAAATACTTATTATTACTCTCTTTTCATATAATAATAAATAAATATTTTTGCAAAAAATTTAATATATAACTTCGGATTATGTTTTATTTCTTTTAAAGATCTATCTCCTCACCGAATTTTAACACTCTGCATTTTTTCCCTATTCCCTCTACCTTTTTCTTAAATTCTTCAGGATCAGCTTTAATTACCGGAAAAGTATTATAATGCATCGGTATTGCTAATTTCGGGTTGACCAGTTCAACCGCTTTTACAGCATCCGTTATACCCATTGTAAAATTATCTCCGATAGGCAATAACATGTAATCAATAGGATTCATTTCCCCGATTAACTTCATGTCATAAAATAATCCAGTGTCCCCGGTATGATAAATATTTTTTCCGTTAATCGAAAGGATAACACCAGCAGGTTCTCCGGCATACCGGTTATCGGGTGTTTGCGAACCATGATGTGCGATTGTAAATTTTACTCTGCCAAAATCAAAATCAAAGCCTCCGCCTATATGCATATTATGCGCATTAAATCCTTTCTCTGCACAATAATTGCCTAATTCATTAACACAAATAAAATTTGAATTGCATCTTTTAGCTATTTTAAACGCATCACCGATATGATCACCGTGTGCATGAGTTAAAATAATATAATCGGCATTTACACTATCCGATTTTACGGGTGAGTTTGGATTATCATCTAAAAACGGATCAATTAAAATAACTTTTCCGTTATCTGCCGTTATTTGAAATGCGGAATGAGAAAAATATTTTAGTTTCATAATAACCTCCAAATTAAGATAACATTTTATTAAAATCTTTCAGCTCTTTGCTATGAATGAATTCTACTAGTTTTAGCTTTAATTCATCCTGCAAAATAGATTTTTTCCCTTCAATCATTTTTAAAAAAGGATCTATTACTTTCACCTCTTTATCAGCCCGGAGTGAATTAATATTTTCAATTAAGACATCGAAATCTCTTTTATTCCCGGTTAAATCCTGAAGAAGAGAGATTTTTTTATAAAATACTAAAAATTTTTTCTTATCAAAACAGCATAAGAAAATCTCCATGTTGTAGCGCAATCTCCTTAAAGATATTCTTATCTCATGAAGATTTTCAACGGATTCATCTTTTAAGAAAATTCTAATTGAGGATAATAATGTTTTCAGCCTTTGTTTAAGCACAATTTTAGCTGAAACGGCGAACGATGTTTTTTCTTTGAGTCCTTTTATTTCCCATTTTTTACTTTTTGCCATAATTCAACTAAACAAAACTTTTAAAAATCCGTTTATTGCCTTGAAAGATTTCATTTTACTTTTTTCATTACCGTAAATTGCAGGTATATCAACAAAACCTATTTTATAATTCATTCCGGCAGCTTTTACCAATATTTCACTTTCCGCTTCAAAGCCGTTATGAGAAGGTAAAATATTTCTTAGAATATCCGTTTTAAATCCTCTAAAACCGCACTGAGTATCTTTAAGTTTAATACCTGTTTTAATACTCAATAGAAACGAGGTTATTTTATTGCTTGCAATTCTTTGCACCGGCATTGATCGTGTATCAGTCAAACGGTTGCCGACGACAATATCGAAATAAGAAAGTTTAGAAACCAATGCAGGTATAATTTCCGGCGGATGCTGAAAATCCGCATCAAGTGTAATTGTACAGCAGGTATTTAAACTAATACTTTTTTCAAAACCGGCTTTAAGTGCAAATCCTTTTCCTTTATTTTGTTTAAACGACAATAAGATTATATTTTCATTTTGAGGAATCTCTTTCGCGGAATTATCAACTGATCCGTCATCGACTGCTATTACAAAATCAACAAAATTTAAAGTTTGTGTTATTATCTTTTCAATGGTTTTACATTCATTATAAAAAGGAATTACAGCACATATTTTATTTTTCTTTAAATATTTGTTCAATTGCGCCTCTCCATCCTTTTATCTTCGGACTCTTAAAGGCTTTAGACAAAATATTCTTTAAAGCTTCTTTAGAAAGACCTTTAGTCATTTTTCCGTCTTCTGCAATAGAAATTGCCCCCGTTTCCTCGGAAACAATCACGCTAATTACATCAGCTTGTTCTGAAATTCCAAGCCCTGCTCTATGACGCATACCCAAATGATCGCCGTTAATAGTCGTAGTTGTTGATAAAGGGAGCGTACATCCGGCAGCTTCAATAACATTATTATGAACAATTACGGCACCGTCATGAAGTGGCGACCGGGGAAAAAATATAGAGCTCAAGAGTGCTGAGCTTATTTTAGCGTTCATAATTTCACCGGTTTCAGTGTAGCCTCTAATGCCGGTTGATTTAATAATTATAATTAATGCACCATGCTGCTTCTGTGAAAGATCGAACGCAGCATCGGCTATTATTTCTGCGCCTTCAAAGGATTCCGATTTTACAAATAATTTAAAGAAAGGATTCCTGGCAACTATAACTAAGAGCCGCCTGATTTCGGGTTGAAATAAAATTATGAATGCAATTACCCAAATGTCCGTTATTAATTTTAACAACCAGCTTAAGGCTCTGAAATTTGCAGCCTGGGCAATAAAATAGAATAAGAAAATTATCATTAAGCCCATAAATATTTGAGCCGCAATAGTACCTCTTAAGAGCATGTAAAGTTTGTACATTATAAACGTTACAATTGCAATATCGATAATATCGGTAAAGGATACGGTTAAAAAGCCTATTCTGAATAGATCAAACATTTAATTTTCTTTAAATAAAATTGTTTAATAATTTACAAACTTGAACGCCGTTTTTCACATTATGTGTGCGAATAATTCTTGCTCCGTTTCTAATTGCCACAGATTCTACAGATGCAGTTGCAGTATCTCTTTCTTCCAATCCCAAATTTAACGTTTTTCCGATAAAAGATTTCCTGGAGACGCCAATTAAAATCGGGTAACCCAAACTTTTAAAATCCTCCAGCCTTCTTATTAATTCAAAATTATCTTCAAATCGTTTCCCAAAACCAATACCCGGGTCAATAAAAATATTCCCGATTCCGCTTTTATTTGCTTTATTAATTCTTTGAGACAAATAATCATAGATATCTTTTATTAAATCATTATATTGAGGATCACTCTGCATTGTTTTGGGTGTACCTTTCATATGCATAAGAACGACAGCAGCGTCATTCTTTTTTATAACTTCGGTAATGTCCGGGTCCATAGTTAAAGCGCTGATATCATTCACTATTTTAGCGCCATTAATTAGTGCTTCGGATGCAACTATTTTTTTTGTTGTATCTATCGAAATAATTGTTTCCGGTTTACGGGATAAAATATCTTTAATAACAGGAATAACCCTGCTTAATTCTTCGTCGGCCGAAACTCCCTCCGAGCCCGGTCTTGAAGATTCGCCGCCGACATCTATAATATCCGCTCCATCTTCAATCATTTGTATTGCATGCTTTACCGCGTCCTGTTTGTTAAAAAATTTTCCTCCGTCTGAAAAAGAATCAGGAGTAACATTCAGTATCCCCATAACATAAGCTTTATCGAAACTGAATTTCCTGTTTCCGATATTATAAGTCTTATAATTATATTCTTCATAATTTTTTATAACATTTACAATTTTATAGCCTAAATCTTCATCACCGTCAGCAAGAATTCTTCTCGAAAGTTCTTTCATACTGCTGATGGTTCCGGGAATAAAAAGATTAGTACGTTTCTTTTCACTATCTACATTCTTGTAACAAATCTCTCTTTCGTTTAGTACTATTTTTTGAACATTGTCGGCAAGTTTTCCCGGAATATTACGAAGTTCCAGTCCTAATAAACCCGGCTGATAAACCTCTCTAAAAATTTTGTAATCCGTGCCGAATTTTTTGAATACATCACCGAATGATAAATTTACTACTTGAACTATTAATCCGCTTTCATTAGTAATGCTAATCATAAACTAAAATATAAATTTATAAATATGAAATTAATTTAATTGCTCTTACGAAATATCACAAAATATTTTTAAAGTATTCTTACACAATTTAAAAAAAAGGTGACTATCCGTCACCTTATTATTCTGGATATGAAAATTAAATATTTAAGAATCAATTTTTTGATAAGCTATTTTTCCGTTTAAGATGGTGGTCTCAACTTCATAATCCTCATTCAGCACAACGATATCCGCATCTTTACCTACCGCAAGAATTCCTTTTTTATGGTCGGAATTTATTACTTTAGCACCGTTTAACGAAGCCATTCTAACAGCTTCCGTAAGTTTTGCATTGGCAGTTTCAACCATATTTTTTATTGCAATATTCAAAGTTAAAGTACTTCCGGCTAAGGTGCCGTCGGCAAGAAAAGCTTTTTTTGCCTTCATAAAAACTTTTTGATCTGCAAATTCATATTCTCCCTCGTGCATTCCCCCTGCCCTAATGGAATCGGAAACAAGTATTATTCCGCTGGCTCCTTTTAATTTTATTAACAGTTCCATAACTGCAGGGTGAACGTGAAGTGTATCGGCTATTAATTCAATTTTTAATTCATTACGCAGTAAAGAGCTTAATATGATTCCGGGATTCCGGTGATGGAATGGTCTCATGGCATTAAATATGTGAGTTACATGTGCAGCGCCGTTATCAATCGCAATTTCAATATCATCGTAAGAAGCCATAGAATGGCCGATTGAAAGAACAACACCCTGTCTTGCAGCCGCTCTCATAACCGGATATGCTCCCGGTAATTCCGGAGCGATAGTCATTATCTTTACATATCCTTTGGATGCTTCCCAAATTTTTTCCCATGATTCAATACTCGGCGTCCAAAGATAATCTTCATTCATTGCACCTTTTAACTGTTTATTCAGGTAGGGACCTTCCATGTGTATACCGCGAATGTTGGAATCCGGATGGCTTTCAATGTAATCTGCTATTCTTCGGAGATCTCTTAGCAGCAGCTTTTCCGGCTTTGCAAAAAGCGAAGCAAGCACCGATGTTGAGCCATATTTTAAAAAATATCCGGAAACAGCTTCTATGCTGCTGTCATCGTCATCTGCAAAACCGTAGCCTGCACCCCCATGTACCAGCAGATCGACGAATCCCGGACAGACTAATCTTCCGCTTACATCATATATTTCCGTTTCATCGGGTATTTCAACATCGATAGATTTTCCTAATTCAGAAATTCTTGTATTTTCAATTATAATAGTACCGTTCTTTACAACTCTAAATGGTGTAATAATCGTACCGCCGACTAATGCGAGTCTATTATTCTTCAACTTTTCAACCATAGAATTTACCTTATAATATTTTTCAACTCAGCAGCAGCTGCCGATACATTATCCGATCTAAATATTGAAGAGCCAGCCACAAAAACATCACAACCGGCATCTAATACAGGCTTTATGGTTTTGTTATCTAAACCTCCGTCAGTTTCAATTAAAAAATCAGCTTTTGATTTCTTTCTCAATTCAACCGCATCTTTTATTTTTTTTATCGAATTTTGTATAAATTTTTGTCCGCCGAATCCCGGGTTAACCGACATAATAAGTAAAAGATCCATGTTATCTGTTATATCTTTTAGAAAATCGACCGGTGTAGAAGGATTTATTGCAACACCTGCTTTCATTCCTAATTCTTTTATTTTTGTTAAAGTTCTGTTTAGATGAATTACTTCTTCCTGATGAACAGTTAAAGAATTAGCGCCAGCCTCGGCAAAGATTTCCAAATATTTATCTGCATTTTCTATCATCAAGTGTACATCCAAAGGAAGCTTTGTTGATTTTCTGGCAGCTTTAACAATGATTGGCCCGAAAGTAAGATTCGGGACAAAGTGACCGTCCATAATATCGCAATGTATCCAATCCGCACCGCCGATTTCAGCCAGACGGATTTGCTGCGATAAATTTGATAAATCGGCAGCTAATATTGATGTTGCTAGAATTTTCATTATTGTCCTGAATTTTGATGTTCATTTTCCGAATCTGCGGCTTTAGTAACAAATAGATCGACCGAATCGCCAGGATTCAATTTATTTCCTTTACTGGGATATTGATCGAGTACCGTATTAGGCAGCAATGAAAACGATCTTTGATAATTAATTTTTCCTACTTTTAACGAACTGTCGGCCAAAACTTTTTCAGCTTCAAGTAAAGATTTTCCTATTAAGTTAGGAACCAAAATAGTACCTATCCCCTGTCCGATGCTGAGGCTTACACCTACGGAATCTCCTTGTTTAAGCTGAGTTCCCGGTGCAAACTGCTGATCAAATATCATATCTTTCGGATTGTCGGAAGCAATAGAATCGATCTTTCCCAAATTTAATCCTATCCTTTCTAATGAAAAGCGTGCATCGACTAGTGATTTTCCCTTTAACACCGGTACGGAAACAATAGGCTGACCGCCGCTTAATACCAGGTATATTCTACGCTCTATTTTTACAGTGTCGTTAGCCAGCGGTCTCTGAAATATTATTGTGCCTTTTGGATATTGTATTTCGTAAGATGTATCACTTATAATAGGAACAAGATCTGAGTCTTTTAATGTTTTAATTGCATTTTCTTCTTTCATACCCACTACATTCGGAACCTTTTTCTCCGGGGAACTTACATACCAGGGCATTACGATAGAATTCATAAACCATACAAATACAACAAATGCGACAAAAGCTATAAGAAGCTTCTTAAATAACGGGTTATGAAGAATTTTTTTCATCGGATCAAATATATCAAAAGCCGTTTTCTTAAACAACAAAATGGCTTATTACCGGAATAATAGTTGTTAATTCAATCAATTTAACTAAATAGATAATTATGAAAATAACTAAAAAAAAATTATATTTGGCATCAATTAACTTTCAATTGACTATTAAAAAACATTCATTTATACCTATTAAATACATGCCTGACAGATTACAAAATCTTACCACTAATCATCAAAAATGAGGTAGCTAATGTTTAAAGATCACCCAAAAGGTTTATATGTTTTATTTTTTACCGAAATGTGGGAACGCTTTGGCTTTTACACAATGATGGCAATTTTCGTGCTTTACATGGGCGAAAATTTCCACTGGAATGATACAACCATAGGTAATGTTTACGGCTTATTTCTGGGCGGGGTTTATTTAACTCCTTTGGTGGGCGGCTGGCTGGCGGATAATGTTTTCGGTTACAGCAAAACTATTATTATGGGGGCCTTAATCCTTGCAATAGGTTATGCTCTTATGGCAATACCTACTAAGGAACCTACTTTTTTATATTTTGCGTTAGTAGTATTAATTCTCGGCAACGGATTATTTAAAGCCAACATTTCTGTTTTGGTAGGCAACCTTTATTCGCATGCTTCCGGTTCATTAAAGGATGCGGCTTACAACATATTTTATATGGGAATCAATATCGGTGCATTCTTTGCTCCGTATGCCGCTGATTCTATTAAAAATTTTATGATAAACAATTTTCATATGACATTATCGGAAGGATATAATGCCGGTTTTGCTTTGGCTTCTATAGGGATGTTAATCTCAATAGTTGTATTCACGGTATTCAGAAAATATTATAAGGATGCAGACTACCAATCGAAAAATCAGGTGAATAACGACCGTGATATACAATTAACAAAGGAACAGGAAAGATCCAGGATAGGCGCACTTGTAACGCTTTTTGCAATAGTTATATTTTTCTGGATGATATATTACCAAAATAGTTTTACCTTAACTCTGTTTGCAAAAAATTATACGGTTACGCATGTCGGTAAAGTAACATTCTTATTATTTGATCCAATTTCACTTTTTTCATTAATCGCAATAATACTTGGATTAATAGGTATCTTTAATAAAGATGCAAGTAAAAAAGTAAAAAGCTGGAGTGTTACTGCCGTTGTTGTTGCTGCAGCAATAATAGTTTATAAATTAACTTATCTTCCGAATTCAAATCCGATTGCCCCGGAATTGTTCCAGGGATTTAACCCGATGTTTATCGTCTTTTTAACTCCGTTAATTGTCGGCGGATTCGCCTGGCTGAATAAAAGAGGCAAAGAACCTTCCACTCCGGGTAAAATGGGTATTGCAATGGTTATTGCTGCTTCAGCTTACCTGTTGATGATAATTGCTTCGCACGGCATGGCTAAACTCGGTACGGCAGGATATTCTTCTGCGGAAAGAGTAACTCCTTACTGGCTAATATCCACATACTTTATAGTAACGATTGCAGAATTGTTTCTCAGCCCGATGGGTTTATCATTCGTATCCAAGGTTGCTCCGCCAAGAATGAAAGGCTTAATGATGGGTGCATGGTTTGTTGCTACTGCAGCCGGAAGTTATCTTTCCGGTTTTATAGGAAGATTTTACGAACACTGGGAAATCTGGCAATTTTTCTTATTCCTTTTAGTTACCTCATTAGTTGCCGCTTTTCTCGTAAGATTAGTACTAAAGCGGTTAAGAAGAGCTACGGAATAATCGGCTTAATTTTAATAACTTAGTCTCCCCCACTTTATAAATATAATTTGGGGGATTTTTATTTTAAAAATCTAAAAAAACTACTTGGCCAGGTTTGTTAGAATGTAGTTGGATTCCAAGCGTGTGAAAACTGTAGAATTAAAATACTATGTTAAGCTGATTTTAGTTTGTTAAAACGCTAAATAATTTATTATCTACTTTTTCAAGATGTTATTTTCCATTTAAGATTAAAAAGTATTGTGGGTTTAAATAAACAAGCAAAAAAAAGTAATGTTAAACTATTTAAATTCAAAATTGATACCATCAGATTTATCTAGGTATTCAGGAAGAGTTATGATTTCTAGTTCTAAAATTTTACAAAGAGATGGTAACTTTTTAAAGGATTTATAATCATTACCAACCTCTGTTTCCTCCGAGACAACAATGATGCCTTTATCTTTATTATACAAACTATATAATAAAAGCTTTGTATCAGCAGATTCTATAAATTCATTTTTCCGATTTTCAAATTCAGTGTCTGAGAGTTTATTTCTTGCCGAGCCATTTATAAATTGATTTTCTAGTTGATTAAAATATTTCTTATTGGGAAGCAATTCAGTTGTTTTAATGAGATTTTTTTTTCATTAAGATAGGTTAATGTACTTACTACAATCCCACGAGCGGTGTAATAACATTCATCATAAACTTTATCTAATATTAAAATGTCCTTGGCTTCTATTTTGGACTTTATGAAATCATAAAGAACTTTGCTTTTATCAAATGGCAAGTAGTAACGTACCAAAGACAACAAAGAGCTAGTATCAATTACTACTTTCATTGGATATATTCACCTATTTTATCTGGCTTAATATTTAACTGTTTACAAACTTCGTATTCGTTTAAAACTCCTTCATAAAAAGCCGTTTGAATTGTTGAAATAAGTAGTGGCGATTTTATTGGCTGAGGTGTCCTACCCTCGGGTTTTATCCCAAGTCCTTTTTCTAATTCTTTTTGTTTTTTCTCCTCCTTAAATTTAGCGAAATAGTTTTCCTCAAAATCTTTATGAATTTTATCATAATCAGATTGTGCAATTTTGTTTTGTAGAAGGAGTCTGGTAAAAAGAGCAATTTTGCTTAGATTGGTTTTTTTTGATAATTCCTCAATGATGTCATGATGGTAATCGTTTTTTGGTTCTGCTTTTTGAATCTTATCTAATTCTGCATAATATTTTCCGGCTAAAAAATAAAAAGAGAAATCATTACACCATTTTTCAATTGAAGTCAAATTTTGTCTAGCGAGATAATCATAATCTAAGCTTTCGATTTCTTCTTCATTTAACAAAAAATGGCCAAGCTCATGTATTAGTGTAAAGATCTCACGTCTAAAAAATCTTTGCTGTCTCTTTAGTACAATGACATTCGGATTTAAAAAGAAACCGTCAATATTGACTTTTTCTTTTTTATTCCAAGTTTCAACAAATTCGAAGACTAAAATATTGTTTTCCGCAAATTTAAAAATTAGTGACTTTAAGAATTCTTTTAAATCATTTGTGAATAAAGGATATAGTCTTTCTCGAAGCTTATCGGCTACTATTTTAGGATCGTCTGAAAGATTGTAGAAAGGAAATGTTCTATGGTATTCTAAGTCGGCTAACTTAGATATTGCAGATAGAGAAATCTTAAACTCTTCGAAATAATTAACAATTTTCTTTGCACCAATATTGAGCTCTGAATTGAAACTCTGTTTCCTAAAAAATATACTAGCTTCTTTCGATGTCTCGGGAGCTTTGGGATCAAGATAATAATGTAATCCTTTGTTAAAAAACCTATCAATTCTTTTTAAAAAGTTAAGTTTTATTTCTTTTGAAAAGATTTCTTCTTTTGTAATAGGTCTTTTAAGCCCCTTATTTATGTTTTCTAATAACTCTTCAATGGAAATATTGAAAAGTTTGAGTAGATATTTGAGACGCGATATGTTTTGTTCTATTTTCAAGGTTTTTTAATATAAAAATTTTATTAGTAAATATATAAACTTTGCCCATATCTTTCAGATTATATAAAAGTCTCATATCACAAAAAATATAACTATTCTATATTTTTCCTTCTTTACTTTCAACTTATTAATCTTGATTTGTCCTATAGATGTCATTGAGTAGTGATAAAGTCCCCGTGCTTAATTATATGTACATAAATTTAAGGAATATTTTATTTAAATGCATAAATTTAATTGTAACTTGACTTTTTATATAACTGCTAGAACTGTATGCAGTTTTTAGCAGAAAAACCTCGAAGCGTATACCCGGACTAATATTCATTCTTGCATGTTCTTATTCATCGTTTCGCTGTCCCAAAGGTGATTCATATAGCCGTCAGGGTCCAGGACTTCAGCTCCATATCCCCAAAATTGGACCTTGGGCGGGCTGACAAATTCCACACCTTCACTTTGCAGATCTTGATACTTTCTATCTACGTTATCGACTTCAATCGTGAGTGTAATTTTTCGTCCGGCCAGGTTGTCTTCGCCTTGCCAGAGAAAGATTGTAAGGCCTGCTTCGTCCTTAATCCCCAACACACCTTCCAATTCCCTCTCTACTTTAAATCCTAGCTTGCCGACATACCAATCACGCGACTTCTGCAAGTCCGTAACCGGAAGGACTATATGACTTATTCTTGGCATTTCTAACCTCAAAAATTAATATTAAATTTTTCCTCTCTTTAATAATTGTATCAAATTATGCGTTAATAATGTATAGTTATTTTTATTTAAATGCATAAAGATTTAACTTATTTATAATTAATTTTGTGGTATAAGTAATTAAATTTTCATTTGGTAATGATAAAGAATTATTTTTTTCTAAATAGGTTTATAATTGAGATAAACGATGTACTAAAGGATAGTGCCATTAATTCAATATTCTCTCAAGAAAAAGATATTCTTATAATAGAGCTAATAAAAAATAATAAAAAATATTTTATTGAAATTTCGGTTAACCCGGGCTTCCCTTTTATTACTTTAAAAGAGAACTATAACCGGGCAAAAAGAAATACAATCGACTTCTTTGAAGATTTAATACCGGCAAAATTCATATCAACGGAAATTGCTGACTCGGATAGGATTATAAAAATAAATACTGATAAAGGCAGTCTTTTTTTTCTAATCCGGGGTAAGTTTACTAATGTTTGTTTTGTTAATGCAGAAAACAATTTGAAATATTTTAAAAATCCCCCGGACGGAAATGATAATGAAAATCTTTTAATTGAATTAAACACAACCAATTTCATTACTAATTATAACTACCTTAATTTATTAACCGATTCAAATTATACTTTAGAAACTCTAAAAAAGAAATATCCGTTTATTGGTAAGGAAATAGCTGCCGAAGCGAAATTTAGATGTGATACCGGCGATACAAAAGA
>CAZCFZ010000047.1:21119-29529 GCA_964498065.1 uncultured Ignavibacteriaceae bacterium
CATATTGATAAAGAGTTATCCAGGATTTCTTCAAAATTAAATAATTTAAAAAGTGTAATTGATACGGGCAGCAAAGAAAAAGAGTATAATAAAATCGGCAACTTGCTACTAATAAATCTATCATTAATTCACCAGGGCATGAAAAGCATTGAAGTTTTTGATATATATAATGATAATTTGGCATTAACAGTAAAACTAAATGAAACTTTAACCCCTCAAAAAAATGTCGATTATTATTTTGATAAATCGAGAAGTGATAAAATAAAACTTGAAAAGTCGAAACAGCTTTATAAAAATTTTTCAAAGCAATTTTTAAAGTTTAAAGAATTGGAAGAAAGATTTAATAATTCCAAAGATATTGAGGACTACGATAATATTATGAAAGAATTAAAATTAAATGTCAAAACCTCTGAAAAACGAGATCATGACACCCAATTCAGTTTCAAACATTATATAATTGAATCAAAATATCATGTTTTTGTAGGTAAAGACAGCAAGAATAACGACTTATTAACAACCAAATTTGCAAAACAAAACGATTACTGGTTCCACGCCCGCAGCGTTCCCGGTTCTCATGTAGTGTTAAGAGTTGAAAATGCCAAAGAAACAATACCTAAACCTATTTTGAAAAAGACTGCTTCATTAGCTGCATTTCACAGTAAGGCAAAAACCGCGGGCCTGGTTCCTGTTTCTTTCACGCAAAAAAAATATGTAGTTAAAAAGAAAGGTATGGAAGCCGGAAAAGTTGCTCTATTAAAGGAAGATGTTTTAATAGTAAAGCCTGAGATCCCTAAAGAATGTGAATATATTGCTAATAATTAGATATTAATAAAGTGAGTTTAAATAATTAAATATATATTTACCTCATTAAAATTTGGAAATTATTTATTCTACCTAACATCGTTAATGATTTTTTTATCCTAAAAGCAGGATAGATTTTTAATCATCAAATGATGATACTTTATAATGCAAAGGAGAAAAAATGCGACTGATTATTCAACCTGATTATGATATGGTATCTAAGTGGGCGGCCTATTATGTTGCCAGCAGAATTTTGGAATTCCAACCAACTGCATCAAAACGCTTTGTTATGGGATTGCCTACAGGTTCTTCACCCATAGGAATGTATAAAGAGCTGGCAAAATTAAATAAAAAAGGAATTGTTTCATTTAAATATGTAACCACTTTTAATATGGATGAATATGTGGCCTTACCTGAAGATCATCCCGAAAGTTATCATTCTTTTATGTACAATAATTTTTTTAATCATATAGATATTGACAGAAAATATGTAAATATATTGAACGGGAATGCAAAAGATCTGGAACAGGAATGTAATAGTTATGAAAAAAGAATTAAAGACGCCGGTGGAATTAAATTATTTGTAGGCGGCATTGGCCCTGACGGGCATATTGCATTTAACGAACCCGGTTCATCTTTAGGCTCTTTAACAAGAGTAAAAACCCTAACTATGGATACGATAATTGCAAATTCAAGATTCTTCGATAATGATATTGAAAAGGTTCCTAAAACAGCATTAACTGTCGGTGTAAAAACCGTATTGGATGCCGAAGAAGTTTTGATAATTATCAGCGGGCATAGTAAAGCCAGAGCATTGGCTAAAGTTGTTGAAGAAGGAGTTAATCACATGTGGACTGTAAGTGCATTACAATTACATCCAAAAGGTATAATTGTTTGTGATGATGCTTCTAATTATGAATTAAAAGTCGGAACAGTTAAATATTTTAAAGATATTGAATCCGCTCATTTGGAACCGGAATCACTACTAAAATAAAAAAAAAGACGGGAGCGCCCTCCACGGATTTCTCCGGAACTCCCGTCTTTAATATTACTTAATCCAATAAACAAAAGAACTTCAGTAATAATAACTCCTCAAATTGCATGCCCTTAATTGCAAAGTTAAAAATCAATAAAATAAAGATTTAAATCGGTTCAATGATTCTTTATCTGAGATAAGTGAATAATTTTAATACAAAAATGAATTGTAAACAAATTAGCAGTTTAATGAGGTTATGTATTGCATATTATAAATCGGTAATTCTAATTGGATTGTAAAGTGTACTAAAGAGTTTGAAGTAAAATTTTTAATAAATAATTTTTTTTAAGATTTCCATGAATACTGATGTGCCAATTGAGATTACATCATCGTCGGGTAAAAACCTTGGGTTATGAAGACCGTGATTTTCACCTGTAGAGGTACCCAGCCAAAACATAAAAGACGGATATTGATGGGAAATAAATCCGAAATCTTCCCCGGTCATTTTATAACCGCAATCGATAAAATTAAACTTTGAGGATAGGACTGGTATTAATTGATTATATAAATTGTTATTAACGATTACTTCAGGGTAATTCGAACCTTGTTCGCAGTTGATTTTAACGCCAGTAATTTGCTGAATCCCTAAAGATTTTTCTACAACAGTTTTATAATAATTCAACACCTTTTGGCTGTTGAGTCCGCGCATGGTACCTTCAAGACGCGCGGTTCCCGGAATTATATTCCTAATTTCACCTGCAGAAATTTTCCCGATCCCGAAGACAAAGGGATCGGATATACTCTTCGGCATTTGGTCAACAGCATCAACAAATAACCTTAACGCATTAAAGGCATTTTTACCTTCAGTCGGAAAAGCAACGTGGGAGCTTACACCTTCAAAATCGATGTTGATCTCAAGAGAAGAAGCGAAGAGTACGCCTTTAGTGCTTGCTATTGTTCCTTTGGAGTAATCATCCGTAACATGCAGAGCAAAAGCATTTTCAATTTGATAATTATTAAATATACCTGTTTTAAAAAACTCTAATGCTCCTCCCCCGCTTTCTTCCGCCGGCTGAAATAAGAATAAAATATTCTTTTGAATTTTTTCCTTTAGAACATTCTGTAAAAGATTGAAAAGAATTGCAGTATGAACATCATGCCCGCATGCATGCATAAAATCATTTTTCGATTTGAATTCTGCGTTGGTTTTTTCTTTGATAGGCAAAGCGTCGATGTCTGCTCTAAAAAGAGAGTAACTTTGATCTGTACATTTATATTCAACCAACAGCCCGGTTTTGTACGGTGTGTGGATTACGACTTTATCCGAGTTATCAAGTTTTTTTATTGAATCAATTAATAATTTTGTGGTTTCAATTTCATTGAATGATAGTTCGGGATTTTGATGAAGTTTATGTCTTAATTCTGCAGCGTCGATTTTCATCTCCGATTTTTTTTATGAACTTATAATTCAAAAACATTCACCAGTGATTTAACGGCCTTTTCCTTATATTTTTCTTCAACGAGGCATGAAATTTTTATCTCAGAGGTTGTAACAAGTTTAACCGGTATTTTCTCAAGCGCCTTGAAATATTTTGAAGCTACACCGCTGCTGGACTTCATACCTATTCCTACTATTGAGATTTTAGAGAAACCCGAATGAAATTTAACATTATATCCCTTCATATCCTTTAATATTTGAGTCAACGCTTTTTCAACGTGAGATTTTTTCTCTTCAATAATAGTAAATGAAATATTCAACCCGGAGTTGCTTATTACAGAAATCATATCGACATTTAATCCTTCTTTAGCAACTTTCTCAAATATTTTTTGAACCAGGTTATAATCCAGCGGCAGATTTGAAAGAGTAACCTGAGTTTGATTATCCATTACACTTAGCCCGGAAACTACCGGCTGTTCAATATTCTTTTTCATAACGTAACTTCCCTCCTCATCGGAAAATGTTGAACCGCAATAAATTGTTATTCCATATTTTTTAGCTATTTCCACCGACCTGCTGTGCAGTACTTTTGCCCCTAGGCTGGACATTTCCAGCATTTCATCATAAGTAATATATTTTAATTTTTTAGCATCAGGATGAAGCCTCGGATCGGTTGTAAAAATTCCAGCAACATCGCTGTAAATTTCGCATTTAGCATTTAACGCAGCTGCTAAAGCAACGGCGGAAGTATCCGATCCGCCTCTGCCCAAGGTTGTAATCTCTCCTTCTTCGGTAATCCCCTGGAAACCGGTTACAATTATAGCGTCATTTTCTTTCAGCAGGTTTTTAATATTTTTTGTTTTAAGATTTTTAATTCTAGCCTGTGTAAATTCTCCGGTTGTCATTATCCCGGCCTGGAACGCATTGAGGGATTTACAATTAAATCCCAAATCATTTAATGCAATAGATAAAAGAGACGCGGAAACCTGTTCGCCTGTTGTTAAAAGCATATCCATTTCGCGCGGAACCGGTTCTTCCGTAATTTCATTTGCGAGCTTAATAAGATTATCGGTAGTTTTACCCATTGCCGACACAACTACCAAAAGCTTTATACCTTCGTTAATTTTTCCTTCTATTTTTTTTGCTATGCGTTTTATCTTTTCAATTTCCGCAACAGACGAACCTCCGTACTTTTGAACTATTATTTTCATATTTCCGATTCTTTTAGAGTTTAATTATAAATTATGATTGTTCAATCCATCTTTTATGACAAATTTTTACCGCTTCTTTAATTTTTTGTCTATCCATCAATAAAGATATTCTGAATGATGTGGTTGAAATACCCTTTACATCAATTTCGTTGTTTTTTAAAAGCTTTATTGTTTCCGTTAAAATTGAGTTGTCGTTATTAATTCCTTCACCTATTACTGAAACAGTGCCAAAATTCAAATAAAAGTTTATATTGTTTTTAAATTTATCATTAAGCTCTTTTTGTATTAAAGATAAATTATGAATATTCTGATAAGAAATAACAAAAGAAGCTTTAATAGAATTTTCTTCTTCAAAATAGTTCAGCTCTTTTATTTTGATTTGATTACTGTCAAGATAATCGAATAATAAATCCAAATCATCTTTTAATTTTTCCGTGCAAAAGCTTACTCTTGCAACATCCTTTTCGTATACTATCGAAGAAACACCTTTATGAATACCGGCAGGCAGCTTTCTAATAATCGTTTCTTTACCTTGTGAAAAAGTACTACGGGCATAAATTGCTATATTAGCATTCTTAGCAAATTGAACTGCCTGCGAGTTCAGCACTTTAGCGCCTGCTTCACTCATTTCCTGCATTTGTTCATAAGAGAGCTCGGGCAGATGTTTTGCTTCTTTAATCATCGAGGGATCAGCAGTATACACACCGTCAACATCGCTATAAATTTCGCATCGTTCGGCTTCAAGTGCTGCAGCTAAGGCAATGGCAGTTGTATCGGATCCGCCTCTTCCCAAAGTTGTAATATCTCTTTTATAACTTACACCTTGAAATCCGCCGATTACAACAACTTTTCCATTATCAAGTTCATCAATAACTCTAAACGGTCTAACTTCAATTACTCTTGCATCGTTATGTCTATCGTTGGTAATAATTCCTGCTTGAGAACCTGTTAATGAAACAGAATCAATACCTAGATTATTTAATGCAATACACAGTAAAGACATGGTAATTCTCTCGCCCGTACTAAGCAGCATATCTATTTCGCGCTTAGGAGGATCATTGGAGATCATTTTAGCGGTTTCAATTAATGAATCAGTTGTTTTGCCCATTGCAGAGACAACTACAGCAACGGCGTAACCGGATTCTTTTACCGAGGCTATTGCAGCCGCAACTTTTTTAATTTTTTCAATATCGGCAATACTGCTTCCGCCATATTTTAGTACAATAACAGGCATTTATAAATATGATTATAATTTTCTCAATTCGTTCATAAGCTGAGTCTTACTTTTAGTTTTTTCATCAACTTTTTTAACAGGTTTTGCAGGAACTCCTATCATTACCATATAAGGCTCAACATCTTTTACAACTATGGAACCGGCAGCAATTACCGCGCCCTTCCCTACTTTTACTCCTTCGAGTACCACCGCATTTGCTCCTATTAAAACATCATCGCCGATAATAACCGGTTCGGCACTTGGCGGTTCAACAACTCCTGCCAATACAGTTCCTGCTCCGATATGACAATTCTTTCCGACTATTGCCCTTCCTCCGACAACAACATTCATGTCAATCATGGTTCTTTCACCTATTACCGCACCAATATTTAATACAGCCCCCATCATTATAACGCAATTATCACCAATCTCAACCAAATCCCTTATTATCGCGCCCGGTTCAATCCTAGCGTTATATTTAGTAAGATCGGCTAGCGGAATCGCTGAGTTTCTTCTGTCGTTTTCCAGCTTATATTTTTTAATATGGATTTTGTTTTCATCGTAGAATTTTAAAAATTCATTGTGTTCACAGAACAAAACTCCGAATTGATTTGTGCCGAAGAAATCAAGATCAT
The DNA here is from genome assembly GCA_964498065.1 of uncultured Ignavibacteriaceae bacterium. Taxonomy (GTDB): domain Bacteria; phylum Bacteroidota; class Ignavibacteria; order Ignavibacteriales; family Ignavibacteriaceae; genus FEN-1297. The sequence goes on from CAZCFZ010000047.1 coordinate 27,394, forward strand.
TAAAATTAATTTTATTTAAGTCTCCTTGAAGGAATATCCGTACCGGTGTTTTCTTAACCGAGTTGGATATGTAATTTATAATTTCGTATGAATCCATATATCACCTAAATTAAATAGAATTTAATATTTTTGAAAAAATTATTTAGGGAAAACCACATCAGTAAAAGAATAAAGTCCGTTTTTTTTATCAAGAATAAATTCTGCAGATTTTAATATTCCCTCGGCAAATGTTCGTCTGGAAGTGGCACTATGAGTAATTGAAAGAATTTCACCAAGACCGCCGAAGCTTACCGTATGATCGCCGGCGACGTTTCCAAGTCTAAGTGATGAAATATTTACATCCGGTTTGTTCAATTTATCTTTTATCATTTTAGCCGTACCGGAAGGTTTATCTTTTTTAAATCTGTGATGAGTCTCTGTAATTTCGACGTCCCAATCTTTCAATTTTTCATTCGCTAATTCCATCATCTTCAGCATAACCTGTATGCCTAAAGAATAATTATAACTTTGCACCACCGGAACTTTGACGGATAATTTTTTCATTTCATCAAAATGATTTTGCTTTAATCCGGTTGTAGCTACAATTATCCCCGAATTGAAAGTATTTGCATAAGTTGTAGTTAGAGAAAAAACTTCAGGCAAAGAACAATCGATAAGAAGTTCCGGTACATCATCTTTTTTTTCGCCGTCAATATCATATTGAAATACAAGATTGTGGCCGTCTTCTTCAAAAACTTTTTTAACTTCGCTGCCAAGTCTGCCTGACGAGCCGATTAAACCGTATTTAATTTTTTTATCCATTTTATCAAGGAAATATTAATAATGATTTCATGTTACGCAATTACTTTATACTCTTGCTTTAAATCTTACTTGATCCTTAACCGGATTTAGAAGAGATTATAATTTAGATTATGACCATGTGTAAGGTGACTTATAATTTTATTTTAAAGTCTCTATTGCTTCATCCAATATTTTTTCCGTTTTCTTTGAAACCGGCGCCAATGGAAGTCTTAAAATATTTTCGCATAATCCCAATTTACTCATAACATACTTAATCGGCATCGGACTGGTTTCTACGAATAATGCATTCATAATGCTTAAATACTGATTCTGGTAATTTCTCGCGGATGTTAAGTCATTTTTTAATAAAGCATCCGTCAATTTTTTAAGATGTTTTGGAAATGCATTTGAAAATACCGAAATAACTCCCACACCGCCTAAAGCTATGAGTGAAAAAGCCTGATCATCATTCCCGGAATAAACCGAAAAATTTTCAGGCTTTTGAGAAATTAAACGTGCAATTTGAGAAATATTTCCGCTCGCTTCTTTTATCGCAACAACATTTCTGCATTCATCATGAATTTTGAGTGCAGTTTCAGGCAGGACATTCATTCCGGTTCTGGAAGGGACATTGTATAGCATAATAGGGAGAGTAGTTCTTTCCGAAATATATTTATAATGAGTGACAAGACTTTCTTGAGTCCCTTTATTGTAATAAGGATTTACAATAAGCAGACCGTTTGCATTTAGTTTTTCCGCTATTTTGTTAAGTTCGACAACAGTTTTGGTATTATTTGTTCCGGTGCCGACAATTATTTCGGCTTTCCCGTTTACTGTCTCCAAAACAGTCGAAATGATTTTTTCTCTTTCATTTAAATCAATTACAGGAGATTCGCCGGTTGTTCCCAAAACAACAATAGCATCTATGCCACCTGCTATTTGGTGAAGACAAATCTTTTTTAACGCGTTATAATCAACATTATAGTCTTTATCAAAAGGCGTTATAAGTGCGGTACCTACTCCTTTAAACATTTCAAACCTCAATTATATTTAGAATACCCGAAATAAATATATTAGTACGGATATTGCTATTTCTTAAATAATTTAAAAACTGAAAATATTACTCCGAACATTTTAAAAAATATTATTTGATAAACTTAAATTATCAAATTTACAAATGATACTAAAGAAATTTGCAAAAAATAATTTCTTTAATAGCAAAATGCAATAAGCAAAAAATAAATACTATTTATGTTTTTTTGTCCAAAACGATAAAATAAAAAGGCACTTTTCCTACAAAATAAATATGTAGGAAGTGTCATTATTTTACAGAATATGTAATAGTATTTAATCTAA